>NZ_JBQLIA010000061.1:0-1041 GCF_056034345.1 Marinococcus sp. LNSP9103-4 | reverse complement strand
TTACCAGCGGGCGGTGACCATTTTCTTGCGGGTGTAGAACTCCACGCCGTCCTTGCCGTTCGCATGCAGGTCGCCGTAGAAGGAATCCTTCCAGCCGGAAAACGGGAAGAACGCCATCGGCGCCGGCACGCCCACGTTGATGCCGAGCATCCCGGAGTCAATGTTCTCCCGGAACTCCCGGACGCTGTGGCCGGAGCTCGTGAACAGGCACGCCCCGTTCGCGAAGCGGGACTCGTTCGCCCATTCGATGCCGGCGGTCAGGTCCGGCACGCGCACGATGGACAGCACCGGCGCAAAAATTTCATCCTGCCAGATCGTCATCGTCTGCTGCACGTGGTCAAAGATCGTCGGGCCGATAAAGTAGCCCTCCTTCGCGACCTCATCCTGGCGGCCGTCGCGCACGAGCGTCGCGCCTTCTTCGACGCCTTTGTCGATGTAGGCCTTCGTTTTCTCGAGGTGCCCTTCGCGGATCACCGGTCCGAGGAACACGTCTTTTTCGCGGCCGTTGCCGATGGTCACATCATCCGCGTACGCCTGGATTTTTTCGACCAGCTGGTCGGCGACGCTTTCCTGCACCGCGACCACGGAGGCGGCCATGCACCGTTCCCCGGCGGAGCCGAAGGCGGCGTTCAGAATCTGCCACGCGGCGTTATCGAGATCCGCATCCTCCATGACAAGGGTGTGGTTTTTCGCGCCGGCGAGCGCCTGGACGCGTTTGCCGTGGGCGGTGCCGTTTTTGTACACGTATTCGGCCACCGGCTGCGAGCCGACAAAGGAAATCGCCGGTACGTCGTCGTGCTCGAGCAGGCCGTTCACGACGTCATGCGCCCCGTGGACCACCGAAAGCACGCCTTTTGGAAGCCCGGCTTCCTCGAACAGCTCGGCGAGCCGGTTCGCCAGCATCGGCGTCCGCTCGGACGGCTTCATCACGAACGTGTTGCCGCAGGCGATCGCAAGCGGGAACATCCAGCACGGCACCATCATCGGGAAGTTGAACGGGGTGATCCCGCCGACCACGCCGATCGGATAGCGGTACATGCC
>NZ_JBQLIA010000060.1:0-1064 GCF_056034345.1 Marinococcus sp. LNSP9103-4 | reverse complement strand
CGCCGATTGTAAAATTAAGCTAGACAACGAAAAAAATCACTCGTGATACACTCAAGATGAATTTCCGACCAAAGAAATCATAGGAGTGATCACGAATGACCTACACCCATCTTAGCACGAATGAAGTTGTCCTCATAGAAGCATATAACCAGAATGAGTTCTCGGTTTCCTGGATCGCCAGGCAGCTCGGGCGTGCCCGTCAAACGATCCACAACGTCGTGAGCTACTTACGGGAAGGGCATCGGGCCCTTGATTATGTTCAGCGGTATCAAGCCAATAAACAGCGGTGTGGTCGAAGACCGACGGTCTTAACGCCCACCGATCAGGCCTATGTCACCGAGAAAATCCAGGAAGGATGGACCCCTGATGTCATCGCCGGACGCCGGGAGCGTCCGCTTCCCTGTTCCGGACGCACCCTGTACCGGATGTTTGAGCGATGGATGCTGGATCGAAGCACCCTGCCGATGAAAGGAAAGCGGAAACCAAACGGGCATCAGGAACGCCGGGGAAAGCAGGCGTTTCGGCGGACCCTTACGGACAGGGACCGGGAGTACCCGGCCTTTCGACAGGAATTCGGGCACCTGGAAGGAGACACCATTGTTGGCCGTCACCATCAAAGTGCTGTGATCACTCTGGTGGAGCGTTTATCGAAAGTGATCGTTACCCTTCAACCAGCCGGCCGTAAGGCCAGCGATATTGAAACCACGCTGCACCGGTGGTGCAGCCGTTTTCCGAAACACCTATTCAAATCCATCACTTTTGACTGCGGCAAGGAGTTTTCCAACTGGCAGTCGATCAGCAACAGGCACGACCTTGCCATTTATTTTGCGGATCCAGGAACGCCTTCCCAACGCGGATTAAATGAACATTCAAATGGCCTCCTTCGAAAGGATGGCCTGCCTAAGCACATGGATTTTCAGGAGGTGGACCAGTCGTATGTTTCCGCTGTGGCCTCCCGAAGAAATCACATCCCAAGAAAGTCGTTAGACTATTGCACCCCGTTGGAAGTATTCATGAGGTATATGGAGAATGATATGGTGTCTAACTTAATTTGACGATTTAAA
>NZ_JBQLIA010000059.1:0-1136 GCF_056034345.1 Marinococcus sp. LNSP9103-4 | reverse complement strand
TAGAGTGACCCCATAATATGAGACAGGAAAAAACACCCCCAACGTCGTATGTAGTATTAACGATGATCTGGAGGTGTTTTTTTGATGGGAGCCAATCGATTTTACCCGGAGCATGTGAAGCGTGAAGTCATTCGTTTGAAATTGGAGGGAAAGACTTCCAATCAGGAACTCATGAAGCAATTTGGGATTAAGAATAAATCTCAGATTAAAACATGGGTCCAGTGGTATAAACAGGGTGCCTTCCACCGCCTGGCCCAGCCGCCGGGAAAACAGTATACCTTCGGTAAAGGGCCTGATGAGGGAAGCGAAATCGAGCAGCTGCGAAAGAAAGTGGCGTATTACGAAATGAGAGATGATCTGATGGGAAAGGCGAACGCCATCGAAAGGACGTGGTTCCAGAAGTCATCGTCGAAGTGATAGAGGCGAATAGACATGCTTATGGCGTGCAGGAGATGTGTCATGCCTTCGGCATTCCCCGTTCCACCTATTACCGATGGAAAAAGCGTTCCAAGGAGATTCCCGCTTTGCACCGGATGATCATGGATATCTGCCGCCGGTATCGCTATTGGCTGGGCCACCGTAAGGTGGCGGCTCTTTTGCGAAAAGACCACGGGATCAGAATCAATCGGAAAACCGCCCAGCGGGTGATGCAGAAGTATCAGCTCCAATGCCAGGTCAAGCCCAAGAAACGGATCCAGTCGACAGGGGAAAGCCATCAGACGGTGCCCAATCTCCTTCAACAGGAATTCACGGCCGATCGTCCCGACCAAAAATGGGTTACCGACATTACGTATCTGCCATATGGAGAAAAGATGTGGTATTTATCCACGATCATGGATGTATACAATAATGAATTAGTCGCGTATGAGTTAAAGGATACGCAGGAAACAAGTCTGGTGCTGGATACGCTAGAAGCAGCCTGTCAGGGCCGGGAGACCTTCGGTCTCCTTCTGCACAGTGACCAGGGTTCCCAGTATACGTCGCATGCGTTTCAGCAGGCGGCCAAAGAAAAAGGCATTATCACAAGCATGTCCCGGAAAGGAAACTGCTTTGATAATGCCATGATCGAATCCTTCCATTCCTCGCTAAAGTCGGAAGAATTCAGCATCCGCGAACGGATGCCCCTTACGTCTTCT
>NZ_JBQLIA010000058.1:0-1176 GCF_056034345.1 Marinococcus sp. LNSP9103-4 | reverse complement strand
TGTAAACGCTAAACTAGAGAGAGCAATTTACCACAATTAAGGTAGAGCAGGTTTTCACCAATAAGATGAACCCATTTCCATACAAATATGACACACTTTTAATAAGCTGCCGCTAGTTTATTGAAAGTGAGGAAATTGGAGTGAATCGATTCATGAAATATGTAGAAGTTCGAAAGCTGCATGCCGAAGGGTTTTCCATCAACTCGATTGCGAAAAAGTTGACCATGTCGAGAAATACCGTCAAAGAATATATGGGGATGACGCCGGAGGAATTTGAGGACTTTCTCATTTCCCTGCGTAACCGGTCCAAGAAGCTGGATCCCTTCCGGGATCCTATCCTCGATTGGCTTCACGAGCATCCAGATCTCACAGGTGCTCAAGTATATGATTGGTTGGAGGAACGGATGAATTTCCGAGGTGCTTCGGAAAATACGGTTCGCAATTATGTGAATGAGCTGCGCGAAAGGTATCACATCCCGAAACATGTTCGACACCGAACCTATGCGACGATTCCTGAGAGCTTACCAGGTCAACAGGGGCAAGTCGATTTCGGCCAAACAGTCGTGAAAAGGAAGACAGGAGAAAGCAAACGTCTGTACTTTATCGCTTTTATCCTCTCCCATTCGCGCTATAAATATGTCGAGTGGCTGGATCGTCCTTTTCGGACGACAGACGTCGTAAGATGTCACGAAAATGCCTTTGCGTATTATGAGGGCATGCCGATGGAAATGGTCTACGATCAAGATGCTTTACTCGCCGTTAGCGAAAACGCTGGGGATCTTATTTTAACGGCGGAATTCACGAAATACCAAACAGCCCGGGGCTTCAAGATTTATCTCTGCCGGAAAAGCGACCCTGAATCAAAAGGAAAAATCGAACAAGTCGTGAAGTTCGTGAAATACAACTTCAGCAAAAACCGGGTGTTTGATCAGTTGGCGACGTGGAATGAGGCCTGCCTGGCCTGGTTAAAGCGCACAGGTAATTATAAAATTCATCACAATATAAAAAAGAGACCTTCCGAAGTGTACGCCCTGGAAAAGCAACACTTACAAAAAGTCTCTACGAGCTATTTATTTGAGAATCATCTTTCCTCTAGTATAACAAGAACGATTCACAAGGACAATGTCATCCGTTACCTGCAAAACCGGTATAGCGTACCGTCAGGTACGTATCAAC
>NZ_JBQLIA010000057.1:0-1348 GCF_056034345.1 Marinococcus sp. LNSP9103-4 | reverse complement strand
ATCAACCAGGGAGATTGAACAAAGCGTACCTCGAGGTCATCGAGGGCCGCACCCTCCTGATTCGTTTAAAACCGATGGGGCCGGTGTTGGCCACCCACAACCTTTCCTCGAAAAAAGGCGTGGTCGTTGCCGACCCGCGGCATCGAGGAAAGCGAGAATCGAAGCGCCATCTTTTGATTCATGAGCTGTCGGATGCCTTCTCGAATAAAGCTGGTATTCAGTGGTTGATCGAAGCATTAGCAGAGAAATATCCGCGGCACTTGGCCGATCAACTGAAGGTCATTCAAAAGGCCATCCGGAACCATCCGAACAGCGCAGAAGCAGCTCTAACAGAAATTCAAAGGCTCCGATTAATCAGTGGCAATGATTTCCGGGACATCGCTTATTCCCTGGACCGGCAGGTCCAGCCGCCATTCTCCCCAGAGGTTCCCCTCCCTCAACCATACATCGAGTGGGAAGCGCCTGAACGATCAAGCGATACCTACTTGAACGTCTTGCATGGAGGGCGAAGAACATGAGTCATCCTTTTGACGCCTTACAACACCAATGCCGAACCTTACGGTTGGCCGAAACGGCAAAAGCGCTTCCCGCACTCCTCCGGAAAGCAGAAGCCAAAGGCTGGACGTATCATGAGTTCACCCATGAACTTCTGACGTATGAGCTTCAATGTCGGGAACAGAAGACCACCGAACGACGCATGAAATGGGCCGAGTTTCCGGAAATAAAGACCCTGGATACTTATGATTTAAAGGAACAAAACGCGCTGGCAGACAAGCAATTCAACGTGTTGAAAGAGCTGAATTGGGTGGAAGACGATTTTACGTTAATCCTGATGGGGCCGGCAGGTGCAGGCAAAACGCATCTGTCCGTCGCCTTAGGTGTGCATGCCGTCGAGCAGGGATTTCAAGTCTCTTTTGTTTCCATGGCCAACCTGATGTATATCTTAAAAACACGGGAACATACCAAAAAATCCAACACCCGGTATAAACGGATTATTGGATCAGATCTGGTCATCATCGATGATGTCATGTACATGACGTATGACGCGCACGAAGCGCATTTGTTTTTCCAATTTGTTTACGATCTTTACGGCAAGGCCGCTTTCATCCTGACGTCGAACAAAGGGCCAAATGAATGGGGCAAATTCTTAGGTGATCTCACCCTGACGACGGCGATCTTAGATCGCCTGCTTCACCGGAGCGAAATCATTACCTTTGGGGAAGAAATGGAAAGCATCCGCATGAAGTACAGACAAACGTTGTTTCCCGAAACAAGTGGTCTATCTTAATTGGTGAACGTTGATCTATCTTATTTGGGAGAAAGTGATCTATTCTACTTGACGGTTACA
>NZ_JBQLIA010000056.1:0-1389 GCF_056034345.1 Marinococcus sp. LNSP9103-4 | reverse complement strand
ATGCCTGTTCCTGCACAGACGAGTGTCCTCGGCATCGGGCATACCGAAACGCATGGAGTTCCTTGGCGTCTCCAAAACTGCGTTCCACGGTCTGGGTCCGTAAGTGGTACAATGCTTTCCCGGTGTTCGTCCGTTTCCGGGCGCGGACCCGGTCCTTGAAGTCTTCCCATAAATGCCGGCTCACCACCCGGGACGTCGCCGATGGGGAGAAACAATCCTCCCGCAGCGGGCAGCCCTGGCAGTCCTGGGGGCGGGAACGATAGTGCCGATAGCCGTTCCGGTCCGTCGTGCGATAGGTCAACAGGCAGCCCATCGGGCAGACATACGTTTTTTTCTGCGGGACAAAACGAAATTTGCGTTTCGGCATGTACGGGCCGCTTTTCCCCGGGCGCCGGTATCCCATGACGGCGTAGATGCCCTGCTCCTCGAGTTTTTTGCATAAATACGCGGTGAAGTAGCCGGCGTCGAGCGCCACTGCCTCCACCTGAAAGCCGAATTTGGCCCGTTGGACCTCGAGGCGCTCCAAGTAAGGATCGGCATCATGCACGTTGCCCGGCGTGATATAGGTGTCTGTGATGATGTTATGTTTAGCGTCCACCGTGCGGTGGTCCAGGTAAAAAAACCCCTGTGGCTTGCCATCCCGCATCAAAAAGCCACTATCCGAATCGGTCCGGCTGACCCGGGTCATCGTGGTGGGAGCGGACTTCCCCTCCTTCCGCGGTCCCAATGCTTTTTTCCTTCTGCTTCTCGGTGGGCTTGAACATCTGCTTCCAATTCGTCCAGGTAAACTGGCACTTTGGGCGATTTCGCTTTTCGCAGAAACTTGTTTTTGTTGGCATTGGCTTTCACGTGGGTGGAGTCGGTCAATAAAATCCGCCCGTCGACCAGGCCATGCGCGTCCGCCTGCCGGACGATGGTATCAAAAATGTCCTCGAAGACGGTCGTATCGAGAAATCGGGTCTGCCGGTTCCAGCTGATCGTGGAATGATCCGGAATACGGTCCGTCAATGAGAAACCAAGAAACCACCGGTAAGCCACGTTTGTCTGGAGCTCTTTTTCCAGCTGCCGTTCCGAACGGATGCCGTAGAAATAGCCAATAAACATCATTTTAAACAAGGTGATCGGCGGAATCGACGGCCGACCGACGGTCGGCGAATAATACGGAGCCAGTTGCTCGTCAATGAACCGGAAATCAATCATCGCATCGATGGTCCGAAGAAAGTGGTCAGCAGGCACGAGGTCTTCCACAGCAACGGTCACTTGATCCAATCGGTGATTTTCGGCTTTGCCAAGCATGGCGATATCGCCCCTTTTCTTTTTAGTATACGACCCTTCGGGGCGCTTGCCTACAAAAAAACTGTCGAGAAAGGAGACTTTCTCGACAGCCTG
>NZ_JBQLIA010000055.1:0-1390 GCF_056034345.1 Marinococcus sp. LNSP9103-4 | reverse complement strand
TACTTTTATGTTGCGGGTTTATTAACAATTATTTCCATTATCAATAAAAAAGAGACAGAATCCCCGTTGATACGGTACGATGACATCGACCAAAACACCATCGAGAAAGGATTCTACCTCATGTCTACCGTATCATATTCCTCCTGCATCGCCAACGCCTTTGATCAATGGAACCTCCGGTTCTTTATGTCCGCCCCGGCTGCCCGTCATATGCAAAAGCTGTTGGAAGGCTGGACCCAGGAGCATCGCAACGGGAGCGTGAAGGCCCTTCAAGAAGCCGCCAATCATCACGCCCACCATTCGTCGGTGACCCGGTTTTTTCGAACGTCCCGGGTGGATGACCATGCCCTGGAGCGCAAGCTCCAGCGCTCGGTGCTGCAGCATATCCGGCGGCAGGCTTCCTCCGCCAACCCGGTGCTGATCGCCATCGATGATACCGTGGTTCCTAAATCGAAGCCCTCGTCACAGGCGCACCATCCGATCGACGACGGCGGGTACCATTTTGATCATCAGACCGGCACAACCGTTTACGGGCATCAATGGCTCACCATCATGGCAGGCACGAACAAGCGCCTGTATCCCTATCATATCGAACGATATGAGAAAGAACACGGACCCAGTAAAATCGACCTGGCCCTTCAGCAGCTTCGCACCATCGACGTGGGCGATGGTCCCGTCTATGTGCTGGCCGACAGCTGGTACGCATCGGAAAAACTGATCCGTGCCGTCCGGGACCGGGGCTGGCATTTTATCGGTGCCATTAAAAGCAACCGGGTGCTCGATACGGCCCCCATGCCGTTACCAGCCAGAGACTGGGCCCAACGGGCCCGGCAGGTGGAAGATCCGGACCTTGTGACCGTCCGGACCACCACCTATGAAATGGTTCGGTTTCAGGGCCGGTTGAAAAGTGGCCTCTCGGGCGTGGTCGTTGGTTCCCGGGCTTCTGCTTCCCACGAAGCGTACCGGTTTTTCTTTTCCACCGACCCCTCGATGACCGCGGCGGACGTCTTATCCTGGTATCAGCACCGGTGGGCGATTGAAACCTTTTTCCAGGAAGCCAAGGGCAAGCTGTCGATGGGCGGATACCGGTTGCGGAGCGCCCCGGCCATCCGACGCTACCTGCTTCTCCTCCAAACCGCCTGGCTGCTGCTTGCGTGGGTATTTGCGGGCACCATCAGTGAAGCCTTTCATGCCAGTCACCAGGATCACCGACGGCGAGAGATTGCGGATATTTATCAGCGCGCCCGTGCGGGCGCCACCCTGGAAAGTGTGTATGACGCTTACCATGTGGCCTGACCCGCAAAGCCCTCGGTTGGATGATATTGTCGATGATTTCCAATATTTAAATCCATGACCAACATTTGTTTTCAAAACTGCAACATTAGAGTTA
>NZ_JBQLIA010000054.1:0-1481 GCF_056034345.1 Marinococcus sp. LNSP9103-4 | reverse complement strand
TGAACTATAACCCGAATGATGGACACGATAAAAAAGTGCCCATCATTCGGGTTTTTTCTATTTTCCACCCCTCATTGCCATGTATACTAAACGAAAAGAGAACGAACGGAGGAACAGCGATGAAAAGAAGGTATTCGGCGAGCGAACAAAAGCAGTTAGAAGCTCATCCGTGCATTCGAAAGGTATCTGACCGGACGATTTCGTATCATCCGGATTTTAAGAAGAAGGCCGTCCATGCTTATCATCAGGGAGCTGGACCGGCACAGATTTTTGTCGAGCACGACCTTGACCTGACGGTCATTGGCAAGGAACAGCCGAAACGATGCCTGCAGCGATGGCGACAAACCCACGAGCGTTATGGGGAGCTGGGCCTCGAACAGGAACGCCGGGGGAAAGGAGCTGCGGGCCGGCCCTCGTCCCGTTCGCGTTCCACGGACGACAAGCTTCAGCGAGCCGAAACACGCATACAGTATCTGGAGGCTGAAATCGACTTCTTAAAAAAGCTCGAAGAGCTCGAAAGGCAGGTGTCGAAGAAGAAACACCGTTAACCCCCCACGAGGGGTACGGATTGATTCAGGCGGTCATTGATACACATGAGCTCCTCGGTCACGTGTCGTATTTATGTCACCTGACCGGGGTCAGCCGGAGCGGGTATTACGCCTGGCGGAAGAACGAACCGGAGAGGCAGCGGCAGGACGACCACGATGCCCGGGAGGCCGAACGGATTCGGGAGCTGTTTGAGCGTCATCATGAAAAAGCAGGCGCCCTGCAGATCAAAATGATGCTTGAAAACGATCAGGGCATCATCATGAATCACAAAAAAATTCGACGGTTAATGGCCAAATTTCAAATGGTAACGAAAATCCGCCGGGCGAACCCCTATAAAAAGCTCATGAAGGCCACCCAGGAGCACCAGACCTGCCCCAACCTGTTGAACCGGGCTTTTGACGCCCAGGAACCTGGAAAAATTCTTCTGACAGATATCACGTATCTGTATTACGGCCAGGGGCAAAAAGCGTACTTGTCGTGTATCAAAGACAGCGCCACCAAGGAAATTCTGGCTCATGTCGTTTCCACCTCGCTAGCGATGGATCTCGCCCATGAGACCCTGGACCAACTGCAGCATCTGCCCCTCCCTCCCGGAGCGATGCTTCATTCCGACCAGGGGACGCACTATACACACCCGGCCTTTCAGGCCAAGGTGAAGCAGGCGGGTCTCCGCCAATCCATGTCCCGGCGCGGCAATTGTTGGGATAACGCTCCCATGGAATCCTTCTTTGGACACTTTAAAGATATGGTGGACCCCCGTCTCTGTGCCACCTTCGCTCAACTGAAGCAGATTGTTCACGATTATATCGACAGATATAATCACCGCCGCTACCAGTGGGGACTAAAAAAAATGACCCCGGTCCAATACCGGGATCATCTGTTAACAGCTTAGACTCTTTTTATTTCCTGTCCATTTTATAGGTTACAGTTCA
>NZ_JBQLIA010000053.1:0-1725 GCF_056034345.1 Marinococcus sp. LNSP9103-4 | reverse complement strand
GTTCTTTGAAAAGGAAAGACAAGCCAGAGCCCCAATCAAAAGCAACACATTTTTAGGGCATTTCGGATGCCACAGCATCAAACTTTTTACGGAGAGTTTGATCCTGGCTCAGGACGAACGCTGGCGGCGTGCCTAATACATGCAAGTCGAGCGCGGGAAGCCGGCGGACTCCTTCGGGAGGAAACCGGTGGAACGAGCGGCGGACGGGTGAGTAACACGTGGGCAACCTGCCGGACGGATGGGAATAACCCCGGGAAACCGGGGCTAATGCCCAATACGCCCTGACCTCGCCTGAGGTCAGCGGCAAAGCAGGGATCTTCGGATCCTTGCACCGTCCGATGGGCCCGCGGCGCATTAGCTAGTTGGAGAGGTAAGGGCTCCCCAAGGCGACGATGCGTAGCCGACCTGAGAGGGTGATCGGCCACACTGGGACTGAGACACGGCCCAGACTCCTACGGGAGGCAGCAGTAGGGAATCATCCGCAATGGGCGAAAGCCTGACGGTGCAACGCCGCGTGAGTGATGAAGGTTTTCGGATCGTAAAGCTCTGTTGACAGGGAAGAACCCACGCCAGTCGAACAGGCTGGCGTGCTGACGGTACCTGTCCAGAAAGCCCCGGCTAACTACGTGCCAGCAGCCGCGGTAATACGTAGGGGGCAAGCGTTGTCCGGAATTATTGGGCGTAAAGGGCACGCAGGCGGTTTCGTCAGTCCGATGTGACAGGCCACGGCTCAACCGTGGAAGGCCATTGGAAACTGCGAAACTTGAGGACAGAAGAGGAGAGTGGAATTCCACGTGTAGCGGTGAAATGCGTAGATATGTGGAGGAACACCAGTGGCGAAGGCGACTCTCTGGTCTGTACCTGACGCTGAGGTGCGAAAGCATGGGGAGCAAACAGGATTAGATACCCTGGTAGTCCATGCCGTAAACGCTGAGTGCTAGGTGTTAGGGGTTTCGATACCCGTAGTGCCGAAGCTAACGCATTAAGCACTCCGCCTGGGGAGTACGACCGCAAGGTTGAAACTCAAAGGAATTGACGGGGGCCCGCACAAGCGGTGGAGCATGTGGTTTAATTCGACGCAACGCGAAGAACCTTACCAGATCTTGACATCTTCCGCTACGCCTCGAGAGAGGCGGTTCCCCTTCGGGGGACGGAATGACAGGTGGTGCATGGTTGTCGTCAGCTCGTGTCGTGAGATGTTGGGTTAAGTCCCGCAACGAGCGCAACCCCTAATCTTAGTTGCCAGCATTCAGTTGGGCACTCTAAGGTGACTGCCGGTGACAAACCGGAGGAAGGTGGGGATGACGTCAAATCATCATGCCCCTTATGATCTGGGCTACACACGTGCTACAATGGATGGTACAACGGGATGCGAACCCGCGAGGGGGAGCCAATCCAGAAAAGCCATTCTCAGTTCGGATTGCAGGCTGCAACTCGCCTGCATGAAGCCGGAATCGCTAGTAATCGCGGATCAGCATGCCGCGGTGAATACGTTCCCGGGCCTTGTACACACCGCCCGTCACACCACGAGAGTTTGCAACACCCGAAGTCGGTGAGGGAACCCTTCTGGGACCCAGCCGCCGAAGGTGGGGCAGATGATTGGGGTGAAGTCGTAACAAGGTATCCCTACCGGAAGGTGGGGATGGATCACCTCCTTTCTATGGAGCATGACCCCGGTCCCGCAGGGACCGGGCAGGGGCCTGGCTTGGCTTTCCTTTTGAGAGA
>NZ_JBQLIA010000052.1:0-2176 GCF_056034345.1 Marinococcus sp. LNSP9103-4 | reverse complement strand
TTGCTTGATTCGATTTTACACTTTTGCTCCATCAATCTGATCCTTTAGTAAAATAGATAATGACGTTATTTTACTGGGGGTCAGGAACTTGGAGGAGAAATTAGTGTTATATGTCAAGATTCAGGAATTACAAAAACGAAAGTTGAAAGTCACACAGATCGCTCAAGAGTTAAAGATATCCAGACCGACGGTCTATAAATATTTAGAGATGACGCTACAGGAGGCACGAGCCTTCATCGAGCAACCCCATCGAAGAACCAAGAAGTTAGACGGGTATAGCGACTGGATACGTGCCTGGCTGGAAGAATATCCGCACTTGAGTGGGGCTCAAGTTCATGATTGGCTTCTGGAGAGATATCCCGACCTCACGGTCGGGGGAAGCACGGTTCGCTCGTATGTAAAAGACGTCCGGGAAAGGTATCAGATCGAGAAGCGGGTCAAGATTCGTCATTATGAAGCGGTCCCGGAGCAGCCGATGGGAAAACAACTCCAGGTGGACTGGGGAGAAACCAAACAGAAGACCACCGAGGATCAAGAAATCAAACTGTATTTCATTGCGTTTGTCCTCGCTCACTCCAGACAGAAATACATGGAATGGCAGACCCGTCCTTTCACGACAAGCGACGCGATCCGGTGCCATGAACATGCCTTTCAATTCTACGGAGGGCGCACGGAGGAGATCGTCTATGACCAGGATCATGTCATTGCCGTTAGTGAGAACGCTGGCCAACTACTTTTAACCACAGCGTTTCAACAATATGTGAACGAGCGCAAATTTCACGTTCATTTATGCCGACGGGCGGATCCGGAATCCAAAGGGATGATCGAAAATGTCGTCAAATATATCAAAGGCAATTTCGCCGACAGTCGTGTTTTCCGGGATATTGAGGACTGGAACCGTCGAGGGCTCCAGTGGCTCGAGCGCACGGGAAACCATCAGGTGCATCAAACAACGAAAAAAAGACCGGCCGAAGTGTTTCTCCTTGAAAAGCAACACCTACAGCCCGTCTCCTCGTTCCTTTCCGTGGAAAGGTCGAACAATCAAAGTATAACAAGAAGGGTCAGCAAGGACAATACGATTCGTTATCAATCCAACCGTTATTCCGTCCCTCTCGGGACGTATCAACCCACGGGAGAGAATCTGGTGGTGATTGAGGTAAACGAGCACGAGCCCAAGACATTGGTGATTCGCCCATCATTGGAGGGCGATATCATTGCCAAGCATGAATGCAGCATGGACAAAGGAAAGCTCATCCAAAACCGCCATCACATCCGTGATCGTTCCCAAGGCCTCGGGGAGCTTGAACAGCAGTTGGTCTCCCGGTTTCAACATCCTCCCAAAGCCGCTGCTTATTTGGCGGAAATCCGTCAGCGATACCCAAGGTATCGGCGGGATCAATTGGCGATCATGGACCGGGTGGTGCAGCAGTATCCCGCCTTCATCGATGCGGCGCTGGCCAGGTGTATGGCTGAAAACCTATATAGTGCCAACCATTTTCGGGACGTCGCCCTTTATCTTCAGCGCTCCGAGCATCCGGTGGCGCCGGAGCCGACAGCTGCGGCTGTCCCTCCCGTCATCCCTGTGGGGATGACGGCCTCGACCCGTGCGCTCCATACATACACGAAGATTTTAGGAGGCCAGGCATGAAAAATTGGACGGTGAAAGAACTTCAGCATCAATTTCGTCAGTTGCGTCTAGCGGAAACGGCCGAGGAGCTTCCCCAGCTGCTTCGCGAAGCGGAAAAAGCGTCCTGGACCTATGTCGAATTGTTGGAAGCGATGACGCGGCATGAACGAACCAAACGGGAAGCGAAAAACCTGGAAAAACGACTGAAATGGGCACGCTTCCCTTTCGGGAAGCAATTGGATACCTTTGAACTGTCGGGCCAACACATGGTAACTGCCCGGCAGCTGGCCCAGCTCCGGGAATTAAGCTGGCTGGAACAACAATACAATATCATTCTCCTGGGCCCGCCGGGCATCGGAAAAACCCATATCGCCATTGGATTGGGAATGGAAGCCGTTCATCGAGGATTTCATGCGTACTTCGTGACCATGGGAGAACTTCTCCAGCTCTTAAAAACAGAAGAATACCTGAACAAAGCCAAAGTACAACTCAAACGCATGAGAAGCGCTGATTTAGTGATTATCGATGATCTCATGTATATGGCCATGG
>NZ_JBQLIA010000051.1:0-2223 GCF_056034345.1 Marinococcus sp. LNSP9103-4 | reverse complement strand
GAGCCGAAGTTTTCGTTCGGCTCCGCGATGTCGAGGTAGCCGAGCGTGTAGAGCTTCTCTTTCATCGCTTGGGCTTCAGGGCTGCGCACACCGTTCTTCAGGGCGCTGCTGTCACTGTCCCCGCTGCTGTCGTCGTTCGACGGCGGGTTCTGCATCACCTCGCTGAGTTTGGCGAGCGTGTTTGGTCCCGCGACCCCATCCACGGTCAGCCCGTGGTCGCGCTGGAATTCTTTTACGGCAGTTTCTGTTTGTGGACCGAATTTTCCATTCGGATTGGCGATGTCGAGGTACCCAAGATCGTAAAGGTTTTCTTTCATCGCCTGCGCTGCCGGACTTGTAACACCGTCTTTCAGGATTGTGCTGCTGGAAACGGCAGTGCTTACAGTAGTAGAGGAAGAGAAACTACGGGCGGCCATTACGTAGGTTCTGGCTTTTTGCTGTGTTGCTTCTGTTTGTTCGATTGGTGCTTCATTTTCTACTGTCTTTTTATCGATGGTACTCTCGGCTTCCGCCATTTCTTCGTCAGCGCCAGTTTCTATTTCTTTTGACTCTTCTGTATTTTTATTGTGATCTGCTTCTTCTTGTGCTGAATCTTGGCTGTCGCTGACTAAGGATTGATCTGTTTCATTATTTTCGCCATTCTCAAGGTCTTCTTTTGTTTCTGCACTTTGTTTTTCCTCATCCGCTAATTCTTCTGCAGATAATGAATTATTTTCCCGGGCTATTTCTTCGTTTTCTGAGTTCTTAGGTCCGCTTTCTTCCTGTTTATTTTTAGTGTCAACGGTTTCCTCTAAAACCTGGTCATCAGTTTCCGCTTCATATGCTTCTTCTTCTGTGTGTAATTCAATGATGCTATCTTTATCGTTTTCCTGGTCAGAGGAAGCGTCTGCACTGATTTCTTCTTTACTATTATCAATTTCATTATTTTCTTCGTCGACTTCTTTTTCTGAATTAGATGTAGTAGTAAGGGGTTCTTCTAAAGAGGCGTCTTTTTCATTTTGATTTTCAGGTTCTGTATCACCTAAAGTTTCACTATTTTCTATGATTTTCATATCTTCCAGAATATTTTCAAGCAGTTCCTGATCAACTTCGCCGGTTACTTCAAAACTATTTCGCTCTTGATAATCAGAGATATGAATATATGTATCGCTGTCAAACAGAGTATCTGCCTCCTGGAGAGGATAACCTAAAACGATTAAAGCTTCTTCGAGTTTTTTCACCTCGGCAGCTTCAGTGCCTTCTGTTATGTATAAATCGTTATCATCGGTTTTCTCGTTAGCATGGGCAGTATCAGCAGCGGTAAAAGCACCTAAAGAAACAGAAACAATAAAAGAGCTGAAAAAAATAATTTTTTTGGATGAAAACATATTCGACCTCCTAATTAAATAGAGCATAGATAATACCAGCGTGACTAAGACAAATTTCACAGATAAACTTAATTATAAAGTTTTGATAGGTTATTGAAATATAATATAAAAACAATAATTAATTCTTTAGAACTAATTATAACAATCGATGAAAAGAAATTATTACATTCAGACAAATTTAATAAATAACGATAAAAACAGACTATTTTCGGCGTTTTAGAAGAGATGGGTAAATAATATCGACAAATCTTTTGTATAATAATTACCTATTGATTGGTTCTTACGTCCTAACTAGAATGAAATTATGCACTAAATTCAATTTATATAAAAGGAGTGAAGAAATAATTAGCATGTTTAAAAATTTAATATTCGCGTTAGCTGGTCTTTTACTTGTCTTTTCGTTTGTATTGTCTAGCCCTTCTTCGGTCAATGCAGCTTCCAATATCGCAAAATACGGTGACAATAGTGCTCAAGTTCAAGAGCTGAAGGAAGACCTTTACGAAATAGGTTATTTAGACATTTCGGAGCCGAATCAATATTTCGGTCCCAAAACGGAGGAAGCAGTAAAAGAATTTCAACGAGACCATTCATTGACTGTGGATGGAGTGGCGGGACCAAATACTTTTTCGAAACTAGCTGAAGTTATACATAACAATTCACCTTCAAGTAGTAGAGATGACGACAGCAGCGATGACAGTGACAGCAGCGTCCTCAAAGACGGCGTGCGGAGTCCTGAAGCCCAAGCGATGAAAGAGAAGCTGTATACGCTCGGCTACCTCGACATCGCCGAGCCGAACGAAAACTTCGGCTCCCAGACCGAAGCCGCCGTGAAGGAATTCCAGCGCGACCACGGGCT
>NZ_JBQLIA010000050.1:0-2450 GCF_056034345.1 Marinococcus sp. LNSP9103-4 | reverse complement strand
TGTTTGATGCAGAATAGAAATACATAACTGTGCAGGCCAAACGTACATCATTCAAGGCATAAAAAAAGCCTTGCCAGCATCAACAAAACCTCGATACCTTTGTTAGGGACCAACCAAACGAAGGAGAGGTTATGAGAGGATGCTAGACATGGCAGAAATTCATTATATCAAACGATTGCGTGACAAAGAAGGGTTATCGGTTCGTGCCATTAGTCACAAGTTAGGGATTAACTGGCGGACAGCCAAAAAGTATGCCGATGGCGATGTTCCCGTACCATCGGTACGGAAAACCCGGCGGGGAATGATGTACGAGGAACCGTACGGGGACATCGTCGATGTCTGGCTCGAGGAAGACAGCCGGATGGAACCCAAATACCGGCGGACCAACCACACCATCTATCAAGCATTGCAAGAAAACCACGGCTTTCCAGGCTCCTACCGGACCGTTTGCGTGTATATCCAGGAACGAAAACCGGTCTTAAAACAGGAACACCTGGAACGGTACGAACGGCTCGAGCATCCTCCGGGAGAGGCGCAGGTTGATTTTGGCCATATGCGGGCGATCGAAGACGGCGCCTACCGGAATATCGAAACCCTGATCCTCAGCTTTCCTTACAGCAATCGGGGCTTTGCGTATCCGTTACCGGCGGAGAACATCGAATGTTTCCTCACCGGGCTGGAGCAGTTATTTGAGCAGGCCGGAGGCGTCCCCACCCACCTGCGCATCGATAATTTACCGGCAGCCGTCGTGACCGTGGGGAAAGGAGACAAACGCACGTTCACCGAAAGCTTTCTGGCCTTTCAGGCCCATTACCGGTTTGAGGTGCAGGCCTGTAATCCGGCCAGCGGGCACGAAAAAGGCAATGTCGAAAAGAAAGTGGGTTATACCCGCCAGCGGCTGTTTGTTCCCGAGCCGGTCATGACCAGTTTTCCCGAGCTGGCAGATGGGATGAAGACCCGAATGGAAACCGATCAGTACCGCCGGCACTACCGGAAAGAAACCTCCATCGCTGCGTTGTGGGACGAAGAGCAACCCCATTTATTGCCACTTCCGTCCCGGGCGTATCCCATATCGACGATCACGACCCGGGTGGTCAATAAATACGGGGAAGTGCAACTCGATCAGGCCAAGATCCTGGTCCCCGGCGCTCGTCCCAAACAAACCCTGGTGGTGGAGAAACGATGGAAGGATGTCACGTTTTATCCCCCTTCGGGGGAAGCTCTTTACCGTACCGAACGGGCGTATATGGGGAAGCGTCAGGCGCTGCCATGGTCGAATATTTTGAGCCACTGGAAGCAAAAGCCGCGGGCCGTTCCCTATTCTCGGTATCTCTCGTACCTCCCGGAACCGGTTCAATCGTATCTCCTCGAGGAACCAGCCCAAACGACCACCCGGGTCTCCCGGTTACGGGGCCTGATCGATGAAGGATATGAATGGCCGGTGATCGCTTCCTTGTTTAGCATTCCCGGACGCCGGGAGGCGACCACGTCGGAATTACAGGCCATGATCCAGGAACAGTCCCTGACGTTCCCGGAACCCTGGGAAGAAACCCACACGCCCCCGGCCATCGCTGGCGTTGAAACGGATTTGTATTCCTATGATGCCTTAGTAGAGATGGGAGGGCTTTCGGATGAACGATGAGTTAGAGCAGTTGTGTAAAACCCTTCATCTGGCTCACCTGCCGGACGGGGTGGAACAGGTGCCCTTTGACGACCCCCGGTCGTTTCTGGCCGGGGTATTGCGCCAGGAAGTGGAAGGACGCCACCAGGCCCGGATTGCGCGCCTGATCAAAAAAGCCAAGTTCCGGGAACGAAAAACCCTGGAGGCGTACGAGTGGACCGAGACGGTCCAACTGCCCGGGACCTTAACCCAGCCTTCGTTAACCTCGCTGCAGTTTATCGACCATCAGGAAAATGTCATTCTTATGGGATCTTCCGGTACCGGCAAAACCCATCTGGCGACAGCCCTGGGCCAGGAGGCGTGCCATCAGGGCAAAGAAGTTCGTTTCTTCCAGGTCGCTTCGCTCGTGCAGCAGCTGGAAGAACACTTTCGGGCCGGAACCCTGGGCAGATTCAAACGAGGACTCGAGAAGTGCGATGTGCTGATTTTAGATGAACTGGGGTATGTCTCCTTTCAAAAAGAAGGCGCCGAATTATTATTTCATTTGATTACCGACTGTTACGAACGCAAAAGCGTGATCGTCACCACAAATTTAGAATTTGGGCAGTGGAATCGTATTTTTGGAGATAACCGATTAACGGGAGCCCTGGTGGACCGGTTGGTCCACCACGCCCACATCATTGCGTTTAAAGGGGAAAGCTATCGATTGAAGCATGCGCTCTCCCATCAAAAGACCAGGATTTCTTCTTCTTAAGGAACCGACAAGCTTCGCTGGCAGGGTTGTGTACAAAAGCCTGCATGATTATGTACTTTTTAGTTGCATAAAACA
>NZ_JBQLIA010000049.1:0-2501 GCF_056034345.1 Marinococcus sp. LNSP9103-4 | reverse complement strand
CAAGTGGTCTATCTTAATTGGTGAACGTTGATCTATCTTATTTGGGAGAAAGTGATCTATTCTACTTGACGGTTACAGCAACACTTATTATTTTATTAATACTTTATTTTTAGCATGTTATTATTAAGAAGAATTGGGATAATTAAGAAGGGAGAAATTTTATTTGAGTGATTATAAATACCAAATTGAAAACAGTATATTCATGGAAGCTTCTTATTCTCGAATCGTACAACAAGAGGATTTCAGAAATGAGATTATAAACAAAAAGATAACTAATGAAAGATGTCATATTTATGTGGTTTGCTCTAGACCTAGAATAACTTTTGATCCTGATTCAATTACTATTGATGAAGATTATATACAAGGGCGTTTTAGAATAAATAGAGGTGAGACTTATGAATTCCAAAATTTTAAACAACCTAACCCTCCTGAACTACAAATTACTGACTATACTTTAAATTATCCATACAGAGAGATAGGTTTTTTAAATAAAGATGGTGTAGTAGTATCGGGTGGTAAAGTTCCATATTTATTTCCACTTTTGATAGAGAACTATAACAATTGTTTAGATTTAAAAGTTCTCTATGTTGGCCAAGCATACGGTACAAATGGTCAACGAATAGCAGTAGATAGATTGATTTCTCATTCTACTTTACAAGAGATTTATTCTGATATGTCGTCTAATTCTCCACATGAAGAAGTTTGGCTGGTGCTTCTAGATTTTAGTAACTACTCAGTTACGATGGCTGGTGGAGACTTAGCAAATGCTACTAATAGTAGAGAAGATTCTCTTGAACACTTTATGAGATTTTTTACTGGAACAATTCCTAATGACCAACAAGTTACTTTTACCGAAGCAGCTTTAATAAAATATTTTGAACCTCATTATAATACAGAATATAAAACCAGTTTTCCTTCTTCTTCTCATGCTAGTTATAGTCACTGTTATGAATTAGACATAAATTCAATAGGTATTCATTTAGATACCCAAGTGTTAGCTACTCGTTTATATTCTGAAACTGTCGCACCTTCATTTCGTCATGATAAAATCTTTCCTCTTCATTCGCCTGAAGAAAGAAGAAGCATGTTTGAATGGCTTATTGATTTATAGTGGGATCACAAAGGTAAAAGCACCTATAAATCCTTTCACTAATACGTACCCCACAACAGCAAATACAGCTAGTGGCAAAACAAAACGAACAAACAGGCCGATCATAGCTAAAAAGATATATACAAATACTAAACCAATGATAAAGGCTAGTAATAATTCCATTTTTCACCCTCCCCATCAAACAGATTGAACTTGTTCTGCGTTTTTCCTGTTTTTCTTGATACGCTGGACAGTAGATCGACTAGCCTTTGTCTTTTGAGATATTTCTTGAATGGTTAGACCCTGATCGAGCATTTGAATAATAGCATAGTAAACACCACTTTTTGTTCCATTAGGGCTATAAACAGGTGGCTTTCCTTTATACTTTCCTTGTTTCAAAGCAACATCAATACCCTGCATTTGAGCGTATTTTCGGTTTTTCCATTCTTCTTCTGCAAAATGCGTTACAATCTCAATAATCAAATTAAAAACCAATTTCTCCATATTAGGCATATCCGCGAATTTTCTTGTATCAATCATCGACATGTTTCGACAAACAAAATAAATATCTTTATCCATCAGATCATGCAATTCCTCTTTCATCATATCTTTATTTCGCCCTAATCGACTGAGATCGTGAACGAACAGCGTGTCACCTTTACGGATAAACTCTTTCATTTTCATGTACTCCGTACGTTGAAAATTTGTCCCCGTAGCTTTATCTATAAAAATTTCTTCGCAACCTGCTTCTTTTAGAGAAGTAAGTTGTGGATCCAAATTTTGTTCTTTGGTACTTACTCGGGCATAACCAATATTCATTATAACCACACTCATTTTTTATAATTTTTCGTGTCCTGGCTGTTCATGGTGTTTTTGATTGAAAAAAAGGCTCCGAGAATCGCTCTGTGTTACATTGAAAAACAAATTCACGGGCAATGACCTTCTCAATGCAACTGAGAGCTTTTCTGATTAACCATTTTAACAGATAATAACAAGCATAACGATCTGTACAGCATAAGAAACCATTCCACCGATAAATAAACCAAAAAAGATACTTGTTCGCACACTTGATTGCTGATCGAGACTTTTAATATTTCTCATAAGGTAAAATAGTCTTTTAGGATTAATAGCTGCATAAGGAAACGTTGGAAAGGAACCAGCTATATCTTCGTACCTTTTAATTAAATGATGAACACCTATAAAAACAGCAATCATAATGAGAATAAAAATACTCGTATAAATCAGGAACTCCCATACCATTTAAACCCACCTATTTATGAATAACTCTAATGACACATAAAACTTAAAAGAAAAAGCCCTGATATAAAGGGCTTTCAGACTGTCGACAATGGCTCTAATTTTAGAGCGTGTCGGCAGTTTTTTATGCTATGATAAAAAGAAATAGCCTGGA
>NZ_JBQLIA010000048.1:0-2937 GCF_056034345.1 Marinococcus sp. LNSP9103-4 | reverse complement strand
ACACCTCCAGATCATCGTTAATACTACATACGACGTTGGGGGTGTTTTTTCCTGTCTCATATTATGGGGTCACTCTATTCAATCGCTTCAACACCGGGTTTTTTGTATATTACTCTGGGGAGGTGAGGCTGTTGATTACTGCTGGTGGCAGCTCTGTCACCACCCTTACAGTAAAAAACATCCAGCGCTGCTAAACCGCAGCTGTACTTAATCAGCTGCAGCAGTTGATAAATTCGAGACAATAAAACAAGAGGTGAAAATATGGCCGAACATTCTGCGCCTGCACAAGTAGAAGAACAACAAAAAAAAATCGGAAGCTACCTCGGCAGAGTGCTTCGCGATCATTTCGGCAAAGGACCGGAATCCGTCTATGTGAGCGTTGACCCCTGCTGTATTGTCATGCATATACGAAAATTTTTATCCCCTATTGAAAAAGTGATGCTCGATCAAAGAGACAAACGTGCCGTGGAAGAATTAAGAGAAACCATGATGGCGAAAATGCTGCCTGAAATCGAGCATTACATTTCCAGCCTTATGGATATTGAAGGCTGGGAGTTTTATTTTGACTGGAACATTGAAAACAAATCGGGAGTCATTACCGGATTCCACCCTGATAAACTGAAAGAAAAGCAGGACAAGAACCGTACGAGGGGACAGGAAAATATTAAACAGGCAATACAGCGCGTCAGCGAAGAAGTGGGGAAAAGCCCGGATGAGATCACTGTCCACCCGGTAAACGAACGGACCATGCTCGCCGTACGTACGGGCGGCCTCATTTTAATTGAAAAAGAACTAATCAGAACGGGCCATTTGGACATTTTAAAATCAACGAAGCGCCTTCTCGAAAAAGAAGAGCTTTATAAAGAAAAATTTGATTTTATCTTTGGCACGAAGGTCCGCGATATTTTCGTAGACTGGGATTTCGACCACGACCGGAGTCTTATCGTCTTCATTACGGATCCTGTGGAGCAAATATAAATTTTCCTGGCATAGATTTTTTACAGCAGAAAAAGACTGAAGCAGAAAAAATCTCCTGCTTCAGCCTTTTTTATTACCCTGTCAGTGTTGAGAGCTTTAAGTAATTTTTTTAAGTCATCCTAATGCTTATTTAATACTTTGCGTCTAGGAAGCTTCGTTGCCTGCAAAAGAATCAGCAAAATCCTGGGAGGCTGGCTGCTCCAGTTTTCTCTGTGTCATTACTCGGTAAAATGCATGGATAAAACTCATGGCGTCATGCCTCCTTTGAATTCATAATTAAAGCCTACGTTTACTTTAATGAAAACTTTCACTCCTTACCACAACCTGGTAAGGATATCTCACAAATTTTCTGAAAATTTCGCAGGCATATATTTTTTCTTTTACTGAAACAATCACTGCAAAAGCCCGTGGAACGGCGGATTGAACCTTTCTTAAACCGCTGTATTGAACCACGGGCTTTTGAAAATCAATTTAAATTTCTGCTCCATTCGAAAAAGTTATGCTTTTTCACCAAAAAATTACTGTTCGAAAGTACTGCCTGCCAAACAGCGGAAACACTTTAAATTACTATTCTTCAGGGGTAAGCCTCAGCAGACGGTCGTCGTTTTCTGCGGGCGTGCCTCCTCCGTCTGTGTTATTCGTAAGAATATAAACATCTCCGTTTTCGGCTTTAACGTCCCGGAGCCTGCCTTCTCCGTCAAATACAGCATTCATCTCTTCTGTTTCTTCGTCATAGGCATACAGGCTCTCTCCACGGAGTCCTGCTGTCAGAAGGGTATCCCTGAAAAAAGCCGTGCCGGAGGGGGCCCATGTAGTGCTCCCCGATTGAATCGCCGGCGTTTCCAGCCCTTCTGCTGATTCACTGCCGGTAATTTCCGGCCAACCATAATTATTGCCAGGCTCGATTACATTGATTTCATCCTGGGCATTCGGTCCATGCTCCGAGCTGTACAGCTGACCATCGCTGTTCCATGCGAGACCCTGCGGATTCCGGTGCCCGTAGCTGTATACATAAGAATCCTCAAACGGATTGTCCTCCGGTACTTCTCCTTCGACCGTCATGCGCAGAATACTGCCAGCGAGACTGTCTTCGTCCTGCGCAAGCGAAGGCTCATCCGAATCGCCGGCGGTAGCATATAAATAACCATCCGGTCCAAGTTCAAGCCGGCCTCCATTGTGAATCCGGCTCCCCGGGATGTCACCAAGCAGCACTCCCGTTTCGTTCCATTGACTGGCTTCGCGTTCCACAGCAACCACTCTGTTTGCGGGCGCTCCATCATCCTGGCGGTAGGTGTAGTACGCATAGCCCTGCTGGGAGTCAGCAAAATCCTCGGCCAGCACAAAGCCAAGCAGGCCGCCCTCCCCTTCGTTTGCTACTTCATCACTCGTATTAAGCGAAAGGCGTTCTGTTTCTCCCCCGTTCACCTCGATCACCTCGCCACCGCGGTTCGTCATATAGTACGTATCTTCATGAATGTTCAACGACCAAGGCACCTCGAGATTTTCCGCTACCACTTCCATGTCCCAGTCTTCTGTCTGAGCTTCAGAGACCGAACCCGCCGTCTCCCCGGTATTTTCTTCCGGCTGCTCGTCATTTTCCCCGGAACTGCAGCCGGCAAGAAGTGCTGTCCCGAAGATTAGCAGGCTGATTGCATTGTTTCTGCCCGGATAAATTATCATTATGCATCCCCCTTTCATGAAAACAGGACAAGCCCCCATGATCATTGCGTACCCTTATCATCATACTATCATAAAAAAATGCCCCGGCTGCACAAAGGCAGCCAGGGCAGATAATTATAGTTTACCGGACCGGAGTGCTTACACTTCGACCGCGTTTTTCAGTTCTTCCACGTACTGCTGCGCCGTCTGGGCCGCGAGCGATCCGTCGCCGGTCGCCGTCACGATCTGGCGCAGGAACTTGTCCCGGATGTCGCCGGCGGCGAACACGCCCGGAATCTT
>NZ_JBQLIA010000047.1:0-3119 GCF_056034345.1 Marinococcus sp. LNSP9103-4 | reverse complement strand
ACCCCCGGCTATCATCAACGCTGAAGAGCTTAACTTCCGTGTTCGGCATGGGAACGGGTGGATCCTCTTCGCTGTTGCCACCGGACTGGCCCGTCGGGCCCTGACAACCAAATACCGAGACCGCAGCCACCGCCGCGTATCGTGCTGTGCGTGGATAAGACTTCGACCGATTAGTATCCGTCCGCTGCACATGTCGCCATGCGTCCACGCCGGACCTATCTACCTCGTCATCTCCAAGGGGTCTTATCTCCGTAGAGGGGAAAGGTCATCTTAAGGGGGGCTTCATGCTTAGATGCTTTCAGCACTTATCCCGTCCACACGTAGCTACCCAGCAGTGCTCCTGGCGGAACAACTGGTACACCAGCGGTGTGTCCATCCCGGTCCTCTCGTACTAAGGACAGCTCCTTTCACCTTTCCTGCGCCCGCGACGGATAGGGACCGAACTGTCTCACGACGTTCTGAACCCAGCTCGCGTACCGCTTTAATGGGCGAACAGCCCAACCCTTGGGACCTACTTCAGCCCCAGGATGCGATGAGCCGACATCGAGGTGCCAAACCTCCCCGTCGATGTGAACTCTTGGGAGAGATTAGCCTGTTATCCCCAGGGTAGCTTTTATCCGTTGAGCGACGGCCCTTCCATGCGGTGCCGCCGGATCACTAAGCCCGACTTTCGTCCCTGCTCGACTTGTAAGTCTCGCAGTCAAGCTCCCTTGTGCCTTTGCACTCTGCGAATGATGTCCGACCATTCTGAGGGAACCATTGGGCGCCTCCGTTACTGTTTGGGAGGCGACCGCCCCAGTCAAACTGCCCACCTGACACGGTCCCGAGGCCGGATCACGGCCTGCGGTTAGAATGTCGATACCACCAGGGTAGTATCCCACCAGCGCCTCCTCCGAACCTGGCGGTCCGGATTCGATGGCTCCTACCTATCCTGTACAAGTGGTACCCACATCCAATGTCAAGCTACAGTAAAGCTCCATGGGGTCTTTCCGTCCTGTCGCGGGGAACCTGCATCTTCACAGGTATTATAATTTCACCGGGTCTCTCGTTGAGACAGTGCCCAAGTCGTTGCACCTTTCGTGCGGGTCGGAACTTACCCGACAAGGAATTTCGCTACCTTAGGACCGTTATAGTTACGGCCGCCGTTTACTGGGGCTTCAATTCGGCGCTTCTCCCCCCGAAGGGGGATAACGCCTCCTCTTAACCTTCCAGCACCGGGCAGGTGTCAGCCCCTATACTTCGCCTTACGGCTTCGCAGAGACCTGTGTTTTTGATAAACAGTCGCTTGGGCCCTTTCACTGCGGCTCCCTGGGGCTATTCACCCCGGGGAGCACCCCTTCTCCCGAAGTTACGGGGTCCTTTTGCCGAGTTCCTTAACGAGAGTTTTCCCGCGCGTCTTAGAATACTCATCCCACCTACCTGTGTCGGTTTACGGTACGGGCACCACGTTCCTCGCTAGAGGCTTTTCTTGGCAGGGTAGGTGCCGGCCCTTCGGGCCCCGTAGGGCCCTCCTGGTCACCGCTTGGCCGTATGGGGGAGGGATTTGCCGCTCCCCCGGCCTTGCCAGCTTCAACGCGCATGTCCAGCAGCGCGCGGCCGTGCCTGCCTGCGTCCCCCCATCACTCAAATGGAACGGAGGTGGTACAGGAATATCAACCTGTTTTCCATCGCCTACGCCTTTCGGCCTCGGCTTAGGACCCGACTAACCCTGAGCGGACGAGCCTTCCTCAGGAAACCTTGGGTTTTCGACGGAAGGGATTCTCACCCTTCTTTTCGCTACTCATACCGGCATTCTCACTTCCAGGCGCTCCACCGGTCCTCACGGTCCGGCTTCTGTGCCCCTGGAACGCTCCCCTACCATCTCTCCCATGCGGGAGAGTCCACGGCTTCGGTGCTGCGTTTAGCCCCGGTACATTGTCGGCGCAGAGTCACTCGACTAGTGAGCTATTACGCACTCTTTCAATGATGGCTGCTTCTAAGCCAACATCCTAGTTGTCTAAGCAACTCCACATCCTTTTCCACTTAACGCAGACTTAGGGACCTTAGCCGGTGGTCTGGGCTGTTTCCCTCTCGACGACGGATCTTAGCACTCGCCGTCTGACTCCCGGGCAGCAAGTCGCTGGCATTCGGAGTTTGACTGAATTCGGTAATCCGGGAAGGACCCCTCGTCCAATCAGTGCTCTACCTCCAGGACTCTCATACCCGAGGCTAGCCCTAAAGCTATTTCGGGGAGAACCAGCTATCTCCAGGTTCGATTGGCATTTCACCGCTACCCACGACTCATCCCCGCAATTTTCAACTTGCGTGGGTTCGGGCCTCCAGCCAGTGTTACCTGGCCTTCACCCTGGTCATGGGTAGATCACCTGGTTTCGGGTCTACGCCCGCCTACTGCATCGCCCTCTTCAGACTCGCTTTCGCTGCGGCTCCGCCTTTGCGGCTTAACCTTGCAGACGAGCGTAACTCGCCGGTTCATTCTACAAAAGGCACGCCGTCACCCCTTAACGGGCTCCGACTTCTTGTAGGCACACGGTTTCAGGATCTGTTTCACTCCCCTTCCGGGGTGCTTTTCACCTTTCCCTCACGGTACTGGTTCACTATCGGTCACTAGGGAGTATTTAGCCTTGGGAGATGGTCCTCCCAGCTTCCGACGGGATTTCTCGTGTCCCGTCGTACTCAGGATACCCCCGGCGGGGGGAGGATGTCGGCTACCGGGCTGTTACCGTCTCTGGCGGGCCTTTCCAGGCCGCTTCGCCTATCCTCCCCGCCTGCCGTGCGGGGGTCCTACAACCCCGGGATGCAAGCATCCCGGTTTGGGCTGATTCCGTTTCGCTCGCCGCTACTCGGGAAATCGCGTTTGCTTTCTCTTCCTCCGGGTACTGAGATGTTTCAGTTCCCCGGGTCTACCGTCCGGCGCCTATGTGTTCAGCGGCCGGACGCCTTCCCATGACGGAAGGCGGGTTCCCCCATTCGGACATCTCCGGATCGTAGCTTACGTACAGCTCCCCGGAGCGTTTCGCCGTTCGTCGCGTCCTTCTTCGGCTCCTAGTGCCAAGGCATCCACCGTGCGCCCTTTTCTTCTTAACCACTCGATACGCGGTTGATTCTTCGACGCGGCCGCC
>NZ_JBQLIA010000046.1:0-4228 GCF_056034345.1 Marinococcus sp. LNSP9103-4 | reverse complement strand
CAGCCCGGAAGCTTTTACGTGTTTATGAAGAATGAGACGGCTGTGGAAGCTCCTGGGCTTCCTGAATGATTTTTTCCAGATCGTATTCATTGCTGTCCCTAGTATCGGCACCAAGTACCTTACTCATTAAATTAATTGCTTCTTCATTGGCCTGCATACTGTTCGATGCGGTGCAGTCCTGGGGAACCATTAGTTTATACCCGCGCATGTAGGCATCGTTTACTGTAAAGTGTACGCACATGTTCCCGGCGACGCCGGCGAATATAATTGTCGTGACTCCCAGGTAGTTAAGCAGGATTTCCAGCGGAGTAGCAAAAAAGCCGGAAAACTGGGGTTTGAGTATATAATAGTCATCGTCGTCAGGTAGAATTTTTTCTACTACTGGTTTGCCGGGTACTCCGTCACGTCTGCAGTATTCTACCAGGTCCGGGAAATTACTCTGCCAGCGTCCGTAATTATCGTTCACATAAATAACAGGTATATCTTTTTCTTTCGCCTGTTTCTTCAGGTTTTTAACATTTTCAGCTGCATCGAGAGCATGAGGAAGTAAATCGTCGCTGTCCGGAAAATCCAAATCGTTGATCATATCTAGAACTACAAAAGCCACACTGGACTGTTGGTTTACATGGGGTTTTTCTGATGCCATTTTATCGCCTCCATTTTTACTGATTCCTTTTTTGAATAAATTTTAAAAGAGTTTTTTGTAATCAGCGGCGAATCAGTTTGAAAATTTTCGCGGAAAGCTTGATAATGTTTTATATACTATCCAAAAAATATTGTAAAAAGGAAGGACATGTCGTTTGGTGTCCTCTCTTAGTGTACAATAGTACACAGGAGATGTAATTTTGAGGAGAGAGAAAGGGGCTGCCATCCTTGAACGAAAAAGAGTTAGAGATTCTGCACTTATTAGAGCAGAACGCCAGAATGGATATTAAAACCATTGCCAAGCTAATAGATCAAACAGAAGAAGAAGTAGAAATGATGCTGAAAAAATTAGAGGAAAACAAAGTGATCGTCACATACGCTACTGTCGTGGACTGGAGCAAAGTCAATAACCATGACGGCGTGACGGCAATGATTGATGTGAAAGTCACTCCGCAGCGGGGAGTCGGGTTTGATGAAGTAGCAGAACGGATTCATCGTTTCCCGGAGGTCAAAGCCCTGTATCTGGTGTCTGGTACGTACGATCTTCAGGTGGTCATCGAAGGAAAAACGATGTCTGAAATCGCTTCGTTTGTTTCTGGAAAGCTGTCTGCGCTTGATTCGGTTATTTCCACGACGACGCATTTCCGCCTGAAAACCTACAAACACGACGGAGTAGTGTTCGGCGACGACGATGAAGATCACAGAATGATGGTCTCGCCATGAATACTTCCTCCACACAGCAGCACAGACTGTCAGAAACCGTGCAGCAGTTAAAGCCTTCAGGCATACGCCGGTTTTTTGATTTAGCTTCTACGATGGATAACGTCATTTCCCTCGGGGTGGGGGAACCGGATTTTGTCACCCCGTGGAATGTAAGGGAAGCGAGCATTGTATCGATGGAGAGGGGCTTTACCTCCTATACGGCGAATGCCGGATTGATTGAGCTTCGAAGAGCCGTTTCATATTATCTCGAGAACTCTTTTGGTGTCTCGTATCATCCGGAATCGGATATTGTGATTACTGTAGGAGCAAGTGAAGGCATTGATGCGGCTTTTCGGGCAATTATTAATCCGGGGGATGAAGTAATTGTCGCTGAGCCATGCTTCGTCTCCTATGCGCCGATTATTACTATGGCCGGGGGAGTGCCGGTACCACTTGAAACAACGAAAAAGCACGACTTTAAAATCAATGCAGAAGACCTTGAAGCCCTTATCACTTCAAAAACGAAAGCGGTGCTTCTTTCATACCCGAACAACCCGACCGGAGCCCACATGTCAAAAGAAGAGCTCGAGCCGGTCGTAAAGGTCATCAAGGACTATGACCTGCTGGCTGTATCGGATGAAATTTACGCCGAGCTCAGCTATGATTATGAGCACGCAAGCCTTCCGGCGTTTCCGGGCATGCTCGAGCGCACAATTTTGATCTCGGGCTTTTCAAAAGCCTTTGCGATGACAGGCTGGAGGGTAGGATATGTATGCGGCCCGAAAGATATTATGGCTGCAGTGCTAAAAATTCATCAGTATACGATGATGTGTGCGTCCACCTCCGCCCAGTTTGGAGCGCTTGAAGCGTTGAAAAACGGACGCGCAGATGTCGAGAAGATGGTGGCAAGCTACCGGCAGCGCCGTAATTATTTAGTGAAGACATTTGCGGAGATGGGACTCGAATGCCACACGCCGCTCGGCGCATTCTATGCGTTCCCTTCGATTGAGAAGCTCGGTATGGATGCTGAGACATTTGCCGAGACGTTTCTGACAGAGGAGCAGGTGGCTGTGGTGCCGGGGACAGTCTTTGGTTCAGGTGGAGAAGGCCACGTCCGCTGCTCGTATGCTACTTCGCTGGAGTCGCTTGTAGAGGCCATGGAGCGGTTCAAACGCTTCATGGACCGGCATGGGTAAAAAAACACGGACCGGCAGGTTTTCTCTGCCGGTTTTTTCATGTAAAGTTGGAATATACTCCCTTCAGTTTAAAACATAAACAGAAGGGAAAATGGTACAGGGATTTACATACGTATTTTCGGTTCGTATAGAGAGGATGAATTTATTGAAAAATGCTATTCGACGCATGCTGCCGAAAAAAATACGGCAGATGATGAGCATGTCCTACCGCCAGCAGTGGTATGAAATACGCTCGAGCTTGTGGGTGCTTCCGGCCCTTTACATTATGCTCGCAGCCGTGCTTTCCGTGGTGGCCTACTGGGCGGAATTCGGTCTGCAGCCCGCCTTCAATTCGCTGCCGGTATTTTCGACGGAATACAGCCTGGCGCAGACGATGTACAGCACAATGCTCTCCGGCGTACTTACCTTGAACGCCTTCACTTTTAACTCGATACTCGTCGTGCTGACGAGTTTTTCAGGTCAGTTTACCCCAAGGGTGCTGTTTAACTTTATTGCCGACCGAAAAACCCAGCACTCGATCGGGATCTTTAATTTATGTTTCTTTTTCCTGCTGTTTGTATTCTTCTTCCTTGATTCAAGCATGAGTGAATACGTAATTTTCCCTATCTCCGGCGTGGTAATGACCTCTATTTCTGTCATTAATTTTATTTTGTTTATCAACCACGCGACGAGATGGATGCAGGTATCAAGCATTACCACCTCCATGAAGGAAGAGTCCCAGCTGCGTATTTTGAATACGCTCGTCTATGACCTTGAGCCTTACCGTCCGCAGGATCCAAATCGGGTTTTCCGGGAAAAAACACACGGCGGGGCTCATGTAGTGGCCAGTGAACGGACCGGCTTTCTGCAGGTGGTGGATTTCGGCAAGCTGATACGAGAAGCCAGAAAAGACGGGATCGTTATTCAAATGGAGCGTCGCGTCGGTGACTTTGTCATGGAAGGAATTACGTTATTTAAATACTGGAAAACAGACAGCAGCGCAGATATGGCGATCAATGAACAGAAATTCCGCCAGTTTTTATACCTGGGACACAGCAAAACGGAAGTGCAGGATTTGGAATTCGGCATCCGGAAATTGACTGAAATTGCGATCAAATCGATTGGAAACGATGAACCTATGACCGCCCAGGACGCTATTTACCAGCTGACGGACCTGCTGTTTTCGATTTCTAAAGTGACTAAATTCACTCCATATTTAACAGATGAAGATGAAACGCTGCGCCTGATTATGCAGGATGAAGAATTCTCGTTTTATGTATATTCAGCCTTCAGTCACATCGCCTCGTATTCTGAGAATGATCCGGTTGTTACAAACAGCCTGCTTGAAGCACTGGTGATTTTATCAAAAGCGTTGAATACGAAAGATAGAAACTGCTGCTGGCATTACGGGAAAGTAATCGCACGCGGATTTACCGGCCAGTTTAAATACGATTACGACCAGCTGAAATTTGTGAACAATATTGAAGCTCTTGCAAAGAACTCGGAGGATAAGGAATCTTTTCAAAGCTTTGTGCGCGATTTCATTGACCGCGGCGTTATTCAGGAAAAACATATTCCGGAACGTCAGTATAAAGAATAAAAAAAGCAGCCCGCGGGCTGCTTTTTTTACAGGCTGTCGAGAAAGTCTCCTTTCTCGACAGTTTTTTTGTAGGCAAGCGCCCCGAAGGGTCGTATACTAAAAAGAA
>NZ_JBQLIA010000045.1:0-4262 GCF_056034345.1 Marinococcus sp. LNSP9103-4 | reverse complement strand
TACCGTATCAACGGGGATTCTGTCTCTTTTTTATTGATAATGGAAATAATTGTTAATAAACCCGCAACATAAAAGTAATGTAAGAGTACGACACGCCAGCTGCAGCTTATAACGCGCTGAAAGAAAAAACCGAGAGTACAGGCGTTTTTCATGAATTAAAGATTATCGAGGAGGTGCCAGCATGAACGAAAAGCAAAGTAAACAAAATCCCAGAAAGGACATTCGGCTAAATTACCAAGAGCAGACCATTAAATTAGGTAGGGCCGTTGCCGCTGAACACACAGAAGCAACGTACCCTGAATCAACCTTGTTGAAAATCGGATTGAGTTACATCGAAAGATCTCCGTTTGATAAAGAATATTGGGATAAAAGTTTATTCCCAAGTCAATCGGGCTCTATTTCTTCAGATGCTTCTTAAGCCACTCACTTCCTTGGTCATCAATGTTATACCAAGCACCTTCGGTACCAAGTGCTACAACCAGCAACCGATCATTATTAGACGTAACGCTTTTTAAACCGTCTCGAAGACTAACTGCATCGTGTCGAGTGGTATCAATAATCCAAAACGAATTAAAGTGTTTGAACCAAGCCCCACTGTTTTTTAGAAATTCTTTGACCGCTTCATATTCTTGGCCAGGTGCATTTAAATCGTACGTTACTGCATAAACAGTCATTGTTTCACCTCCTTCCTCGGAGCGAGTTCGATACGAAAGAAGGAAGTTCCTACCAGTTCAAATGTTTCAACAACAAAGAACCACTAACTATTGCTTAGAGGAGGATGGAAATGGAAGAACTAGTGTACCAACAAAATGGAGAAGCAGTCACAGATTTAGTAACCGCCGCAGAAATATTCGACAAGCAGCGCAAAGGTGTATTGCGGGACATTCGCAACCTGGATTGTAGCTTCGAATTCTCACAGCGCAACTTTGCGCCGTCAACGTATAGGAATGAACGAGGCCGCGAATACGAATGCGTAATCATTAAGCAAGACGGGTTTTCGTTTCTGGTCATGAGCTACACCGGCAGAAAAGCAGCTGCGTTCAAGGAGATATTATCTCTAAATTCAATGAAATGCGCGAAACGATTCAAAACCAAGTTCCCGTATTGGATGAACGAACGGCTTTAATTGAATCACTAAAAATGACCGCCGAAACAGTTGAACGAACGCAGCACTTGAAAGTCAGCGTGCAGCAACTAAGCAGCAAAGTCGATAACCAAATCACGCTCGATAATGGTGAACAACGCCGCCTCCAAAAAGCCGTCTCCATCCGCATTTATGACTTGACCGAGGACAAGGACGAACGGAAGCGGCTCTTCCGCAAGCGTACCGGGACATTAAAGACCGTTTCGGTTTCGGCAGCTATAAAGATGTAAAACGCAAAGACCTGGAAGCTGCGGTCAACTACATTAACCACTGGATCCCGAAACAAGTCGCGTAAATCGAATAAAGGCGGGGCGCCTATTGTAAGCATACCGCGCCCTATTACTTACCACGAGGAGGACGACAAAATGAAGAAGTTATATTTCGAACGAGAAATAAGAGGATTTTTGCGCCAGGCACGAGAGGAGGCCGAACTGACCCAGGGCACGCTGGCCGACTGCATTTACAACCGCATCGGATTTGGCGTGTGCGACTAGTCCTATACATCGGCCATCGAACGGGGCGACAAACCCTTAACCAATATTCGTGTGCTTGCAACCTGGGCCAAAGTTACCAAAGCATATGAACTGGCAGAGATTATTGTATATCAATGGGACCTGGATCCACTGGCTGCTCCGTCGATCCGAAAAGAAATGAATCAAAGCATTGCCTCTACGGCGTTAAATATCGTAGAGCAGTTCACAGAAGCAAAAGAAGCGCTGGAGCGGCTGACCCATGTGTATAACCATCGGCCGTTTGATCAGCCATTTGAAGCTACTGATGCACATTATGACGACCTCGAAGCATGTAGACGTGATCTGGGCGATGAAGTCTTACTTGTTTGCCTGGTCGAGAGAAATGAATGTGGATTTGGAAGTCATGGGGAACAGCTGGGTGCAGCAGCTGGTCGCTGGCCGACAGGAACGAGGGAAGAAGCGGAGCTTGATATGAAGCGAACGTGTCGATTAGAAAAGGGTCTGATGGCGGTTTATGTTGGAACGCTCGAATTTGTGCTTTATGTCCTGCAGAGCATATAAAAATCGCCAGCTATGGGTAGTAGCTGATGATTCGGGGATTAAGAGAAATTCTACTAATAGTATATCACAAACGAAGGGGAGCAGCTAGAAGGCTGTAACGGGTTAGACAAGCTTAAAAAGGACGCCAGTCGATGACCGGCGTCTAGCACATTGGAGGTGCAGTAGAACCGTTTCTTCTACGCACATAATAGTCCTTTTCCCACCGCGTACAAGAATTAATCATATAGGAGGTCGACTAAAAGGAAGGCATCTGGGATGACAAAATACCGAAGCACATCGAAAATACGCAATGGCTGGAAGGGAAGATCAACGCGCTGCAGAACCAGCTCATGGCCAGCGGGGCATACTCCCGGGCGGAGGTATTGGAGAGTCAGGGGTTTCTTTTGGGAAATACGGATACGCAGAGCGAGGATTATGGCGCCCTGTACTTAGGGCCGGGTATTTTTGCGTTGGCGGACGAAGTGAATACGGAAACTGGCCAATGGGATTTCCGAACGTTTGGCACACCGAAAGGCTTTACGGCCGATGAACTCAATGCCGGGATCATCCGGACAGCGCTCATTAAACTCATGAGCGAGGAGGGGTTGCTGACGATCGAACACAACATGATCCATATGCGGAGCTAAGAATCCGCCCAAAAAACGGTAATAGAGCCTGGGGAATTCACACTTACCAGGTCGGACGGCCATAATCTTATTTTCGGAGGTATGCTGAATCTGGAATACAATGTCCAGTTCACACCGGCCCCTTGGACGGATCAAGGCGTTGAGCATACAGCACGGAACTATCGGATTTCGGAAACGAGACCTCGAGATATTTCGTATGGTCGTTTTCGTCGGGACGGTCGTTATTTGAACCTCACTTTAGGATTACGTGTGGAAGAAGAAGGCGAATCTTGTATTGTTCGAGTAGAATCGACCGGCGAAACAAGAGAAATCTTTGCTACTACGATCGAGACTTCCATCTCGGATGATTGGCAAGACATGGAGCGCTTGGTGTTGATTGACTTTGGCGTTCCTGACGGCGACCGTCAGCTTTTCTATGTCACGGTGCAATCGGAAAACGGGACTCCAGTGCAGGCGCGTGCAAAGTGGAAGGATAAAAGGAGGGAGAGAATCATGCTATTTTTCTGTGATGTGACTGAAAACGGGGAGATCATCAATGCAATCAGTGGGAAGTACGTGGTGCCGGAACGGCAGTATGACCATTTCTTCTTTCTGGAAATGAAAGAAGATCAAGAGATTATTAACCATCCGATAAAATATAAAATTGATCGAGATGAAAGGAAAATAACAAGAAAACAATTAGAAGAATGAACTATATCAATGTAAGCTTTTTTTGTATAATTAATTTAGAAAGTAATTATACAAGGGAGGAAAAAATGACACTCATAACAGCTATAGCTCATGAAGATTTTATATCAGTAGTAAGCGATGGTAAATTAACAAGTAATGACCCACATGTTCCTTCTCGTGATGACTACTGTAAATTTGAATTGATCGTTGATAATTTACTTGTTGGAGGGGCAGGCTCATATCGTCCTATAAATAGAGTCATCGATACCATTAAAGAAAGATTTTACACTTGGAATAGTATTGAAGATATGAGTGAAGAATTGAAGCAAACTATTGTAAATGACTATCCAAGAGACCAAAATCCTAATATAAAAATTAATTTGCTAATTGTAGGAATCGACCATCAAAGAAGGACGTTTGTATGTACCTTAGATAATATAATTAGACATCCGGTAGAATTAGTTCGCCCTCATGAACACCCTTCGAAAGAAGCCATAGCTATAACTACAAATCCCGTAAATTTTTATTATTACGACAATATATATCGTTTAATAAGAGAAGAAGAACCTCAAAGCCCAGATGATTATGTAAAAATTCAAGAAAAATTTAATGACCTAGTGGTACCTTTAGATGAATCAGTAAATGATACACATTTCTCGCATATTATATATAACGATTGAAAAGTAGATGTCTTTTTGAAGGCGTCTTTTTTTGTTTGATGCAGAATAGAAATACATAACTGTGCAGGCCAAACGTACATCATTCAAGGCATAAAAAAAGCCTTGCCAG
>NZ_JBQLIA010000044.1:0-4776 GCF_056034345.1 Marinococcus sp. LNSP9103-4 | reverse complement strand
CCAAAAAAGAACGTGGATCGAACGATCCACGAACAAACATGACGCTTTTATTTTGTTTCTCAACAATCTGAGAAGCCCCCGGCAAACTATGCCGGGGGCTTCTTTCGCATGAGAAGCTATACAAACTAAGAATTGATCACACAATGAAAATAGCATGAGCCGCAAACGTTATACCCACACCGAAAATAGCACCGAAAATAACTTCAATCGGCTGATGGCCAAGAAGTTCCTTCAGCTCCTGGCGTTTTTCGGGCTCGCGTTTCTGCTGCCAGGACCGGGCTTCGGTCACGAGGCGGTTGAAGTCATTAACCAGCTGATTCAAAACGGTGGCATGATAGCCCGCGTGTCTCCGGACGCCGGTAGCATCAAACATTACAATAACGCCGAAAACGATGCAGATGGCAAAAAGACTTGAATCAAAGCCCCGCTCAATACCGATAGCTGTAGAAAGAGAAGTGACCGCTGCGGAGTGGGAGCTTGGCATGCCGCCGGTGCTTGTGATAAGTGAAGCGTCCCAGGTTTTGGCAGCAATGAAACCGAGAGGTATTTTAATCGCCTGTGCTAATAAAATAGAAGATAATGCCACTAAGAGTGGGAAGTTCTGCAGTAATTCCATTCACGAACGTCCTTTCTGAATTTTGGCAGTTAGTAAGGATAAGGAACAGCCCACATTATGATAAATATAAGTACAGGCAACCATATTTTATCACATGGTATCAGGTTCGTCGTGCCATTGCTCGAAGAAAGCAGGAAAAGATAAATAAACTAAAAAGTAAATTCAACCCAGAAAAATCGCTGCTACGGAGGATCTCGGGTCTAAAGCAGGCGTCAGCACGAATTACTGGGGATTAGGTGCTAGTATATAAAGGATGAAAGAGATAAAATATACCTAAACCATTTGCAACAATTGTATATGTTAAGTATACTTACACTAACTTATTATAAAAAAATTCCATACCTACATATTCCAACAGAATGTCAGGTCTTCATCCAGCTCAAATTGCAGCAAATATTTTTTAAAAATTGAAAAAAATGCAGAAATGGGTGTTTGAAAATTGAAAATATTGAAATGGCTTGACTTAGGTCTCAAACGCACTGAAGAGACAGTCCTGTCGCTTGCGATCATTACAATAACGGTAATGGTGGCAGGTAACACCATCAGCAGGAACCTCGGTCTCGGCGGGTGGGCATTCGCAGAAGAAATCAGCCAGATTGCGATTTACATGGCCACGTTTCTCGGTCTCGGCTATGTGGCCAGGCAGGGCAGGCATATCAGCATGACGGCATTGTTTGATAATGTACCGTATAAGTTCAGAAAAACACTGGCGCTCATTATTCCGCTCGTTACAGCTTTTGTTCTGTTTACCCTGGCATATTATTCCTATGATTACGTGCTCTCCTCGCAGAACAGGGTCACCAACTACCTCCGGATTTCCTATGTGTGGATGGTTGTTTGGGCACCCATTGGCTTTTTGCTCGGAGGTATTCAGTTTTTACGGAACTTCTGGGTAAATGTGAAAAATAAAGATGTATATATCGCAGCGGAACGAAAAGACTACGATACAGAAAAAGAAGCGAAAGAATCCAACCAACTATAAAATATTCGGAGAATGAGAGGAACCAATTATGCTTTTTACATTACTTGCGATAATGGTCATCTTTTTAGCACTCGGTTTCCCTATGATGGTTCCATTAATTTTGGCTCCGCTGGTGATAGTGCTGTTTTTCTTTGATGCCGTTGATCCGTTCATCATGCTGCAGCAGATGCTTGAAGGGATATCAAGCTACGTGCTTTTAGCGGTTCCCATGTTTATCTTTGCAGCGGACATTATGTCCCAGGGCCACACATCAAAGAGGCTGCTTGATTTTATTGGCGCTTTCGTCGGCCACCTGCGGGGTGGTTATGCAATTACAACAGCTGCTGCCTGTACTATCTTCGGTTCGATTTCCGGATCTACGCAGGCTACAGTGGTAGCGATCGGCGGGCCGATGAGACAGAGGCTTTTAAAAGTAGGGTACAAAGACTCCACAGCTATTGCTTTTATTATTAATGCAAGCGATGTCGCGCTCCTCATACCACCGAGTATAGGGATGATTATGTATTCCTTAATCTCCGGTACTTCCCTGGGAGATATGTTCATTGCGGGTATTGGCCCGGGCCTTCTCGTATTTGTCTTTTTTACTCTTTATGCTTACATACACGCAAAAATTTACAGCATTCCGCTCGCAGCTAAAATTCCCTGGGAAGAGCGCGGGAAAATGACCTTTGATGCAATCTTCCCTTTATTATTTCCAGTCATTATTATTGGGGGGATTTACTCCGGGCTTTTCACACCGACAGAAGCAGCAGCAATGGCTGTCGTGTATGCCTTTGTATTGGAAGTTATTGTTTACCGTACAGTAAAGCTGAAGCAGATGTTCAGTATTGCTTTATCTTCAGGACTCGTAACGTCAGCTGTTTTTATGCTCGTAGCCGGCGGTCAGGTATTTGCATGGGTCATTCAGTTTGCCCGTATCCCTCAAATGATTACAGATACTTTTCTTGGAGGAGATCCGGGGCCAATTTATGTTTTGATTATTGTATCCATTTTCTTCTTTATCGGCTGTATGTTTGTGGATCCAATTGTAGTTATTCTGATATTGACTCCGATTTTCTATCCAGCAGCGATCCAGGCAGGGGTGGATCCGGTCCATCTAGGGGTGGTTATTACCTTCCAGGCAGCGCTTGGCTCTGCAACTCCGCCATTTGGCGTGGATATATTCACGGCGAGCGCGGTATTTAACCGGTCGTATCTCGATACGATCCGCGGGACACCTCCATTTATTGTAATGATGCTGATTATAGCAGTTCTATTGATTTCGTTTGAGCCTATTTCAACGTTTTTACTTCCTGATAATTAACGGGGGGCTGGATGAGGAAGGTGGTTGCGGATGGCCGTCTCTCCGACAGCTGTATCATTCGTGTTACTACTCAAAAGGGGGAATTTATACATGAAAAAGAAAAAGCTTGGTTTGTTGATGGGGACAACGCTCTCTACCGCAGCAGTACTCGCAGCCTGCGGTGGCGCCGGTGGCGGTGAGGAAAGCGGCGGTGGCGGCGATGGTGAAGAAACATATGAATGGACCTTTGTGACAGAGGAAAACGAAGGCCAGGTGCAGTATGAGTATGCGCAGGAATTCGCGAGCCGTATGGATGAAAAGACAGACGGCCAGGTGACAATCGAGCCGGTGGAGTTCGGCGGGCTCGGCAGTGAAGTTGACCAGGTGGAGCAGCTCCAGCAGGGAGCGGTTGAAATGGCTGTGGTCTCCCCTGGATTTACTGGAACGATGGTAGAGGAAGGCCAGGTTTTCTCGCTTCAGTTTTTGCTTCCAAATGATCAGGAAGACGTGCAGCAGGTGTTGAATGAAAGTGAAGCACTAAATGATACGTTAGCTGCCAGATATGAAGAAGAGGACATTATGCCGCTTTCCTTCTGGAGTGAAGGAGCGATGCAGTGGACCGGGAACAAGGCCATTGAGTCCCCGGATGATTTCAACGGCTTCCAAATGAGAACCCAGAACTCCCCGCTGCTTCAGCAGACATACCGTGAATACGGTGCGGATCCGCAGGTTCTGAGTGCCGGGGAGCTTTATACTTCCCTTGATAACGGTACAGTGGACGGACAGGAGAATCCATTGTTCTTCATCGAAGCTTCATCCTACGACGAAGTACAGAGTCACTTGATGATTTCCAATCAAAACTCTTATGTAGCAATGACGACAGTGAACCCGCAGTTCTATAATGAGCTTCCGGATGATCTGAAAGAAACATTTGACGAAACAATAACGGAAATGCAGGACTGGGTGTATGACGAACAGGTTGAGCAGAACGAGCAGGCCCGTGAGACCATGACCAGTGAATCCGATATTGAACAGGTGGAACTGAGTGAAGACCAGCGTGCTGAATTCCGGGAAGTGACTATGCCGATGCGTGATTACTATGTAGAGGAAGTCGGCGGTGACGCAGAAGAAATTCTGACGACGCTTGAAGGCGAAATTGAAGAAATCACCGGTGAATCAGTCGAATAGTATACTTTTAAACCCCGACATCTGCTCGGGGTTTTTTGTCCGCAATTGTTTAATTTGGAATCACGGACGGGAAAAGATACAATGGAAAGAAGAAAATGATAAAGGAGTGAACGTAACAATATGGCAAAAGTAGAAAGCTTTGAACTCGATCATACGAAGGTAGTTGCTCCGTACGTCCGTCAGGCAGGCGTGCAGAAGGTTGGAAGCGACGGTATCGTCACTAAATTTGATATTCGTTTCTGCCAGCCGAACGAAGATAACCTTGAGCCACCGACGATTCATACGATGGAGCATTTGCTTGCTTTAAATATTCGCGAATATGCTGAAGACTACGACCATTTTGAAGTTATTGATCTGTCGCCAATGGGATGTCAGACAGGCTTTTATCTGATTATGAATGGGGAGCCGGCGGTAAGTGAGATCATCGATATTCTTGAGAAGACGATGAAAGACGGAGTAGAAGTTACCGAAGTGCCTGCAGCAACTGAACTGCAGTGCGGCCAGGCGAAGCTTCATGATCTTGAAGGCGCCAAGCAGGTATTCCGCAACTGGCTCAACCAGGACAAAGCTTCACTCGAACGCGTATTTGAATCATAATTATTAAGCATCCTTCCGGAACACCCGGAAGGATGCTCAGACTGTCGACAATGGCTCTAATTTTAGAGCGTGTCGGCAGTTTTTTTGTGCTATGATAAAAAGAAATAGCCT
>NZ_JBQLIA010000043.1:0-5883 GCF_056034345.1 Marinococcus sp. LNSP9103-4 | reverse complement strand
GAGCTTCTTCCGCATTCCGCTTCATCATGCGCCATAACCCCTTTCCAGGCTATTTCTTTTTATCATAGCATAAAAAAACTGCCGACACGCTCTAAAATTAGAGCCATTGTCGACAGTCTGTAAAGAGAGGCTCGTGAGCCTCTCTTTTTTTATTGATATTTTATTGGAAAATGATTAGCTGTTTAAATTGCCTCCGCGGACTTCCTGCAGCTGGCGGACAGCTTCAATCTGCTCATCGTTCAACTCAGCGTAATTGCCGGCAGCGTCTAACGTTAATATAACGGACGTTCCGGTAAGAGAGTATTTATTCGTAAGATCCCCGAACTGCTTGGATTCTACTTTATAATCTGCTTCTTCATACTGATTTTCGTTCGCAAGCGCATAAATATCAAGCTCCGGAATCATTTCGAGCATGATGGCGTCGTTGCCCATGATACTGTAGATATCATTTTGTCCCTCTACTTCGCGGACTTCAATTTCCTCATTAGGTTTGCTGATAATAATGTTCATCGTGTCATTCATCCTTTCTACTTCCAAATCAATGATAGTTACCGTACAAAAACGTTCCTCTCATGCTATAACCGTTTCCTTCTTTCCACAAACATAAAAAAAAGATAAAATTGTAATTGAAATAATCAGATTTCTTTAGGCGTATAAGTAGACATACACTGCTGTGGCACATATGATAGAAAAAGATAAAATAGTGGTAAGGGAGATATGTGATTATGATTGATGCAAATCAGCTGACACCAAATGAAACCTACAATTTAATCGAAGAAATGGAACGCTATGATTCAGACCGTCTGGCATTGAAATGGCAGGACGATAAAGGCAGCCGCCGCGAGGTTACATATCATGAACTGATCCAGCAGGCCAATCAGTACGCCAACGTCCTAACCGGCCTTGGACTTTCCAAAGGAGACAAGGTGCTTGTCATGGTGCCACGTCTCGTGGAAGCCTATGTTACTTATTACGCGTGCCTGAAAGCAGGCCTTGTGATTATTCCTTCATCAGAAATGCTCCGGGCGGACGATATTAAGTATCGGGCCGACCATTCCGGTTCCCGCGCGATTATTTCGTATGCTCCGTACGCAGAGGAAATTGACCGGATGGATCCTATGCCGGAGACACTCGAGCATAAGCTGATGATCGGGGGAAGTAAAGAAGGATGGAAAGAGATTGAAACAATGGCAGCAGAAGAATCCCAAAGCTTTAATATTGTACAGACCCACCGTGATGACACTGCCTTTCTTCCGTACACTTCAGGAACGACAGGTAAACCCAAAGCTGTCGTGCACAGTCATGGATGGGCATATGCTCATCTGCGGGTAGCGGCAGATGAGTGGCTCGACATTCACGAAAATGATGTTGTATGGGCTACCGCCGGACCAGGCTGGCAGAAATGGGTCTGGAGCCCGTTTTTATCTGTACTCGGCCAGGGTGCCACCGGGTTTGCCTACAACGGCCGCTTTGATCCTGAGACGTATCTGCAGCTGCTTCAGGATGAAAAAGTAAATGTGCTTTGCTGCACGCCGACAGAGTACCGGCTGATGGCTAAAATTGAAGGTCTCGAAAAGTATGATCTTTCAGCGATGCACAGCGCAGTATCTGCAGGAGAGCCTTTGAATGAAGAAGTCATTCAAGTCTTCCGTGACAAGTTTAATTTGCCGGTTCGCGACGGTTACGGTCAGACAGAAAGCACGCTGCTTATCGGAACGTTAAAGGGCGTTCCTGAAAAAATAGGCTCCATGGGCAAACCAATGATCGAACAGTTTATTGAAATAGTGGATGAAGACGGAAATCCTGCGAAGGCTAATGAAATTGGTAATATCGCTGTGCACCGTAATCTTCCATCGCTGTTTCAGGGCTATTACAGAGAGCCGGAACGTACCAGTGATTCCTATCAGGGTGATTACTTTTTAACTGGCGACAGGGCAATGAAGGATGAAGATAATTATTACTGGTTCCAGGGACGCAGTGATGACATTATTATCAGTTCAGGGTATACGATCGGACCGTTTGAAGTAGAGGATGCACTTACAAAACACCCATCTGTCAAAGAATGTGCCGCTGTGGCAAGCCCGGATGATATCCGGGGCAACGTCGTGAAGGCGTTTATCGTGCCTAACGGTCAGGTGGAAAATGAAGAAGATTTAACGAAGGAACTGCAGAATCACGTAAAGGAAATGACTGCTCCGTATAAATATCCACGCCGCATTGAGTTTGTTGAATCACTGCCAAAGACAAGCTCTGCAAAAATCCGCCGCGTAGAACTCCGCGAACAGGAGCTCGCAAAGGCGAATAAAGAGCAATAGCTGAAACAGCCTGAATTGACTGCCCTGCAGCATATGCTGCAGGGCAGTTTTATATATTTGCGAAACCTGTTTCGTAAATATATAAAAAAAAGGGAAAAGTAAAAATATTTTTAGGAAAGCGTTTACCTTACTGATGTTTTCGGTTAGAATAAAAACAACCCCGCCGAGGGGAACGAATTGAAACAAAAATAGTAACAATTGTTTCAATTTTAGAAATACGGTGTAAGCATATGATTAAAGGGGGGCTTATTATTTTATCTCTTATTACATTTATTATTATCGTCGGGGCAATTTGGCTTTTTGCTTTTACCCGAAGCCGCTCAGTTAAAACGGATAGCGCTGAAGGGTACTTTCTTGCCGGCAGAAGTTTAACGGGTATTACGATCGCCGGAACAATTATTATGACGAATTTGTCCACAGAACAGATTGTCGGGCAAAACGGCCAAAGCTACGCTTCCGGTATGGAAGTAATGGCCTGGGAGGTAACCTCAGCTATAGCGATTGTATTACTGGCACTTGTGTTTCTCCCTAAATACTTAAAATACGGTGTGGATACTGTTACAGATTTTATTGAAACCAGATACGATAAAACAACGAAACGAATCGCTTCTTTTCTGTTTATTTTCACTTATATGACCTCTTTTTTACCTGTGGTATTGTACTCTGGTTCACTCGTGTTCAACCAGATTTTCGCAGTTGACCAGCTGCTCGGTGTAGAGCCCTTAACAGCCGTAGCTTTTATTGCTGGATTAACAGGACTCATTGGCCTTCTTTACCTTTTAATGGGTGGTTTGAGGTTAAGCGCTTTCAGTGATACCGTCTATGGGATTGCTCTTTTACTCGGGGGACTTACTATTCCTGTTCTTGGTCTTATGGCCTTAGGTGATGGTAACTTTTTCCGTGGAATGGAAACAATTCAGGCCAATACACCTGAAAAATTAAACTCTATTGGCGCTATTGATTCTTCTTATGTCCCGTGGCCGACGCTCTTTTTAGGAATGTTTTTTAATAACTTGTTTTTCTGGTGCACAAACCAGATGATCGTACAAAAAGCGCTGGCAGGAAGAAACTTAAAGGAAAGCCAGAAGGGTGCTTTATATGTAGGCTTCTTTAAAATATTTGGCGCATTGTTTCTCGTGTTTCCAGGAATTATTGCGTTTAATCTGTTTGGCGGTGAACTTAGAACAGCAGATAACGCGTATCCGCGTCTAGTTACTGAAGTACTGCCGCCGTCGGTGGAAGGAATTTTTGCAGCAGTCATTTTCGGTGCTATTTTAAGTTCATTTGTCGGTGCGTTGAACGCAACCGCTACTCTGTTTACGCTGGACTTTTATAAGCCGCTAATCAAAAAAGATGCAAGCGACAGACAGGTGGCGCGGGCTGGTAAGTTCATTACAGTAATTGTAGCTTTAATTGCTATTTTAATTGCTCCGCTGATTTCGTTTGCTCCGTCGGGTCTTTACAACGTTGTTCAATCGTTTAATGGATTATACAGTATGCCGCTGCTCGTCATTATCATACTCGGATTCTATTTCAAGTATGGTACCGCCTTTGCCGCAAAAGTGACATTTATTACTCATGTTGTGCTGTACGGTATTTTCTGGCTGTTTATGGACTATCATTATCTGTACGCCTTCAGCGTGTTGTTCTTTGTCGACATTCTCGTCCTATGGCTAGTAAGTCGGTGGAAGCCGCTCGACAGGCCGTTTGAGTTCCAGGAAAATATCAACAAGGTTGATATGACTCCGTGGAAGCACAGAAAATGGGTGAGCGCAGTCATCATTATTACTGTGGTAGTAACCTACCTGCTTTTCTCTCCTATCGGCCTCGCCGGTTAATACAAAATAGATATTAAGAAAGCTGTGGCCCACGGAGGTGCTGCAGCTTTTTTATGTTGAGACTAAGCATCCTTTTCATGGCTGCATACCGAGCCATCTTTTGATTTTCTTACGGAGGAAAAACCCGGCAGTACTCAAAATGAGAAGAAGAGCGAGGGCAATCCAAAGCAGAAGGCGGCTGCCGGAGACAATACTTTGCCCAAACGTGCCATACATCATCATCCCGGGGAGGATACCGATCATGGTGGCGGAAATGAAATGCGAATATTTAATTTTAGAAAAACCGGACAAATAGCTTAGCATACTGAACCCCATTAGCGGGACGAGACGGAGCACCAGTACTACAAAAAAACCACGGTTTTCCATCAAATATTTCATTCTGGGGTTCCAGGGGATCTGATGTTTGCTGAATATGGTTTTTCCCATAAAACGTCCGATAAAATACCCGCTCGTTGCTCCGCCAAGGGCGCCTGTCCATATATAAAGTACTCCAGGCCATATGCCGTAAGTGATACTTGCAGTAATGGACAAAAGGGAGGAAGGAAAATAAATAAAAGGGCCCAGTGTGTAGGCAAGTAGAAAAACGAAAGGCGAAATCCATCCGAACGAAGTGATGAAGTTCTGAATCTCGGTTGGACGAATGCTCAGTCTGATGTTGAAAAGGTAGTACAGCCCGATCAAAGCAGCAATAAATAAAAAGCCTTTGATAATATTTATACTTGAGCGCACGTTTTCCCTCCTTTGGCTGCAGAAGCGGGGCAGTTTATACAGATTAATTTTTGTGAAACAAGCATCTATGGCGGGATAGTTTTGCGAATTTAGACTATTTCAGCTTAACATGCGGGGATGCATACCAACGACAATTAATGAAAAGCAATATATGAATTATCAAAATAACGCATACATGAAGACCCAGAAGGGAAATCCAGTAAAACGGTCATATAAACATAAAAACAGGAGAGGATGAATGAACATGGCAAATAGTGTAGCAGGAGTAAAAATTCCTGACAGTAAAATAGCAAAAGAAGCAGCTGATCTATTGAGGGAATACGGGTCCGAACTGCTTTGGAATCACTCGAACCGTGCATATCTTTTCGGGGAAATTCAAGGAAGGGAAGCTGGACTGAAGTATGATTCGGAGCTGTTATATGTGAGTGCATTGTTCCATGATCTCGGGCTGACGACTCAGTACAGCAGTCCTGATAAACGGTTTGAAGTAGACGGGGCCAATGCAGCCCGCAGCTTCCTGCAGCAGCATAACATGGAGGATGAATCCATTCGTCTTGTATGGGACGCTATCGCTCTGCATACGACAATTGGGGTAGCAGAGTATAAAGAGTCCGAGGTTTCCCTTCTATATTCAGGGGTGGGTCTTGACGTAATGGGGGACGGATACCATCAGTTTCCTGAAAAATTACGGGAAGAGGTCGTGAGCGCGTACCCGCGGAATAATTTTAAAGAAAAAATTCTTCCTGCTTTTTACGAAGGGTTCAAGCATAAACCCGAGACGACATTTGGAAATATTAAAGCTGACGTTTGCGAGCGGTTTATGCCGGATTATAAGAGTCCTGACTTTTGCGAATGTGTTCTGCATTCGCCGTGGAAAGAATAAAATCGTGATAAACAAACAGTGCTGCCGTTACGACGGCAGCATCAGACTGTCGACAATGACTCTAATTTTAGAGTTTGTCGGCAGTTTTTTTGTGCTATGATAAAAAGAAATAGCCTGG
>NZ_JBQLIA010000042.1:0-6046 GCF_056034345.1 Marinococcus sp. LNSP9103-4 | reverse complement strand
CCCGGTCCAATACCGGGATCATCTGTTAACAGCTTAGACTCTTTTTATTTCCTGTCCATTTTATAGGTTACAGTTCATCCTCGGCGGGCCTTTTTATATGCTGTTAACCTTCTGCAGGCTCTGCATAATATCAATAAACGATGCTTTATCTCCGTATTGCGCTACAATCTCGCCCTGTTCATCAATAATAAACGTACTCGGTACGCCTTCGCATTTATAGCGTCTGTACGTATCCACACCTTCGTCCTGAAGCACCGGGAAATGATAATTGTTGTTTTCCACATACGTTTTAGGATCCTCTTCCCGCCGTTCGCGGCCGGTCACATTAATCGTAACAAACTGCAGCGGACTGTCTTCATTCATCTGTTCATAAAACCGGTTCTTCTGCACCAGGTCCGCAGAAGAATCAGGGCACCAGGACGCCCAGAACGTCAACAGCACCGGTTTTCCTTTCAGCTGTTCAAGCGACCATTCAACGCCGCTCGACATTTCTTTGAGTTGAAACTGAGGGGCCTGCATAGGTATCCTCCTTTTTTTCTGTTAAATCTTGTTTCAAATACGGGTGGAGCTGCTCAAGCAAATACGATCCCGACTGCATTTTATACATCCGCTCTTTTTCCTCCCCGGTGTCAAATACGATTAAACACGGGACACTCTGAATTTCGAGCTGCCGGGCCTGTACAGGGGCAGTATTAATATCCACTTCCAGAAAAGAAGCGCCGGCATACAATTTTTCTATTGGGGCAAGCATACGTTTTGCCAGCTGGCATGTGCCACACGTCGGCGAAGTAAACAAAACCAACCGACGCCCTTCCTCCGCTTCGAGCATCTGCTCAAGCTGTTTGTTCGTTATTCGTTCCAATTTTGTTTCACCCGCTTTGTATCAGGACCTCAAACGGCTGCATCCTTTTAGACACAGCCGGCTGTTTTGGTCTCTTGTTTTTACTGCGTACGAAAAGCTTCGACAAGCGCCTGATTATACGCTGGAATATCCGGCGGACGCTGACTTGAAACGATATGGCCGTCTACGACGACCGGCTCGTCCGACCATACTGCCCCGGCGTTGGTCATATCGTCTTTAATACCAGGAGTGCTCGTTACGTGAACTCCCTGCAGGATGCCTGCGGAGGAAAGCACCCAGCCGGCATGGCAGATTTCACCGATGATTTTTTTATGCTCGTCCATATGCCGGACGATGGAGAGCACTTCGCTGTAGCGGCGGAGTTTATCCGGTGCCCATCCTCCAGGAACCAGGACTCCGTCATAGTCTGCCGGGTCGATATCGGCAAGTGCTGCCTCTGAGACGGCCGGCACCCCGTGTTTTCCTGTATACGATTTGCCATTTTCCTTGCCGGTAAGCAGCACTTCAGCGCCTTCTTCGCGCAGACGCATGACCGGGACCCACAGCTCCAGATCTTCAAAATCGTCTTCGACAAATGCAATAATTCTTTTTCCCTGCAGTGACATTATGATTCCTCCTTTATCTTGCTTTCAGCAGCTATTCAGCAGGCTTTAATGTAACCCGCCGGCTGTCCGGCTTTACATTCCACAGATCCTTCGGTGCCTTAAGCGGCTGCTTTACACAGCGCCGCTCCACTTCGACGGCAAAGGCTTCCGTGAAAGGGAATGGCTGTAGAGCTATCGTCTCTTCGTCTTCCCAGCGGGCATGAATCGTTTCATGATCAAGGGAGGCAAATGTCTGACGGAAGCCGTCCCGGAACCAGGGGACCTCCTCCTCTTTGGACGCCCCCGGCGTATTCATGCAAATATAGAGAGACAGGTCATCAAAAAACTGAAGCAGATGAAAATGTTCAGCTGCCATCAGGAAATTCCACTGGTAGCCGACAATCAGGCGCTGCTGACGGGCAATCTCCTCCTGCATAAAGGCAATTTCCTCCGGCACCTCGGAGTCTTTAAAAAATGAGCCGTAGTGGCTGCTGATCAAATACGCCTGGTACGGGTCCTCTTCTTCAAGAGCATTGATGGTGTTCCGGTAGGCGCCGAGCTTCGGCGGGACCGGATAATTGACAAAGGATACCGGCCACCCGTTTTCATCAAGTACCGGTTCTTCGTCAAGCGTTTTCCAGGCATCGTCATGGCGGGCTGTAGCCTGAAGCGCCGAAGACCAGGACGCCTGTTCTTTAAACGTTGTATGGTGCCAGTACTTCATGCAGTCTCCGGAAAGAGCCGCATGCTCCTGCTGCATCATAACCTCCACCCAGCCGTTCCGATTCTCGCTGATCATAGTATCCGCTCCCTTTCTGCCCATGTGTACCGTCTTAATTAGATAAGGAAATTAAACAGCGTTTCTTCTTTGTTGATTTCAGTATATTTGATGCCGCGGTCTCTCATTCTCGTAAGCAGCTTATCGTAGTCCGATGGATAGGTCACTTCAATGCCGACAAGCGCCGGGCCGTTGGATTTATTGTTTTTCTTGTTGTATTCAAAGCGGGTAATGTCATCGTCCGGGCCGAGCACATCATGTAAAAATTCCCGGAGAGCGCCGGCACGCTGCGGAAAGTTCACAATAAAATAATGCTGCAGTCCTTCATAAATCAATGATTTTTCCCTCATTTCTTCCATGCGGCCGATATCATTATTCCCTCCGCTCACGATGCAGACGACCGTTTTTCCTTTAATTTCTTCTTTGTGAAAATCAAGAGCCGCAATTGATAAGGCTCCGGCCGGTTCAGCTACGACGGCATTTTCATTGTACAGCTCCAGAATCGTCGTACATATCTTGCCCTCAGGCACGAGCGTAATGCTGTTAAGCAGATCCTTGCAGACGTCATACGTCAGTTCCCCGACCCGCTTCACAGCAGCTCCGTCAACAAACTTGTCGATGTAGTCGAGCGAGACAACGCCCTGATTTTCAATGGATGCTTTCATGCTGGGAGCTCCGGCCGGCTCGCAGCCAATGATCTTCGTTGAAGGAGAAATGGAGTTCACGTATGTGCCAACGCCGGATACGAGGCCGCCTCCGCCGACGCAGGAAAATAAATAATCGATCGGCTCTTCAATATCGTTCATAATTTCCATCCCGACCGTTCCCTGACCAGCGATCACTTTTTCGTTATTAAACGGATGCACAAATTCCATCTCATGCGCTTCGCCGTAAGCGTTTGCTTCGTAATAGGCATCGTCAAACGTGTCGCCTGTAAGTACTACTTCCACGTAGTCCTTCCCAAATAACTTCACCTGCGAAATTTTCTGGCGCGGAGTCGTGTTCGGCATAAAAATATGGCCTTTCACTTTCAGCTCCTGGCAGGAATAGGCCACGCCCTGAGCGTGATTTCCTGCGCTTGCACATACGACGCCGTTTTCAAGCTTTTCCTTCGGAATACTGCTCATCATATAATACGCCCCGCGGATTTTAAATGAGCGCACCACCTGGAGGTCCTCCCGCTTTAAATAAATATTGGCCCCGTAACGTTCAGAAAGCACCTGGTTTTTCTGCAATGGGGTATGCGTGACCACGTCTTTCAGTGTTTGATTTGCTATGATAATGTCTTCAATGTGTATATTCCCCATACAAGCAACGTTCCTTTCTACTTAGCGTGCGTCCACTTCAAGCGTGAATGCCCGGTTAACATGATTAGTGTAAATGCTCGAAAGCGGCGGAGAACGTCTCCGCCGCTTTTTGATCCCGTTCAAACCCTTACTATTATAACATGAATATGCATACTGAAAAGCCGTGCGTTTTCCTCTTTTGTGCGAAGGGTACATAAATGATAATCCCGGCAGTTCTTTACCCGCCCTATTCTTTGGTATAATGTTAGCAGTACACTTTTTCACAAAATACAAAGGGGGATTTTTTCATGAACGACATGCTGAAAAAAGGATTTTTTCTAGGACTCGGAGCGGCTTCATACGGACGGGAAAAAGTTCAAACATATCTCGATGACCTGGTCACCAAGGGGAAAATAACCCCCCGGGAAGCAGACGAATGGAAAGAGGAAATGATTCAACGGGGATCGGCTCAAAGCGACTCCTGGAACAGCCAGGCGAAAAACTCCTTCGAAAACCGGGCGGAAAGCATGGGTATCGCCACTAAACGTGATATTGACCGTCTCGAGCAAAAGCTCGATGCCATTGAAAAGGCGATGAACAAACCAGACGACGAATAACCGCCAATTCTAATTAAAGGAAGGAACGCTTCATGGCTATAACAAAAAGTATCCGGCACGCAAATCGATACAGAAAGATTGCTACTACGCTTGCGAAACACGGCTTCGGATATATTTTGCAGGAAGTGGGACTTTTTCACATTCTTTCTCTTCCTAAGCGGATTATGTCGGATCCCAATGACTGGAACACGCAGTCTATCGGGGTCCGTCTTCGGCTTGTCGTAGAGGAGCTCGGTCCTGCGTTCATCAAACTCGGGCAGCTTGTAAGCACCCGGAAGGATATTTTCCCCCCGTCCGTCGTTGATGAACTTGCAAAACTGCAGGATCACGTACCTCCATTTCCATATGAGACGGCCAAGTCGGTGATCGAGCACGATCTGCATGAACCTCTCGGCAATATTTATTCCTATTTTGACGAAACCCCCATAGCCGCAGCTTCCATTGGCCAGGTACATAAAGCAGTCCTCCGTGACGGCCGGGAGGTGGTCGTGAAAATCAGCCGGCCGCACATTAAAGAGATTATCGAACAGGATATCGATATTCTGCGGGATCTGGCACGACTCCTCACCCAGCGGTTTCAATGGGCCCAATTCTATCAGCTTCAGGATATTGTCGAAGAATACGTATCTGCAATACGGGATGAATTTGACTATTTTACCGAAGCCCGCAATGTGGAAAAAATGGCCCGGACCCTTCAGCATTTTGAATCTGTACAGGTCCCCGAAGTATACGAAGCCTGGTCCTCCCGGAGGGTCTTGACTATCGAATACATCGATGGCTATAAGCTTTCCGAGCTTAATTACTCCACCGTCGAATTTGATAAAAAGAAGCTCGCTCATCATCTGGTGGATTCCTTTCTGCACCAGGTGTTGCGCACCGGTTTTTTTCACAGCGACCCCCACCCCGGGAACCTGCTTTTTAAAGAAGGAAACATTGTCGCCTATATCGATTTCGGCCAGGTCGGCCGTTTAAGTAAAAGCATGCGCAGGCAGTTCGTTAACTATGTTATTGCCATGACGAGGCGGAATACCCGGGACGTAGCGGCAGCAATTTATGAAATGGCCGACTTTCCGGAAGATATGGAAACGGAAATTTTTGAAGAAGATGTGGAATACCTTTTATCCAAATATTATGAAACGCCATTTAAGGAAATAGAAATTGGTGCAGCTATCAATGATGTATTTTCCACCTCGCACCGCTATGGCATCAGCATCCATAAAGAATTTACGATGCTTGCGAAAGCTATTATTACCATTGAATCCATTGCCACCGAGCTTGATCCGGACTTAAGCATCGTCGAAATTGCCGAACCGTACGGCCGGATGCTCGTTAAAGAACGGCTGAACCCGCGGGACCGGATCGAGGATGTTTTCCGAGAGGGCAAAGAGCAGTTTGGCTATATCCGCGAGCTGCCCAAAGAGATTCGCTCCGCACTGAAAAAAATCAATGATGATGAACTCGGTGTCGATATACGCATGCCCCGCATTAATATTTTAATGAACAAGCTTGACCGTATCGGCAACCGTCTGAGCTTCAGCGTTATACTGCTTGCTTTCAGTATCGTGATGGTGGGCCTTATCGTCGGATCCACGTTTGGAGATAACAATTCGATTCTCGTTCAGCTCCCCGTCATCGAGATCAGCTTTATCGTGTCGTTCTTTCTCTTCATCTGGCTGCTGTATGCAATTTTCCGCTCAGGCCGATTTTGACCTCCGATACAAAGCAAAGCTGCCGGCTTCTGCCGGCAGCTCAGATTGTAGACAAAGGCCTCCGAAATCCATTTTCGGAGGCCTTTGTTATGCTGTCGAGAGGAAAAAGAAGCCCCAAGAGGCAAGCACACGCCTGTCGCCACCGCCAGGTGGCGAGTTTTTTGAGGTTCATCGCCGCATAAACAAGCATCGCCTGCGCGGTGTTTCGTG
>NZ_JBQLIA010000041.1:0-6655 GCF_056034345.1 Marinococcus sp. LNSP9103-4 | reverse complement strand
GACGAGACTGAAGACTCCGGCGCTTCCACTGACGAAGAGGATTCCGCTGAGGACTCCTCTTCTGCTCCTTCCGGGGACGGTGGCTCTGACGAGACTGAAGACTCCGGCGCTTCCACTGACGAAGAGGATTCCGCTGAGGACTCCTCTTCTGCTCCTTCCGGGGACGGTGGCTCTGACGAGACTGAAGACTCCGACGCTTCCACTGACGAAGAGGATTCCGCTGAGGACTCCTCTTCTGCTCCTTCCGAGGACGGGGATGCTGAGGATACCGGAGAGTCTGAGGCCTCGTCTACAAATGAAGAAGCCCCTGGCGAAAATTCTTCGCCAGAGACTTCAAGTGATACTGAAAATGAAACAGATGAAAGCAGTTCTTCCGAACAAGAAGAGTAGGGAAGTAAAAAGCCATTATGTATTGAAATTAAGAATTAAGCCATCTGGGCCAGTCCAATCCACACCAGTAATATTGCAATAGGCACTGAAACCATTCCTGCTGTCCGCAGAAAACGTCGATTTTCTTTACTTCCTTTAAATATTAAATAGAAACTTTCCAGTAAAATAATAATACCGATAATTAAAGCAACCAAGGCCGCCTCGCCCCCTTTCTATTCTTTCTGTATATCATACCTGAAGGGTCATTAGAAATAAAGAAGCCTCCGTACATGATAAGTACGGAGGCTTCTTACATTTTCACACTCTAGTCTTCCATAGTAGAAAGATCACCAGTAGGCAGATCAAGCTCCCATGCTTTCAAGACACGGCGCATAATCTTACCACTTCTTGTTTTCGGAAGTGATTTACGGAATTCAATTTCTTTCGGCGCAACGTGACCAGCAAGTTCTTTTTTCACGAAGTTTTGAATTTCTTCCTTCAACTCGTCTGAAGCTTCATATCCTTCCCGCAGGGCTACAAATGCTTTAATGATTTCCCCGCGTACCGGGTCCGGCTTACCAATAACCCCAGCTTCACCTACAGCCGGGTGTTCAACCAGTTTGCTTTCTACTTCAAATGGTCCGACTCTTTCACCAGCAGTCATGATGACATCATCTACACGACCCTGGAACCAGAAGTAGCCATCTTCGTCCATATAAGCAGAGTCACCGGATACGTACCAGCCGTTCAATTCAAAATAGCTGTCAAATTTTTCTTTTCTATTCCAAATAGCTCTCATCATTGCCGGCCAGGTTGGCTTGATAGCCAGATTACCCATTCGGTTCGGCGGAAGCTCATTTCCCTGATCATCGACAATTGCACCGTAGACTCCTGGGATTGGTTTCCCCATGGACCCGGCTTTAATTGTCATTGCCGGGTAGTTACATATCATCATTGCACCTGTCTCTGTCATCCACCATGTGTCATGAATGCGGAGATTAAATGCTTTTTCACCCCAGCGTACCACTTCTGGATTTAACGGCTCCCCGACACTCAAAATGTGTCGCAGCGAAGAAAGATCATATTCTTTCACAAGCTCGTCCCCGGCGCTCATGAGCATCCGGAAAGCAGTTGGTGCACTGTACCATACGGATACATTGTATCTATCCAGAGTATCATACCAGTCCTGTGCGCTGAAGCGGCCGCCGCGCACCACGTTTGTTACGCCGGCAAGCCATGGACCGAATATACCGTAGGATGTGCCAGTTACCCAGCCAGGATCGGCTGTACACCAGTATACATCCCCGTCTTTCAAATCCAACACCCATTTCGCTGTCTGATAGTGCTGTATCATGGCATTGTGTACGTGATAAACGCCCTTAGGCTTTCCAGTAGACCCTGAAGTATAATGCAGAATCAGTCCGTCTTCACGGTCTACCCATTCCGGTTCAAAATCGCTGCCCGCCTGCTGAAGTCTTGCATCAAAATCCAAAAATCCGCCTTTTTCATCATCTACGCCTCCGTGGATGAACACCGTTTCCAGATTTGGAAGATCATCAAACGGTACCCGTTCTACTAACTGAGGCGTTGTAACGAGTGCTTTTGCTTCGCTGTCTTCAAGACGGTCCCGGACAGCTCCTTCCATGAAGGCTTCAAACAATGGGCCAACGATAGCGCCCACTTTAATTGCACCTAGAAGAGCAAAGTAAAGTTCGGGAGAACGGGACATGAAAATGAAGACGCGGTCTCCTTTCTCAATACCTGCTTCTTTCATTACATTTGCTGCTTTGTTTGTGTATTTTTTCATATCCGCAAATGTATACTCCTCTTTGCGGCTTCCATCTAAATAATGAAGTGCTACCTGGTTTTGCTTATCAGGATTCTCAGCATGGCGATCAATTGCTTCGTATGCCATGTTTACTTTTCCTGTTTCGTGCCAAGAGAATTGTTTTTCGATTTCCGACCAGTCGAAGTTTTGTTTTGCTTCTTCGTAGTCTTGTAGGTTGTAATTTCCGTCAATTGGTGGAAGCGTTTGCACTTTCATTTGAAACATTCCCTTCTATCGATCTTAATTTGCACAAATTCATTATAATATAAGTTCATACATTGTTCAATTCTTTCATTTCTTAATATTCTCATTTCTTCCACCAATCTGAAGTAATTTTCTGATATGATAATAATGTAAGCAGTACCATAGGTGGATGAAGGATGGTGTACATGATTCACAAAAAGACCTATTATTCCAGGGAAATCGCATGGAACAACCACACTTTGCTCATGGAAGGCCCTGTTTCCGGTAAAACACTTCACGATTACGACTTTCATCCAGGCCTTACAGCGTTTCGTTCCCATGAAGAACAAAAAAAGGCATTGATTGGCATTGCTGATCTTCCTGAAGGGCGTATTAATATTGTCGCTGATGGCAAAACGATTGTCGGCTATGTCACATTTGTCTATCCGGATCCTTTAGAGCGCTGGTCGGAAGCCCGGCTGGACAGTCTCCTGGAGCTTGGGGCCATCGAAATAGCCAAAGAGTACAGAGGAGCTAAAATTGGCAAACGTCTGTTAGAGTTTTCTGTGCTCGATGATGCCATGGAAGACTATATTATCATTACCACAGAATACTACTGGCACTGGGATCTCAAATCGAGCGGCTTAACCGTATGGGAATATAGAAAGCTTATGGAAAAAATGATGAATGCCGGCGGGCTCGAATGGATGGCCACAGATGATCCTGAAATTTGCTCTCACCCCGCAAATTGTTTAATGGTAAGAATTGGCTCACGTGTATCAGATACCGATATTCAACAATTTGATAACGTTCGTTTTACTAATAAATTTATGTTTTAACCGCCTGCACAGAGGAGGAATGTTTACTTGTTCGTGGAAGAAATTATGGTTAAAGACGTCATAACAATTGAACGAACCACGCTTATACGCACAGCTTTGGAGCTTTTGGAAAAACACCGCATCCGGCATATACCTGTGATTGACGAAAACCGTTATGTCGTTGGTATTGTAGCGGACAGGGATATCCGCGATGCCAGCCCTTCCATTTTTCAGCCCGGCGATGATAAAAAAGAATTGGAACAGCCCGTTTCCACAATTATGACTTCTCCTGTCGTCACCATCATGTCCTATGATCTGATGGCTGATGCCGCAGTAGTCTTATATGAGAACGACATCAGCGCTCTACCTGTCGTTTCCTCAGATGATAAACTGGTCGGCATACTGACTGAAACCAACGTTCTGCATACGTTAGTAAAAATGACAGGAGCCAATCAGCCGTCCTCCCAGATAGATGTTGTTGTTCCTAATTTATCCGGACAGCTGGCAGAATTATCATTGATTTTTAAAGAAAAAGGGACAAACGTTATCAGTGTACTGCTCTTTCCACACAATGAAATTGATAAGCAGGTGCTCAGCTTCCGGGTGCAGACAATGGATCCCCGAAGACTGATTGCTGCTATTGAAGAAAAAGGGTACACCGTACAATGGCCGAGAATGCCGGAGCCAGGATCATGACAATGAATCACGCTCTCGTTTATTCTCCGGATATGCCGCAGTACAAATTTAATGACGATCATCCTTTCAGCCCCCTTCGTCAGCAAATTACCTTTGATCTGCTATTGGAAATAGGAGCAATCAATGACAATCAGCTTATTCCGTCACGGATGGCAACGGACGAAGAAATAATGCTTGTACACGACCAACATTATGTGGAGGCGGTTAAAGCCGCCGGAAAAGGCGAGCTTAGTATTGGCGTTGCAAATAACTATGGCCTCGGAACAGAAGATACACCTATTTTTGACCATATGCATGAAGCTTCTGCCACGCTTGTCGGTGGTACTCTTCAGGCTGTTGAAACGGTTCTCTCAGGTAAAGCAACTCATGCTTTCCACCTTGGCGGAGGCCTGCATCATGGCTTTCAGGGAAAGGCTTCGGGCTTTTGTGTATATAATGACAGCTCCATTGCCATTGAATACGCACGTAAACACTTCGGTGCACGCGTTTTATATGTTGATACCGATGCCCACCACGGAGATGGAGTCCAGTTTTCTTTTTACGAGGAACCAGATGTCTGCACACTGTCGATTCATGAAACAGGAAGATACCTGTTCCCAGGTACCGGCAGCGTTGGTGAGAAAGGCGCAGGACAGGGCTACGGCACTTCCATTAATATACCAGTGGACGCCTTTACAGAGGATGACTCTTTTCTTCATTGCTATGAAACAGCATTGCGGGAAGCAGCCGAGTTTTTCAAACCGGACGTCATTTTTACACTTAACGGAGCAGACGCGCACTATTTCGACCCACTCACTCATCTCTCCTTAAGCATTGAATCATACAAGGCCATTCCTGCTATCGCTCATCAAGTAGCCCATGAATACTGCGGTGGCAGATGGATTGCAGTAGGCGGCGGGGGCTACGACATGTGGAGAGTCGTACCAAGAGCCTGGGCGGCCGTGTGGCTTGAAATGAGTGAGCAGACCCAATTATACGAACAAAACTGTCCAGAAGAATGGCGGAGCCGCTGGGGAACAAATGCGCCTATTGAGCTTCCAACCAAATGGCAGGATCCGGAGCAAATGTATGCTCCGATCCCAAGACGACCGGAAATTGAAGAAAAAAATATACGTTCATTAGAAAAAGCCCTTTTTCATATTAGAAATGAAAAAAGGCCGTGATTATAAGAAAAGTAAGGGAAGCAGCCAGGCTGCTTCCCTTATTTTTCGGGGATAGTCGTTGATTGTCTGTACTCCAGACGGTGTGGAAGGACTACAGTGCTTTCATCCACTTCCTCTTTGTTCATAAACTTCGTCAAAAGCCGCATGGAAACTGCCCCGATATCATACATCGGCTGTACTACGGTCGTTAATGTCGGCCTTACCATTGTCGCAAGACGTGTATTGTCAAAGCCGATGACATTTACCTGATCCGGTACGCTGAAGCCATCATCCTGAAGCCCGTGAATAACACCGAGAGCCATTTCGTCTGTAGAAGCAAAAATCGCAGTTGGAGGGTTTTCAAGCTTCATCAGGGACTGGGCAGCCCGTAGTCCCGAATCATATGAATAATCTCCTACTGTTACTAATTCCTCCTCAAAAGTAATATTGTTTTTATTCAGAGCTTCCTTATATCCGCTGAATTTTTTATATCCATTTACCGGATCCTCAAGAGAGCCGGAAACCATACCGATCCTCTGGTGGCCGCCTTCGATCAGTTCTTCTACAGCGTCAAAAGCAGCATCTGCATAATCAATGTTTACTGAAGGTACTTCATTATTTTCATCAACTGTCGCAGCCAGAACGATCGGCACCGGGGAGTGCTTGAACTGTTCCACGTGCTCCTCAGTAATTTCGCCGCCCATAAATACAATCCCATCCACCTGTTTTTCAAGCAGCGTATTAATCAGATTAATTTCGCGGTCTTTATTCTGGTCGGAGTTGCTCAGGATGATATTGTATTTATACATCATCGCAATGTCTTCAATCCCCCGGGCCAGTTCGGCAAAGAAAATGCTTGATATATCCGGAATAATTACACCGACAGTGGTCGTTTTTTTGCTTGCAAGACCACGTGCTACAGCGTTTGGACGGTAACCGAGCCCTTCAATGGCATCCAGCACCTTTTTTCTTGTAGCTGGCTTCACGTTTGGATTGCCGTTCACTACACGCGAGACGGTCGCCATTGAAACGCCAGCCTCTCTTGCTACATCATAAATTGTTGTATTCACTAGTAATCCTCCTTCAAGTCCCTTTCATCCACTTCTTAACAGATGATGCTATCATATAATAATGGTTATCGCCTCTGCAATTCATTTATGAAAACTTTTCATAACTTCCTGTCAGCAGGATGTATTCAAGGTTGTTCTGTTCTTCACAATCACAGATTTTCCAATCATACCATATTAAGCACAAAACGTCTTTATTCTTGATTTGGCTTGTTTTCAATTGTTTTCATTTTACTATGTTTTCATGCTTATTTTCAAGAAAACGCTATCAAATAATTTAAATTAATCAGCAGGGCTTATCACATAAAAAAGCACAGGAAGCCCTGTGCTTCAGACTGTCGACAATGACTCTAATTTTAGAGTTTGTCGGCAGTTTTTTTGTGCTATGATAAAAAGAAATAGCCTGGAAAGGGGTTATGGCGCATGATGAGGCGGAGTTCGGAAGAAGCTCGTTACCGGGAAGCGACCATTCAGTTGGATCAGTTAGTGCCCGCGGACCACCTGGTCCGCCAGATCGAGGCCGCGCTGGATTTTTCCTTTATTTACGACGAA
>NZ_JBQLIA010000040.1:0-12879 GCF_056034345.1 Marinococcus sp. LNSP9103-4 | reverse complement strand
AGGCGATGCTTGTTTATGCGGTGATGAACCTCAAAAAACTCGCCACCTGGCGGTGGCGACAGACGTGCGCCGGCCGTTGGAGGCTTCTTTCTCCCTCAATGGCACAAACAAAGGCCTCCGAAAATGAATTTCGGAGGCCTTTGTCTACAATCTGAAAGAGAGGCTCACGAGCCTCTCTTTAGTTCTACATATACATAGCTGTCTTCTACATAAGCAGAAAACTCTTTTAGTTTACCTTTTACCGGCGCAAGCGGCTTGCCGCTTTCCCGCAGATTGTATTCCCTTCCATGCCACGGGCACCGGACAATGTCTCCTTCATGTTCAAATGAATATTCACCAGGTGCGGTGCTCATAGGAGCACCGTCAATTTTGCCTTTCGACATGCAGGCTCCCTGGTGAGGGCACCGGTCGATAAACGCCCTGACTTCTCCCTCGGACGTCCTACAGACAAAAACCGGGATATTATCCACGCTCCCTGGAATCATTTCCTGCTTTTCCAACTCCTCTTCCCTGCATATAACGGCTGCCATCAGACATCACCCCGAGCCGGCAGTTTCGGATAGAATTTTCTGGCATTTTCGCCGTAGATACGCTCAAGCACATCATCTTCAAGTCCTTTAGGCACGGCTTCATCCGGTGAATCGTAATCCCAGTGCGGGTAATCCGTACTAAAACAGATGATTTCATCGGTCCCCATCTGCTCTACTAAGAGATTCCATTCTTTTTTGCTCATTTCTTCAAGCGGCTGGGTCGTAAATGCCATCCGGTTTTTTATCGTATCACTCGGCATCGTTGTTACCCACGGCACTTCGTGGCGAAGATCCTTAAACTGCTGATCAAGTTTCTTCATTAAAAACGGCACGTACGTGAAGCCGCCCTCAATCATCATCAGCTTCAGATTTGGATATTTCTCAAACACCCCGTTGAAAATCATACTCGTAATCTGTGCCATGTGGGAAGTTGCAATTAAAGAATGCCATTCAATAAAGTATCTTGGCCATTTGCCGAGCGGGGCAGGCGGTTCGTTATGGTGCATGCCGATCATCAGGTCATGGCGCTCAGCCGCTTCGAATATTGGATGGTAGTAAGGATCCCCCCATGCAATATCATCAATGGGCAAAAGCACCTGAATCATTTTTGGGTGAGAGCCGACGCGTTCGATTTCTTTCACTGCGTTCGCTACTTCCTGGGCTGCAATGTGAACGGAGCCGTACAGGCGGCTGTCTTTATCAAGCCATTCATTGATCTGCCAGTCGTTATAGGCACTGGCAAGGGCCGTGGCCATTTCGTACCATCCGTGCATGGAAGACGGAGATGGATCAAGTGCTCCGGTTAAAATACCGAATTCGTGATTGTTGGCATCAAGCAGCTGCTCCTGCATAAACGAAAGGCTTGTGCCCGCTGGTTTTCCGTCCGGCGTTTTTGCGTCAGCCCGGTCCACTCCAGCCACAGCGGGCTGAGTAAATGGCATATGTTTTTCCTGCTGCCAGTGGCAGTCTTCAATATACCTTCTCCACGGCTGCTCTAAGTATGGAAACAAATCTTCATACATTACCCGTTCGTGAATATCAGTGTCGATCAGGCTGTACTTTTTTGTTCGGTTAGTTTTAGCTTCATTGTTTAAAGTCTGCATAAATCAGCATCCTTCCTTTCATCTGCTTTCTAACCGTACCAGATTCGTCCTGGAATAAACAAAGCTCCCTAGAAGTCGTCCGCCTCTGTAAGCTGTGACAGTGAATGTCAGTGAGCATCAGTGAACGTCAGTAGCAGTTTTTCAGTATCTAACGATTTACTTACTAATCTGCTACCTATCACTGGCTGGAAGGATACTAATATTTATTGCAGAGATAATTTTTTGGCAGATGCTAATTTTCTTCGATATATACTAGTGTGACATATATGCTCAAATTGGAATCACTGTTATTTTCAAACCCTATTTTTTCTGTAGGCCCGCATTGAATAAGGTCACCCTCCCTCACGGGGAAATTATCATCCTCTGTATAACAGAGCCCTTCTCCGCTCACGACTAATGCAAATGTTTGAGTGAAGGGATGATCATGGAGAGGAAGGCTTTGACCAGGCGAAAAATTAAATACCACAGCTTTGCAGTTGTTCTTTTTAAAAACAACTTCATTTGCCATTCGGTCTTCGCCGAAAGGAGCTAATTGTGTAAGACTCTGGATTTTCATATTTTTCTTCCTTTCTTCTATTAAATTTAAAAACAGCTGCGGCAGAATCTAAATAGATATGCCGCAGCTGCTGAACCAGTTTTATCTCTGGGTTTTAATTATTCAATCGTGCTTTCCGGCCCGAAAACTTCATAATGGCGACGTTCTGCCGGCACTCCTCTATCCTTTAAAATTCCGTTAACTACTTGCATAAAAGGCGTCGGACCGCAGAAATAAAAATCTGCCTGTTCGTCAGGAAGGACGGTTTCCAGCCACGGGGCATCAATATATCCTTCTTTATCAAACATTTCGTTCGAACGGTCTTCCTCTGTCGGTTCGGAATAACAGGTATAGGCCTCAATGTTTGAATACGTATCTGCGAGCTGCTCCACATGTGCTTTCATGGCATGAACCTTACTGCTGTCAGCGGCATGAATAAACGTTACGTTTCGTTTCGTATCTTCCTGCACGAGTGTATTCAGCATACTCATCATCGGGGTTACTCCGACGCCGCCGCTGATTAGTACAATTGGCATTTCCTCTGTTTCCATCACAAACTCTCCTGCCGGTGCTGCGAACAGCAGTACATCTCCTTCTTTTACGTCCCGGTGCAGATAATTCGACACAATACCGGCCGGGTTTCCGTCCTCGGGGTCCTCACGCTTTACGCTGATCCGGTAAAAATTTTCATTCGGAGCATCCGATAGACTGTAATGGCGCATATGGGTATAGGGTTCTCCTTCGATGTCTGCCTGCAGCGTTAAATACTGTCCCGGCTGCTGCGGTATAATCGCTCCACCGTCCTGCGGCTTTAAGTAAAATGAAGTGATAACATCGCTCTCCGGTACTTTTTCCGCTACATAAAACGGACGGTAGCCTGTCCACCCGCCGCGGGCGGCCTCTACTTCTTCGTACTTGACTGCTTCTTTTTGAATAAAGATATCGGCAAGCGCGTGATACGCTTCTCCCCAGGCATCCAGGATCTCCGGAGTTGCTGCGTCTCCGAGCACTTCCTCCACCGCTTCGAGCAGTGTTTCCCCTACTAACCCGTAATGCTCCGGCCTGACATCCAGGGCCCGGTGTTTTTCCGCTATGCGTTCAATAGTAGGCCGAAGCTCTTCCAGGCGGTCAATATTCGCTCCGGCCTGGTAGACAGAATAAGCAAGAGCTTCCGGCTGTACGCCTGTTTCCTGGTTCGTCTGGTTAAACATATTCCGCAGTTCGGGTGCTTTTTCAAATAACATTTCATAAAAACGGTTGCCGATGGCAGCAGCGTTGGCCTGAATAGCCGGGGCTGTTGCTTTTACAGTTTCAATCGTTTGCGGTGCAAGCATCAAATTCCTCCAATGAAAACGTTTTTAATTTCTACAAAAAGTGTATTATAAATACATATTTAAATCTATACTTTTAGAAATACTTCATTAAACGTTCACATTCAGCTTTTATATACAAAATAACTCCGTTTCCACCTGGAAACGGAGTACTGTATATTTATTTGGCGCATTCAAAGCAGTACAGCCGGCCGTACTCATGAACCCCTTCCATAAAGCCGTCCCGGCAGTAAATTTCTTTGCCGCATTCACTGCATTGGCCCAGATACTCCTCCATCGTTGTCACCTCTTCTTCGTTAAGAATCCTTCGGCTGACGGTCAAGAATTTCTTTTAAGACACGGGCATGATTATACGTTTCTTCCTTCGCAGCAAACACGAGCGTCAACTGCTTATTCTGCTCACGTACGTTCTTTTTTAACTGATCGAGAGCTTCAGTCTGTTCGTTATTCTGTTGAAGCTCCTGCTTATACTTCTCTTTGAATTCGTCAAATTTCTCCGGATCGTGGGAGAACCATTGCCGCAGCTCTTTTGAAGGAGCAACGTCCCTGCTCCATTCATCCACTTTAGCTTTTTCCTTTGCTATTCCCCTCGGCCACACGCCGTCGACTAAAATCCGATACCCGTCTTTTTCCTCCGGGTCTTCATAAATTCTTTTCAATTGAATGGCCATTGTTGCCCTCCTTCTGCTTTATTTTTCTTCAAACATAAAGTCTACGACCTTGTTTACGTGCACCTGCATTGTATCTAAAAACGGAATCGAAAAATCTTCTTCAGAAAGAATTATCGGCAGTTCAGTGCAGCCAAGAATCAAGGTATCAAGCCCGTGTTGTTCGATCATTTCCACGGTGATCCGCTCAAATTCTTTTTTCGTCTCAGGATTTACGATACCATTTTCGAGCTCACTGACAATTTTTTCGTGTAAATACTGCTGTGTGCTTTCAGCTGGCACATAAATATTCTTTCCATTCGCTTCGAACGGCTTCTTAAAAAAATTCTTATCCATCGTAAACTTTGTGCCCAGCAGCCCAATGTTTTCGGCACCCTCATTTTCTGCTGCTTCCACCGCGGCGTCCACGATGCTGAGCATCGGCAACTCGACCTGCTTCTGCACTTCATCGAATACAAGGTGCGGAGTGTTGGCTGCAATAATGATTCCATCAACGTCGAGCAGTTCAAGCTTACGGGCAGCGTTGCCTAAATATTCGATCAGATCGTCCATTCGTTCTTCCGAAATATACGTAAAAATGTTGTACATATTAATGCTATTAATGTACAATTCCGGAAGCACCTGAAGACTATTCTTCTTTTCCTGATACTTTTTAATGATGGATTGATAATATTCCACTGTCGATTCCGGACCGAGGCCACCGATAATACCTATCTGTTTCATTTTTTCTCCTCCTTCATTAAAGCGTTAATATATATTACCAATATATATTTTAACACATTTAGTGTGCACCTCTATTCACCAGGATGATTGCACAATCCGGCCGCCGAATATATAATAAGTATATTAAATATGTATTTTATGCACGAGCCTATAAAAGAAAGGAATGGACATATGCGAATACTTTTGTTCTATTCCACAATGACTGGAAATACTGAAGATATGGCTATTGATACGGAAGAAGAGCTCATCAACCGCGGGCACGAAGTAGAGCTGATGGATATGATCGCCGATGGCCTTCCAAACGAAGACCCCCTCCCTCACGATCTGCTCATTATGGGTACGTATACGTGGGGTGAAGGTGATATCCCCGAAGAAACGGAAGATTTTCTTGAAGATCTTTTCGCCTATGATATTTCCGGCCTTTCAATTTCCATCTTCGGCTCCGGGGATCACGCGTATGAAAACTTCGCCGGAGCTGTGGATGAGATGATCGAGCAATTCCGCAAAAATGGACATAAGGGTGAGATTCCCACCATGAAAGTCGATGTGGATGAAATGGATAACATTGCTGAAGATATTAAAAGCTATGTCGACAGCATCGAAGAAAAGTTTTTAGTGAAATAATAGTCAGCACGAATAACCCCGGGGGCCGTGAGTTCCCGGGGTTACCTTTAATTAATACAGTTGATCTGTCACGGCATTGGCATAAGAAAAACGAAAATCATAAACAATATAAACCCGGCACTGAACCATATGTCCGTTTTTTTATAATTCATCTGTACGTATTCCGTTCTTTCTCTGGAGCCGTCAAACCCTTTCGATTCCATTGCGAGCGCTGTTCTTTCTGCCTTTCGTACAGCCCCTGCCATCAAGGGCACGGCCATCTCTTTCCACTCCCGCATTTTAGGCTTTTTGCCCATCCCTCTGATTTGCCGGGCTCTCCGGATAACCACCAGTTCCTCCCGCAGTTGGGGGAGAAAACGGTAGGCGGCCATCATTCCATAACCAATATTTGGAGGCACATGCCATTTTTGTATCAGGCTTATCACTAAACTCACGGGAGAGGTAGTGAGAACAAAAAGAAGCGACCAGGATGCAAACACCATTGCCCGCAGACCGAGCGAGATTCCTGTTTGAATATTTTCAAGAGCAACCGGCATTTGGAATACATAGAAAAGAACTGTGGATCCTCTTTCGTCAGGAAAAACAACCTGAAGCCATATAAAGCTGAACCCAAAGAGCCCAAATGGAAGCATAAGTACGAGCAGCAGCTTTAACGGCACCTTTCCCAAAAAGGCGACGGCAGCAACCGTTAACAGCAAAACGGCAAGCGGGCGCCAAATATCATAAACGAAAATCATGCAGAAAAATACGGTGAAAAGACTTATCAGCTTCAGCGTTGGATGTACGTGCTGCAAAAAAGCGTTCCGAGTCTGGATTTCTTCAAGCATGGCTTACTGTTTCCTTTTTCTTTAAGCTCATAAGCTTTACTACCGGCGGGCGGACACCGATTTTAGCTAAATCCATGCTCCCACTGAAAAATGCTTCCACGCCGTCATCACAGGCAAGTGTTCGTTCCGCCAGCGCCAAAACCCGTCCAGCTTTTGTATAGACCAGATCCATATCATGCGTCAGCCAGAGAACCGCTTTTCCACGTCGCCGGCACTGCTCAAGCACTTCAAATAAAGCATCGGTATTTCGCTTATCAAGACCAAACGCCGGCTCATCCAAAATTAATACGGACTGGTTGTTCGTTACCATGACTGCCACCGAAAGGCGCCTTTTTTCTCCCTGGCTGAGCTGAAATGGATGATTCTTTCGAATATGTCCGAGCTGAAATTGAATCAGCAGTTCATTTGTCTGCTGATCAATATCTTTTTCGCACCACCCTTCCATTTCCATTCCGTAGCGTATTTCTTTTTCCACGGTCTGTGCTACAAACTGATGCTCGGGCTGCTGAAAAACAATTCCGAAGGTTTTAGCAATTTCGTACGGCTTCAGACTGGCAATATCTTCTCCGTTAACATATATAGAGCCGCTTTTAAGAGATTCCCATCCAGTGAGGACACGTGCGAGCGTGCTCTTTCCTGCTCCGTTTGCACCGACTAGAGCAGTCATTCCCCCTGGGTACAGGGAAAAAGATACGTTTTCGAAAACCGTTTGCTCGCCATAGGCAAAGGCCGCCTGCTTCACCTCCAGAACAGGTGGTTCAAGTGAAGGATCACTTACCTTTTTCGGCTGCGGCAGAGATGCAAGAACTGCTGCAGCGGAATAATCCGCTGCAAACCTCTCCCATTCCAATAAAGTAATGGGAAGAGCGGATTTGGGATCCTCTGACTTTTTCAGTAATTTCTTTCCGGCTTCTGCAGGAGCCGGCAGCCATACTCCTTCTGCTTCGAGTACAGCTGCATGAGAATTGAATATACGTGCCGGGCTTCCATCCGCAGACACCTGGCCATCGTGGTTCAATACGATCACCCGGTCTACCCACTCCATTACTTCATTTAATTGATGCTCAATCAAAACCAGTGTTTTATCACTATCTGCTGCAATGCGGCCAAGAAGCGAAGCCACTGCTTGCCGGCTTACCGGATCGAGCTGGGAGAGCGGTTCATCCAGAATCCATATCCGCGGATTCACAGCAGCTAAACAGGAAACAGCTATTTTTTGCTTCATCCCGCCGGACAGTGTGTCGATACGGGCATCAATGCAGTGAAGCATATCTGTAAATTGTAAGGCTTCGTGTATGCGGGCCTCGATATCACCTGCAGGCACCCGCAGATTTTCAAGCGTGAATACAAGCTCTTCCCGCACGGTCGGCATGCAGAACTGGGTATCCGGATCCTGGAACAAAAGCGCCGCCTGCCTGGCGGCCTCCGTAATACTTTTCACCGCCGGATTTTCCCCAAACACGCTCAGACCGCCCGAAACCTGCGCCTCCACAGAACGCGGAAGAATTCCCTGGATAGCGAGAGCAAGCGTACTTTTGCCTGAACCGCTCGGACCGAGCAGCAGCACGTTTTCCCCAGTACATATTTCTGCTGAAAAACCTTCTATCGAAGGCTTAGCAAAAGGGTACGCAATGGTCAATTTGTCTGCGTAAATCATACAGCATCCCTCTGCTGGCCGAGACGGTATTGACGGCCAAGGGCAAAGCGGTCAAGCACTCCAGTCTTTACCAGCGCATCCGCAAAGCTTTTCCCTGCCCATCCGGCTAAAAGAGCGCCGCTTATAAGCATTGTTACCAGCATAAATACAACAACAGAACCTGCGTACTGGCTGAATCCATAAAGGGCATACTGGGTTAAAAATGCAGCAAACGTTCCGGCCGACCCGGCAAGCATTAATACTGGCAGACGGAACACCCGGTAAAAAACAGAGCGAAAATCAATTCTGCAGCGAGCCCCTGGGTGAAGCCGAGCACGAGCACTGCTCCTGCACTGACAGACCCCGCCATAACTTCAGTGCCAGCCGCAATAAGCTCTGCAAGCAGCGCCGCTCCCGGTTTTTGAACGATATAGGCACAAATCACAGGCGCAAGGATCCAGAAGCCCGCCATCAGGCCTCCTCCAACTGGGCCGAAGATGCCGGTAACCATTTGTCCCAGCAGCACCCAAAGAAGATAAAGGACGCCGAGAACTGCTGAAATAAACGAGATGACGACAATATCCCGGAGGTTTAAGCGTTTGTTTATCATTAGACTTTTTCCCCGTCTGTTAACGTTCTGGCAAAGGGCCAGTCTTTTGCATAATAAGCGTCCTCAAAAAACATATACTCAAGCTGGCACCCTTCCATAAACAACGTCCGCCAGCGCTGTTTTTCTTCTTCTGTGGCTGTTTCTGCCAGTTCATCAAGGCGGTCAATATATTTATACATTTCCCTTTCCTCACGGTCCCCGTAAAAACGAATCCAGTCATTGAACGGATGGGTTTCGTCCGGCTGCACTTCCTCCATCAGCCTTTCACCCACATACAAATACACCCACGGGCAGGCAAGCGTTACCGCAATTACATCACCAAGTGTTCCTTTTTCGGCATGGTGCAGCATGTGAAGCACGTAATGCTGAGATACCGGAGCAAGCGCATAGCCCTGCAATTCCTCATAGCCCACGCCCGCCTGCTCACACAAATTATGATGCGGGTGCGTTTCGCTGTTTAAAACAAAATCAATGGTATCTTTAAACATAACCATGTCTTCTCTTGACGTACACTTTGTTACCCCAATTGCTTTTGCCTTGATCATGGCGTTTAAGTATTCAAAATCCTGCTTCACGTAATGGATAAGAGATGCTTTTGGGAGCTCCCCTTTCCCGATACCCTGTACAAACGGATTTCTCCAGCAGGCTTCAAAAATGTGCTCTGTGTCCTGCCATAAAAGCTCTGAAAATTTCATTGTAACTTCCTCCTTTAAATTAGGAGGGAACCACTACGGGCAGTCAGGACCAATGGGGCAAAAAAAGCCACTCCATTGGTGGAGTGGCTTAGAATAAACGTCCTCTATGGTAAAGCTTGTGCTTTTGAAATAGACGTATTCTGCCGTCTCCACTTTCCTACGCTGGCCTTAACCAGATCAGGTTCAAAGGGATTAAGGTTAGTCCTTATCTCAGCCGCTTTCGGCACCCCTAGTGGATTCCCTATTAAGTTGTCTACACTTTATCATATTATGTCAGGAAGTCAAAGGTGATTTTTATAATCCGCCTTCTCCCTCTGAGCAAAAATCTGCATTCAAAAACCCTGCAGGCCTATGCCAACAGGGTTTTTCTGCATATTACGCGCGGTTCGCCACAGCCCGCGTTTCCTGATAAAAACGTTCGAATTCGGCTACGACATTATCAAGAAAATCAATCGTGCCCTGATCTGTTAAATCTCCGTTTTCATTCATTTTTTCATGGACGGCTCCGATCAGTACTTCATTTCCAGGCAGTACTTTTGCACTCATACCGGGAGCGCTCAGAATCTGGCGAAGATGCATCTGCGCTTTCACTGTGCCCAGGCCTCCAAGAGAAGCTCCTACAAGCATGGTTGGTTTGCCGGCAAAGTCGTAATCGACCCGGGAATTCCAGTCAAGAGCATTTTTAAGCACGCCGGAAATCGAACCGTTATATTCCGGAGTGGCGATAAGCACGGCGTCCGCTTCACGTACAGAACGCTTGTATTCCTGCACATAGTCCGGAGCGTTGCTTTCCTCATCCTGATCATAGTGCGGAAGATCGCGGATATCTAAAATATTAATATCCATGATGTCACTGTAACGATCCTGCATGTACTCCACTAACTTTCCGTTAAATGATTCCTGGCGAATACTTCCTACGATAGCTGCTACTTTCATTTGAACTTTCATCCTTTCGTGTTGAACTTCATTTATATATCATACACACACGTTACTGGCTGTTTCAAGTTATCTGCTTACTTTTTGTAAGTGCCTGATGCAGAGCTGTGTTCTTTTTCTGCACACGCTCCTCCCAGTATTCCCTGTCCCAGTCCGCAAGCTGTTCCGGAGCGACCGCCTGCTCCATGTAACGGGAAAATGAATCCACTTCCTTTAACACAGACGGATCTCCTGTTTTCACGAGCATCGTCAGTGCTTCCATGCAGGCTCCCATTACCGAAATATCTTCGTAACCGTACAATCTCACCTGATAAAAGCTTTTATATAAATATTCCCTAAAGGGTTTTACAGGCATGAATAACCGCAGCTCATTCTGATTGTCAGCGAAGTATTGGTCATTTTTGTGTTCATGGCTGAGTTCGGAAAGCAGTGCCCCAATACGGTTGATGCAGTTCGCTGCTGTGTGTGGATCATTGATTGCAGGCGAAATGGCCCGCAGCGCTATTTCTACAATTTTCTGCATGGAGAATTCGATGTCCTGAACATTGCTTCTCTCTTCTCCTACTAATAAAAAACTTCTCAATATTTTCGGGGATAAACTATGCTTTGACCAATAGCGAAATAAAGGCTCTCCCTGATGAACGTAGTCTCCTACCTGGAACAGGCATTCAACCACGGCTCCCTGCTGCCTGGCCCATTCAATCAGTTCAGGCATTTTCACCATATTGGTATACCCCGACCGTTCGGCATAAACGATTGCTTCTTCGTCATTTCGAAAATCATCGCTCCATTCGCTGAAGCTGTGCACCCCCGAATAAGTGTAGGCATCCCGGATCACCCTGGAGGCATCAGATCTTATATGGCTGATCAAATGATTCACCTGCAGCCACTGGGTGGAGTGATAAATAAAGATAATAAAAAAAGCCAGACAGCCAAGCGCCACAAGAACTGTCAGCATTGGCATCAAAATTTGGCTACTGCCTTCGCTCGAAAAAAGCAGCATATTTACCAGAGTAAATAATACCCCAAACGTAAATACCCCAAGTGTATGCTGCGTCGTCGGGCTTTTCATGAAATCCTGCAGAGCCCTTGGGGTAAACTGTGTGGCATACGTGGTCAGAACGACCATAATCGAAGAAAAACTTATGGTTGTCAACGTCAGCAATGCCGTCACTAATGCACTGTATAAAGAAGTAGCAGTGTTATTTTCCACGATCAGCATAGAAGGCATATTATTGTAAACTGGCCGCAGCACCTGCTGATCCATGATAGAAGCGCCTATTACTATTATTAAGCTAAGAATACCGTAGCATCCTGGAATAAACCAAAACTTGTCCCTGAGTTGTACATACCATTTCTGTTTTTTCATGATTTACCTCCATCTCTGTCATGCAATCCCGCCATTATAAAGGAAATCATCAAACAATGCATTTCTTATACGAATGTTTTACAATAGTATTTGATACTGAATAAAAGGAGACAAATGATGGTAACGTTAAAGACAGAACGAGAGATTGAGCTTATGCATGAAGCAGGAAAAATTCTTGCCGCCTGCCATAAAGAAATCGCCAAAATGGTCAAACCAGGCGTCACTACAAAACAAATTGACGATTTTGTCGAAAAATTTCTGGCAGAACGCGGCGCAACTCCTGAACAAAAAGGGTTTCAGGGATACAAATATGCCACCTGCGCCTCGGTAAACGATGAAATCTGCCATGGTTTCCCAAGATCCCGCCCTCTTGAAAACGGTGACCTCGTTACAATCGATATGGTTGTAAATTTAAACGGAGCCCTGGCGGATTCCGCCTGGACCTATGCGGTTGGGGAAGTAAGCAGTGAACTCGAACGGCTGATGGAGGTTACAGAAGCATCTTTATATAAAGGTATTGAACAGGCCAAAGTCGGCAACCGGATCGGTGATATCGGACATGCGATTCAAACATATGTCGAACATGAAGGCTTCTCGGTCGTCCGGGATTTTACCGGGCACGGCATCGGGCCCACTCTCCACGAAGACCCGCAAATCCCTCATTTCGGTGCCCCCGGCAAAGGCGGCCGCTTAAAGCCGGGCCATGTTATTACGATCGAGCCAATGGTTAACACTGGCGGCTGGCAGAGCAAAATGACCTCCAACGGGTGGACCGCCACTACCCGGGACGGAGGCTATTCCGCCCAGTACGAGCATACCATTGCGATCACAAAAGAAGGCCCGGTTATTTTAACGGGCCAGGAAAGCGTATAAACGTCAAAAAGCGCGGCCTTTAGGGACCGCGCTTTTCATCACTTATAAATTTTCAATCTTATTGTCTTCATAGTCCTGCTGACGTGCTGCTTCGACCTGCATGATGTTTTCAATCGTGCGAACCGATTCCTCTACGCTCATGCTGTGAGACTGCTGCATCCCTTTGTCGATCATTTCAGTTGTGTTCAGTTGACTGTTTGTCAAAACAATAATGCCTCCTTTGAGTATGTTTACATAATAAACCATTTCCCAATACATTTCAACCGAAAATTTTATTTTTTCTGATAAATGAGAATAGTTATAAAGAAAAAAGAAGCCGGCTGGTTTATCCAGCCGGCTTCCCAGGCTGTCGAGAAAGTCTCCTTTCTCGACAGTTTTTTTGTAGGCAAGCGCCCCGAAGGGTCGTATACTAAAAAGAA
>NZ_JBQLIA010000039.1:0-17661 GCF_056034345.1 Marinococcus sp. LNSP9103-4 | reverse complement strand
CCAGGCTATTTCTTTTTATCATAGCATAAAAAACTGCCGACACGCTCTAAAATTAGAGCCATTGTCGACAGTCTGAAGCGTCCGCGTGTGCGGGCGCTTTTTTTATATACCTGGTGTTAGTTACTGCCATAAAGCTCCGAAGGATCCGTCGCTTCGATAGGCTGGTTGATTTCCCGGTGCCCGTAAAAGTCCGTGACAACTTCGCCGTCAATAAGAATCTGAGTCTGACCGTATCCAAACTGGTCCATTAACACTGCCAGCTGTTCTACAAATGCGAGCTCGAGAGTGCTCCCGACTGTAGTGGCTTCGAGGACAGAAGGTTCAAAGGAAACAAAGGCAGTGTTGTCTTTAAATTCGACAAACTGTACTTCGGTTTCTACTGGAAGCGGACTAACGGCATCTTCTGTTTCAGGGCCGTCGAGCCATGCCTGCACAGCTTCAAACGGCAGATCATTTTCAGACGCTGCTTCAAGGCTGCGGGTTTCAGAAATTGTATTCATCAAATCGCTGTCGAGGTAGTAAACAGTCACTTCTTCTGTTACAGCCTCTTCTTCTTCAGAAGCTGAGGTGCTGTTAGCTTCTGTATCTGTAGTTTCAGCAGTCTCAGTAGACTCAGTAGACTCTTCGGAAGCTGCTTCTTCACTGTTGGTCGTTTCTTCAGAAGCACTTTCTTCTGCCGCATCATCCTCCGGTAAAGTATCTTCCGATGAAGCATCTTCGCTGGCAGTGTCTTCGGATTCCGTATTTCCTTCTTCATTTTCTGTGGCAGTATCTTCTGTAGAGGCGCTGTCTTCAGCGGAAGCGTCGCCTTCTGCTGCTTCATCAGTTTCGGAAGCCGTATCTTTATCTTTCTGTTCTTCATTCTTTGCACTGTCATTTTCTTCATTGTCTTCATTTTCTTCTCCGTTAGCTTCAACGGAGGCTGTTTCAGTTGCTTTTTCACTGTTTTCCGCGTTTTCGCTATTTTCGGTGCCGCAGGCGCTGAGAGTAATAACGGCTGTGGCGGCAACTGCTAAAAATGAGAATTTTTTCATGGAACCCCCCCTAGGTCAAATATTAAATTTAGTTTACAATTAATACAATGTTGTTACATAATTATACCATGTTTCAAAATAAAGAAAGGTTCAAATCCCTCAAATGAACATAAACAGGACTTTACTAATGTTAAATCAGAGTGTGAAAGCGGTGGGGGGTTTTTCGGAAAAAACCGTGGAAATGCTATAATAATGCGAAGTATTTTGCTAATATCTTAGAAAGTATCAGCAGAAAAATTAAATGTTGAATATACATAAACAGAAAATGGATGGAAGCGTAATTTCTTTTCCGCCTTCCATTAATAAAATCAACGGTGTAACTAAAAAAGACAGGGAACGTCTACATTAAGGAAGTGTTCATCATGCATGATGAGTTTGAAAGGCTATATGAACAATATCATCACTCCCTTTTCCAATATTTATTTTATATGGTCCGAGATCGTGAAACAGCCGAGGAGCTGGTCCAGGAAGTTTACATTAAAGTGCTGCATTCCTTTGAAACGTTTGAAGGCAAAAGCAGTGAAAAAACCTGGCTTTATTCTATCGCCAGACATGTCGGCATAGACTGGATCCGCAAGCAAAACAGAAAGAAGCGGAAATGGCTGGGAGTACTTGGTCCTTTATCAAAAGAGGAAATGCGGGACCCGGCGCCTCTTCCAGATGAGATTCTCACTACGAAAGACGATGTGCGTGAAATTTATGAATGCATGAAAGCGTGCTCCCCGGATCAGCGGCAGGTGCTTATGCTGCGTTATGTGGAATCGCTTTCGATTAAAGAAGCAGCTGAAGTGCTCGGATGGTCAGAGAGTAAGGTGAAAACGACACAGCACCGGGCCGTGAAAAAAATACAGGACTTGATGGAAAACAGGGAAAATTTAGAAGAAAGGAGGGCAGGAGAGTGAAGAAGCATAATCGTTCTATGGAACGGATTGAACATTCATTAAAGCAAATGCCCCGGGTGAAGGATAAACGATCCAAAGATGAAATCTACCATAATATTCAGGATCGGCTGGACTCAAAGAAAAGACACCGTACGCATCGGCGATGGCCAGCCCCTGTTTTTACCTCGGCGGCAGTTCTCCTACTAGCGATACTTATCGTTCCGGGAATATGGTGGACTTCGAATCAGACGGCTTCCCCTTCTCAGGAAGAGAACGCTGAAGATGAGAATGAGGCCGGAGATTCAGAGTCAGCCGAACAGCAGGAAACGGAAAATACAGCTGAAAACGATACAGACAACGGAGTGCCTGAAGAATCTGAGCCGGCGGGTAGTGGTACTGAAGAAGAAAGCCCGCCGACAGTTCAGGAGGATACGCAGGAGAACGAAGAAATACCGGATGGGTATGTATCTGCGCTTACTAAAGAAGAAGGCAGCGGCAGTGTGAATGCTGTGACGATCCCTTTTGAAAGTGTACAGGATTCGGTTATTGTCCCATTAACATTTACAGCAGAAACGGATCTGAAAGAGCTTTTGAATTTTATTACGGAAGAAGTAGACGGAAATGAATTCGGGCTCGGCCCTGCTGTGACTGAAAAAGTCTCCTGGGAAGATGCAGAGAATGGCAGTCTTGAAGCAGCAGTATCCTCCGAAACTACGCCTGTGGAAGCCGGCCGGATCGAGCGGGGCATTGAAGAGCTTGCCCGTTATTTAGGGGAAAAAGGTATAGAAGTATCAAATATCCCTGATGAAGACACCGGAAATGAAGAAGAAATAGACGTCCGGGATATTGATGAGAATCGCGGCTATTATTTATATGATGTAAATGACGCCTCTTATTTAGTGACTGGTGAAGGAGCGGGTGTTTCTACAACAAATGAAAACGGGTCTTTGCTTTCTTTGGAGGAAACGCTGGTGAAAATGAACGAAGGACCTGAAATTTCTGAAGTGAGAGCTCCTATCCCCGGCTCTCTTACTGTAGGAAATGTGGAAGGCGAGGGTGAATCAGTAACTATCAGCCTGGCTGGCTCTCTTGAGGATACGTCTGTGGAAGTGCAGCAGGCGATGATTGACGCGGTGGGACTGGCGGCAGCTGACTTTGGATATGAATCCATAAAGTTTATCTCTGAAAACAGTGACTCACTTGGAGAAGTGCCGCTCAACCAAAAATGGGAAGTCCCTGCAGCTCCTAATACGATCGGGTGGAAAGCAAGCTGATTGAAAATTTATTAGAGGGTGTAGGAAATTACCAATTATTTCATGTATAATGACAATGTACATTTTAAATACATTGGAGGCCGCTTAACTCATGGAATATGATGCCAATATTAAAAACAGACTCCGCCGTGTCGAAGGGCAGGTGCGGGGTGTTCTTCGGATGATGGAAGAAGGACAGGACTGCCGGGATACTGTAGGGCAGATGTCAGCTGCTCGTTCTGCGATGGACCGTGCAATCGGTGTAATTGTCAGTGAAAACCTGGAACAATGCATGCGTGAACAGATGGAACGTGGGGAAGATACCAGTGAATCTGTCCAGGAAGCTGTCAATCTGCTCGTAAAAAGCAGATAAACGAAAAAGAGGCCACTTCTGCGGGAAGGGCCTCTTTTCTATCTGGGGAAAGCAGTTATTATATGGAGAGAATTATCCCGCGCCACTACCAGGCTTCTTGCGCTTTTCTATGCCCAGCCTCTCGGAATTACTTTCCGTCCGACTTCGAGCAGCGGGCTGCTCTGCGCGGCCGGGAAGTATCCTTCGCGGCTTTCGGGGCATTTCCGCTTTTCTTTTTACATCAACGCGGCGATGACGAGCTGGAGCACCCGGAGAAGCACGGCGCCGACAATGACGTAGGCGGCAATTAAAGCGATTCGTCTTCCTACTTTCTGGGCAGTAACCGCGCGTACTTTCCGGCGCGGCCTGCGAATGTCGGAAGAAGGCCCAAATCCCTGGGAGAAGTAAAAGGGAACTGCGTTTTTTAAAAACATAGGAATCAGCCCGAAACCGGCAACGAATCCAAATAGGTGCGCCCATATGTTGACGCCGGAATTCAGAAGGGTGAACACCATGCCTATCACAAGGAGAACAATAACTATCTGGGCGCTTGAAGGGTCGATAAGATGCCGGCGGTTCATCATAATAAATACATAAGCGCCAAAAAGCCCGTAAATGGCGCCGGAGGCACCCAAATGTGACAAGTAGAGCGAACCGAAAAACAGTGTAGCAATATTTCCAATAATTCCGGCTGTTAAATAAAATGTCAGAAATTTGAGCCGGCCGAGCATGAATTCAAGCGGCGGTCCGAAAAGCAGCAGCGCAAAGGAGTTAAAAAGCACGTGCCCAAAAGACGTATGTAAAAACACTGGAGTAAGAAGGCGCCAGTAGTCTCCGCTCTGAATAGCGAAGTTGTTGCCAACCATCAAATAATAAATAACTTCCCCGAACGGAATCAGGCCGTTCGTCCATTCCGAAAGATTTACCCAGAAAAACAATAGCAGGTGTACTGCTAATATAATTGAGATTACGGGGTAGCGTCTTATAAATGTGGAAAAAGTTTCATGGCGGATAAACAAGTGGGTTAGTCCCCTTTCTGGTGACGGGTATACTAAAGTGTATAAGTATGTACGGTCAGTGTAGCATGAATAAATAGAGGAATACACGAAAAGCGCTGCGGGAAGGGAGAAAGTAATGATTAAAGGAATAGGCGTTGATATCATTGAGTTAGAGCGGATTGAACGCTCTTTAGAGCAGAAAAAATTTTTGCCGCGAATTTTAAATGAAGATGAATTACATGCCTGCAGACATTTTTCCGGCAAACGGCTGATAGAATTTACAGCAGGAAGGTTTGCTGCCAAGGAAGCATTTGTAAAGGCAGCAGGCACCGGCATCTCTTCGCAGACAGGCTTTCACGATATTACAGTGAGTAATGGAGAGCGGGGGGAGCCGCTGCTCCGCTGCGAAGGCTATGAGGCTTATATTATCCATGTTTCCATCAGTCACTCGCGGGACAGTGCGGTTGCTCAGGTTATTATTGAAGAAAGGGGCGGCGAATAGGATGCAGATCGTAACAAGTAAAGAAATGCAGCAGCTCGATCAATACACCATCGGAACACTTGGAATGAAAGAAGAACTGCTAATGGAAAATGCGGGACGGGCGGCGGCAGCTGCCATTCATGATATGTATCCTGAAGCGCGTAAAGCTGTTATCTTTGCAGGGAAGGGAAACAACGGGGGCGATGGTTTCGTTATCGGCAGGACACTCTCCTCTCTCGGGTGGGAGGTTTCTGTGTATCTGCTGGCAGAAGAGGAGGCCCTTTCCGGAGGAGCGCTTTATCATAAAGACCTGTACCGAGCCTGCGGGCTTCCGCTGAAAGCAGGTACCAGCGTGCCTGAACCAGAATTGCCGGAGGAAGGGATTATCTATATTGATGCAATGCTTGGAACCGGGATTTACGGAGAGCTGAAAGAGCCTTTTTATTCTGCAGGAAAGTGGCTGAACAGCATAACAGCACCGGTTGTAGCTGTAGATATTCCCACGGGAGTACCGGCGAATGAGGAAGAACTTCCCGGTATGGCGGTGAATGCAGACACTACAGTAATTCTTGAAGCTCCTACACTGAGCACGTACCTGTATCCGGCGAGGCACTATTACGGTGAAGTTCGAATTGTGCCGATTGGCGTACCGCAAGCTTCCTGGAAGGCATTGGATCAGCAAAGACAGACGTGGGAGCTGACTGACGCAGCCAAAAGTCTGCCGGAACGGACGCAGGAGTCCCACAAAGGCGATAACGGCAAAGGGCTGCTGATAGCAGGGGCCTATAATATGCCCGGTGCTCCGGCCATCGCTTCGAACGCCTGCCTGCATGCCGGCATCGGCCTTCTGACCACAAGCATACCGGAATCTGCATTGAGCGCCGTCGCCTCTCATGTGCTAGAAGCAACCTACTTTCCGCTGCCTGAAACGGAGGACGGTCAGGTCGCCGATTTACAGGAAACGCCGTTCCCATGGGACGGCATGGACGGTGTTGCAGCCGGCTCCGGACTTGGCCGGACAGAAAGCACGAGAGTATTAACGAAGCGGCTCCTGACAGAGACACAAACGCCGCTCGTGCTGGATGCAGATGGACTTTATTTTCTGCCGGAGCTGGAGGAGGAAATGATAAACAGAGAATACCCGCTGATTTTGACCCCGCACCCCGGTGAAATGGGCCGCCTCACGGGCCTTTCGCCAAAGGAGGTCAATGCAGAGCGGTTTACGGTTTCACGCGAATATGCACGTAAATTCGGCTGCTATCTTGTACTGAAGGGGCCAAACACGATTATTACAACCCCTCAAGGCAGGCAGTATGTGAGTACCAGCGGCAGCAGTGCCCTGGCCAAGGGAGGATCCGGGGATGCACTGACCGGCATCGTGCTTGCGATGATGCTTCAGGGTCCAACAGTGGAAGAGGGAGTTTGTAATGCAGTCTACACACACGGCTTGGCTGCAGAAATTGCGATAAATGAAGGGGTATCGGATTATTCTTTTACTGCATCCAATTTGATCGATTATCTGCCGAAAGCCCTGACCTTCATTCAGGCACAAAAGAAACGATAGAAAAGAGGAGTCATCATGGCGTTTTCCAGCGAATCCTACCGGGACACGTGGGTGGAGATCAATACAGAAAACATTAAATACAACATCCGTGAAGTGCGGAAGCTTCATACAGAAAACGTGGCCGTAATGGCCGTAGTGAAAGCGGATGGCTACGGACACGGGGCGGCGGCAACTGCAAAGGCAGCAGCGGAGGCGGGAGCCTCCTATTTTGGGGTGGCGCTGCTTGAAGAAGCGCTTGAACTGCGGGAAGCCGGCATAGAACTGCCTATCCTCGTGCTTGGAAGAACGCGGCCGCAGGACGCCCCAGTGGCCGCCCGCCACGATATCCGGATCACGGTCTTTCAGGAAGAATGGCTAAAGGAAGCCTCCCGGCATACAGCCGGAGAATCTCTTTTCATTCATATGAAAGTAGATACCGGCATGGGCCGTCTGGGATTGATAAATGACGAAGAAATCTCTTCCTTTTTGGCCGCGGTAAACCGGATTCCCTCTATAGAATTGGAAGGTATGTATACGCATTTCGCTACTGCTGATGAACTGGAGACTGCTTATTTTGAACAGCAGTATGCCCGTTTTTCCCGGGTCGTTGCCCTGGTACAGCAGCTGGGGAGCGCTCCCCGCCTGATTCACTGCGGTAACAGCGCAGCGGCTATGCGTTTTCCGGAGCGCTGCTTTAATATGGTCCGGTTCGGGATTTCAATGTATGGATTGACCCCCGCAGCAGATATTACCGGGCATCTTCCATTTACACTTAAGGAAGCATTCACGCTTCACAGCCGCCTGACTCAGGTGAAAGAAGTGCCGCCGGGCACGAGTATCAGCTACGGCGCAACATATACCTCCACGGGAAATGAATGGATAGGTACTGTGCCTATCGGTTATGCAGATGGCTGGCTGAGAGCGCACGCTGAAAATCAGGGGGAGGTATTGGCAGGAGGCTTTCGCGTACCTATTGTAGGGCGCATCTGCATGGATCAGATGATGGTTCGGCTGCCGCATGAATTTCCGGTGGACACGGAAGTGACACTGATTGGCAGCCAGAAAGAGGAAACGATCAGCGTCACGGAAGTAGCCGGCCGTCTTGGAACGATTACATATGAAGTTCCCTGTACCATCAGTAAACGCGTCCCCCGGGTATATACTCCCGAAAACAGGTTTGAACCCTGATTTTATGAAAAACGCGCTTTGCAAACAGCATATAGAAATGCTATTATGAATTAAGTAATGATTAAGGGATGGGAATCTAAAAGGGTCAACCTGGAGGTGTGTGGAGTGCATCAGAAAAGCACTAAGCAGATTAAGGTCAGCCTGCCTGACTATCTTCTTGACGAACTTGATGGAATGATTGAAGAGGGGCAGCAGAGCTCAAACCGCAACGAATTTATTCATCAAGCCACGGAGATGTATTTAAAAGAACGCCAACGTCTGGAGTTTCAAGAAGCGATGAAGCAAGGGTATGAAGAAATGAGCAGTATCAATTTAAATATTGCTGCTGAGTCATTTGAGGCAGAAACAGAAGTGGATCACTCTTTGAATCGCCGATTGCTTAGCGGAATCTGAAACACTCGAAATTATATTTCTTCTTTTAAAGAAACAGAGATGAATAAAAAAGCTGCTTGCCTGTCTATGAAAGGCGGGCAGCTTTTTTATTGTAATAAATTTTATTCAGGAATATATATGATTGCAGCCATAATTGTTTGCGCTAAAGTATTATACATGGAATAATACTAAATAGAGTATGATAGTGTACAGGTGTGCCATTAACAAACTATACGGTACAAAACAATACAAAGTATGCACCAGTCCGGGCATTAACATATAAAAATTATCCCCGCCCATAAAACGGAAATGGACAGACTAGATGGAGGAATTCACGATGCATTCATCTGTAGTGCAGGCCATCAATGACCATCAGGAACAGCTGGTTTCCAAATGGAAAGAAGAGATGGCTCGGGTTCAGGAAGAATATTTTAAAAACTCCCTTCCTGATGATTTAGTATTCACAAACAACGAAGAATTTATTGATGTGCTGTACAGCTCAGTCCGTTTAGAGCGGTCGGAAGCCAAAAGTAAAATCAAGAATTTTGCGGAACGGCTTATCCAGACCGACTGGCCGCTGAGCTATTTTACACAGGGGATGCAGGTGTTTCGGCGCATCGTTACTGCCTACATTGTGCCATATATTAATAACGCAGACGAAGACAGCGTGCGCTTGATTGTAGAAGTGGAAGAATGGGTGGATGCGATCGTGAACCAGCTGGTTGATGATTATTCCGATTCGTGGATAAAAACACTCGAAATTCAGCAGATGGCTCTAAATGAACTTTCTGCTCCTCTTATTCCTGTCTTTGAAAAAGTCAGTGTCATGCCATTAATTGGAGCGATTGACACCGAGCGGGCAAAGCTTATTATGGAGAATTTGCTCGACGGGATTATTCAGCATCGTTCCCAGGTAGTTTTAATTGATATAACCGGCGTGCCGGTAGTAGATACGATGGTGGCAAACCATATTATTCAGGCCTCTAAAGCGGTGAGGCTGGTAGGGGCGGAGTGCATTCTGGTCGGTATCCGTCCGGAAATTGCCCAGACAATTGTAAATCTGGGCATTGATCTGAGCACCTTCCCGACGAAAAGCAGCCTGCGCAAGGGCATTGAATCAGCGCTTGAGCTGACGCAGCGCAAAATGGTTCAGCTAGAGAATGGAGCAGAATGGAGGGCATAAGTCGATGCGGATTCCAATCTTAAAACTAAGTCATTATTTATTAATTTCAGTGCAGGTAGATCTAGATGATCAAACAGCTCTTCAGTTTCAGGAAGACCTGCTGAGTAAAATTCACGAAGAAGGCTCTACAGGCGTAGTGATTGATTTAACCTCCGTGGATATGATTGATTCATTTATCGCCAAAGTGCTGGGCGACGTCGTGGAAATGTCCAATTTAATGGGAGCGAAAGTTGTTCTGACGGGCATCCAGCCGGCAGTGGCGATCACTCTGATAGATATGGGCATTATGCTTGAAGAAGTACCAACGGCACTAGATCTTGAGCAGGGACTTGAGAAACTTCAACAGGAATTGGAGGGGTAAGCATGAGTATCCAATCCAGTGTTGAAGTGCAGACCGAATGGGGAATTGTATCAGCCAGACAGGCCGGACGAAATTTAGCTAAGGAAATAGGGTTTGGCGGTGTGGATCAGGCGCGGATAACGACAGCCATTTCAGAGCTGGCAAGAAACATCTACCTGTATGCTGAAAAAGGGGAAATCGTTATCGAAGCGGTGGAAGAGACCAGGGGGACCCAGAAAAAGAAGGGCATAAAGATTACAGCCAAGGACCGCGGCCCTGGCATTAAGAACATAAGAGAAGTAATGGAAGACGGATATACTACTTCGGGTGGTTTAGGAGCCGGACTTCCAGGAGTGAGAAGACTAATGGATGATTTTGACGTTGACTCCGTAATGGAAGAGGGTACAACGATAACGGCAATCAAATGGCTCCGTTAAGGAGGAAAAACGTTGGCTGAGTCGAAGGAATTGTTACATGATCAGTACGCGAATATTTTACGGGCGTATTTAGAAGAGCAGAGCGAACAGGGGCTTTATTATGCCCAACAGTTCAGTAAAAGAGTGCTTGAGGAGCAGATTTCCCCGGAAGAAGTGGTTAGCCTTCATTTAGAGGTGCTCGAGGAGTTCTTTCCGGATCTTCCTAAAGGAGCTCATGAATCATTTGAGCTTCTTCTCGAGGTAATGATGGGATACGGACTGGCGTACCGGGAACACCAGAGCCTTCGTGATAAAACAAAGGAACTCGAAGCAGAAATTAACGTGGCTGCCAATATGCAGCAGACGTTTCTTCCGGATGAAATTCCACACGTAAATGGTTTGGATGTGGGGGTTCTAAGTGTCCCCGCTTCGAAAATGAGCGGTGATTATTACCATTTCGTTAAAGACGACCACGACTGTGTCGGTCTTGCGATTGCTGATATTATCGGTAAAGGGATACCGGCCGCTTTATGTATGTCAATGATCAAGTATACAATGGACAGTTATCCGGAGCAGCGTCTGCAGCCCGGGGCTTTACTTGAAAATGTAAACCGGGTGGTGGAGCAGAATATTGCTTCGAACATGTTCATTACGATGATGTACGGTTCGTATGATTCACGCTCCCATCAATTTAACTATGCAGGAGCCGGCCACGAGCCCGGTTTCTACTATAAGGCAGCTGAAGATACGTTTGAAGAGCTTCAGGCCAAAGGCATCGTTCTTGGCATTAAGCGGAACACTAACTATAAGGAATATCAACTCACGGTGGAGCCGGGAGATTTTGTTGTGCTCTTATCAGACGGCGTTACCGAATGCAGAACCGACGACGGCTTTATTGAGCGTGAAGCTATTACGCGACTCATCCGCACGTATCAGCATCTGCCTGCCCAGGAAATTGTCAATCACGTATTCTATGAACTGGAAAGAGCCCAGGGCTTTCAGCTTCGTGACGACTTTACATTGATTATACTGCGCAGAAATGTTTAACCAGATTGTAATCTGGGAAACATGAGAAGGATGCACATTTAAAAAATCGTAATTTATATATAGCAGCATGGTTATGAGGAGGTTTACTAAATGAATTTATCGACAGAAGTGGTAGAAAAATCAGATAAAAAGAAAATTTTGAAAGTAGCCGGGGAAGTGGATGCGTATACGGCTCCGGAACTGAAAGCGAACCTGAATCCGCTGACAGAAGAAGAAGGCGCAGAAGTGGTAGTGGACCTGACAGAAGTAAGCTATATCGACAGTACCGGCCTTGGTATATTTATTGGCGCCTTGAAGTCAGCCGAAAATCATGACGCTACGCTTCGTCTGACAGGGCTGAATGAGCGTGTGAAGCGTTTGTTTACCATTACCGGACTTGATGAAGTAATCACTATTGATGATGAAAATACAGAGGAGGCCAAATAATGGAACGCCAGTCAGATTATTTGGAAATGATCCTTCCGGCCAAGCCTCAATACGTTGGAATCGCCCGGCTGACAGTTTCAGGACTCGCAAACCGCCTCGGTTTTTCTTACGATGACATTGAGGACATTAAAATTGCGATAGCGGAAGCATGCACAAATGTGGTCAACCATGCGTACGAAGAAACCGGTAATATGCATTTGTCCTGTAATGTGTTCGAAGACCGGGTGGAAATGGTCGTGGCAGACACAGGTCAAAGCTTTGTCCTTGAAGAACTGGATCAAAACCTCGGCCCCGTAGACAGCAAAAAACCGATCGAGGAACTGAAAGAGGGGGGACTTGGACTGTTCCTCATAGACACATTGATGGATAAAGTAGAAATCAGCGGCGAAAACGGAGTGGCTATTTCTATGACAAAGTTTCTGCAAAGAGACGAGGTGGAAAATAATGTCGACGGAGTCTCAACCGAAACAAACGCGCAAGAACAAAAATAACGGCACGAGTGAAGAAGTTTATGAATGGATCCGCCAGTTCCAGGAAGACCCGACTGAAGAAATTCAGACTAAGCTTGTACAGCATTATGAACCGCTTGTGCAGTCTTTATCACGAAAATTTTCCCGGGGACAGGACCATGATGACGACCTTTATCAAGTAGGTATGATTGGGCTTCTGGCAGCGCTGCGCCGTTTTGACGATTCCTTTAACAGGAGCTTTGAATCGTTTGCAGTCCCAACAATTGTAGGGGAAATCAAGCGGTTTATCCGTGATAAAACGTGGAGTGTTCATGTTCCCCGCCGTATTAAGGAGCTTGGCCCGAGAATTAAAAAGGCCGTGGAAGAGCTGACAACCCGTCTGCAGCGTTCTCCGTATGTAGATGAGATTGCCGAGTACCTCGAGGTAAGCGAGGAAGAAGTGCTCGAAACCATGGAAATGGGCAAAAGCTATCAGGCTTTATCTGTGGATCGCTCCATAGAAGCAGACCAGGAAGGCAGTGCCGTGACGCTGTTGGATCTTGTTGGTGCCAATGAAGAAGGATATGAAAAAACAGATCAGCAACTGCTGCTCCAAAAAGCTTTTGCGGTTTTAACGGACAGAGAAAAAGAGATCCTGAGATGTACGTATTTTGAAAACTTAAGCCAAAAAGAAACGGGAGAGCAGCTGGGTATTTCTCAGATGCACGTTTCAAGACTGCAGCGAAGGGCTCTGCAGAAGCTGCGTGAATCTATAAGAGTGGAGCCTTCGGAGTGCCTGTAATGAAGGAGTCCATCTCGAATACACAAGTGAATACCGCGGTCTTTCAAAAGACAAAGCCGGGCAACCGTGTGTGTGGGGACAGCTATCTCGTAATCGAAACAGAGGATTTTTTTCTTTGCTCTGTGACGGACGGGCTGGGGAGTGGCGAAGGTGCCAGGCAGTCCGCAGAGATAGCCATGAATATCATTCGGGCCCATAAACATGAATCTATCCCCATGCTCCTGGAGCGCTGTAACCGGGCGCTTGTTTCTGAACGGGGAGTAGTCCTTGCGGTCATTAAGGTCTGCTATCAGGAGCAGGAATTGACCTATGGAAGCATCGGTAATATTACCTGCTATATCAGTGCTGATAATGAAGATATTTTTCGGCCGGTTCCAACAAAGGGCTATCTTTCAGGCAGGAAGTTTCAATACCGGCTTGAGTACGTTCCTTTCGATAAGGGCATCTCTTTTGTTCTTCACTCGGACGGCATGACTGTATCCTCTGAAGACCAACGCGCCCTGCCGTATATGCGTTCGGTAGAGGAATATAAAAACAGACTTGCTGAAAAAGCTGAAAACGAAAATGATGATGTTACTTTAATGGTTGGCGCATTAGGTTAAACCTCTTTCATCACTGCCGGTGATGGTAGAGGTTTTTTGTATATAATAAGCGAAAACAGGCCAGACGTTTTGATGTTATGATGAATTTGCCCCTTACATAGGCATACGTACGTTATAATATAATAAGTACAGATTCTAATGGATTGTTACGCTGGACAGGAGGAAATACAAATGGAAAAAGAGATAAGCGGTGTCGCATCCCAAATAGCTTCTGATCTTCAGATAAGGGAAAAGCATGTCACAAACATTATACATATGATTGAAGAAGGCAATACGGTTCCTTTCATTGCCCGTTACCGTAAAGAGCAGACCGGTGCCTCGGACGAAATGGTGATCCGGGACGTTCAGCAGTCCTGGAATTACGCAAATCAATTGGCCGAGCGAAAGGAAGAAGTGCTTCGGCTGATTGATAAACAGGAAAAATTAACGCCGGAGTTAAGGCAATCTATCAATGGAGCTGTACAGCTTCAGGAAGTAGAAGATCTGTATCGTCCTTATAAGCAGAAAAGAAGAACGAAGGCGACGGTGGCGAAAGAGAAAGGGCTTGAGCCGTTAGCGGAATGGCTCATGTCGCAGCCAAAAGAAGGTTTGCCGGAGGAACAGGCGCGTGCGTATGTGAATGAAGAAGCCGGAGTGATAGATGCCGCAGCGGCACTCGAAGGAGCGAGGCATATTATCTCTGAACAGATTGCCGACGATGCCAGCATCCGCCACAGTGTCCGTGATCTCAGCTACAAGCAGGGCAGACTTCAGTCTGCAGCTAAAGATGAAAGTAAGGATGAACGTGGTATTTACAGCATGTACTACGATCATGAAGAAGCGCTGGCGAAGGCCCCGTCGCACCGAGTGTTAGCCATGAACCGCGGAGAAAGTGAAGGGGTGCTGAAAATCTCCCTCCAGGCACCGGAAGACAGAATTCTTTCGACTATAGAAAAGAAAGTGGTGAAGCGTTTCGGTTCGTCTGCTGTTCCGCAGCTGAACGAAGCGATCCAGGACAGCTACAAACGGTTGATTGGCCCGGCAGTCGAGCGGGAGCTTCGAAAAGTCAAAACAGAAGAAGCGGAAACGCAGGCGATTTCTGTCTTCTCCGAAAATCTTCGAAACCTCCTGCTCCAGCCGCCGATGAAGGGGAAAACAGTACTTGGCGTAGATCCGGCATACCGCACCGGCTGTAAGCTGTCAGTCGTAGATGGCAACGGAAGGTTGCTTGAAGTAGGAGTGATCTATCCAGTCCCGCCTAGAAATAAAATAACCGAAGCGAAAAAAGAAGTATTTGCTTTAATTGAAAAATACGATATACAGGTTATAGCTATCGGCAACGGTACGGCTTCAAGGGAAACAGAAGAATTTATTGCCGGGGTGGTCGAAGAAGCGGAAGGAGACGTTTCGTATATTATTGTAAACGAAGCTGGTGCGAGCGTTTATTCTGCTTCGGAGGTTGCCCGTGAAGAATTTCCGGATCTTCAGGTTGAAGAGCGAAGCGCAGCTTCCATCGCAAGAAGGCTCCAGGATCCGCTGGCGGAGCTAGTGAAGATAGACCCTAAATCTATTGGGGTGGGGCAGTATCAGCATGACGTCTCGCAGACGAGACTAAATGAGTCACTGACATTTGTCGTGGAGACAGCGGTAAACCAGGTTGGAGTGGATGTGAACAGTGCCTCGAGCAGTCTGCTTCAGTATGTGGCTGGCCTTTCTAAAGCGGTGGCAAACAATGTGATTAAGCAAAGAGAAGAGCTTGAAGGCTTTACAAATCGTAAAGAACTTCAGAAGGTACCGAGACTGGGAGCGAAAACGTATGAGCAGGCAGCTGGCTTTTTGCGGGTGCCAGAGTCTTCGAATCCATTCGACCGTACGGCTATCCACCCGGAAAGTTATCAGACCGCTGAGCGTTTGCTCAGTCACCTGGACCTTGAAGCAGCACAGGCCGGCACAAAAGAAATGAAGGACGTCCTTGAAAACCAGGAGGTGCGCCAGCTTGCTGAAGCTCTTGAAGTAGGCGTCCCTACACTGCAGGATATTATAGAGGATTTAAAAAGACCGAACCGGGACCCCCGTGATACGTTTTCGAAGCCTCTTCTGAAAAAAGGCATCATGACTCTTGATGACCTGGAAAAGGGGATGGAGCTTCAGGGAACGGTCCGCAATGTAGTGGATTTTGGAGCCTTTATTGATATAGGTGTTAAAGAAGACGGCCTCGTGCACATATCAAAGCTCGCCAACCGTTTTATTAAACACCCGATGGAGGTAGTTTCGGTAGGAGAGATAGTTACGGTGTGGGTGGAAGATATTGATCAAAAACGGGGACGGGTAGCATTGACGATGGTAAACTAAATAGATAATGAAAAAACAGAGGGTACGAACCCCTCTGTTTTTTTAGGGAGGAAAAAATGACTGACGAAGAATTAACAGCATTGGCGCAGAAAATATCAGTGGAAAAATTTCAAAAGGTGTTTAAACATCGCGTCTCGTTTAATCAAAGGCTGCGGACTACAGGAGGAAGGTATGTGCTTTCCACAGGGAACATCGAAGTAAATCCAAAGTCGATGAACAATTATGGTCATCAGGAAGTGATTGATATTGTAAAACATGAATTGTGCCATTATCATTTACATTTGGAAGGGAAAGGGTACAAACATCAGGACAGGGAATTTCAGGATCTGCTGAAGCAGGTAGGAGGCATCATGCACTGCAGTTCTTTGGAACAATATCGGTTAAAACAGAAAAAGCGTTATCAGTATGCCTGTGAAAGCTGCCATATTTCTTTTAAAAGAACGAGGCAGCTGGATACAAGAAAATATGTCTGTGCAGCCTGCAGAGGAACATTGAAAAAAATATAGAAAAACCTTGACCAGTGTTTTTTCGATGTGATACATTATAAAAGTCGCTTGAGAGAGGGCGCTTCAAAAAACGGCAAAAAAAGCTGTAAATTCCCTTTTAAAAGCGTATTGACATTACATAATAGATCTTGTAGAATTTTCTTTGTCTCAAAAAAGAAATATTCACATTCCGCAGTAGCTCAGTGGTAGAGCAATCGGCTGTTAACCGATTGGTCGCAGGTTCGAATCCTGCCTGCGGAGCCATTGGAGAAGTACCCAAGTGGCTGAAGGGACTCCCCTGCTAAGGGAGTAGGTCGTGTAAACGGCGCGAGGGTTCAAATCCCTCCTTCTCCGCCATTTACTATGGCCCGTTGGTCAAGTGGTTAAGACACCGCCCTTTCACGGCGGTAACACGGGTTCGAATCCCGTACGGGTCACCAACATGGAGGATTAGCTCAGCTGGGAGAGCACCTGCCTTACAAGCAGGGGGTCGGCAGTTCGATCCTGTCATCCTCCACCATTTTCTTTATACAATTGAGGGCCTGTGGTGTAGCGGTTAACATGCCTGCCTGTCACGCAGGAGATCGCGGGTTCAAATCCCGTCAGGCCCGCCATTTTTTTACCCAATATATTGGGCCATAGCCAAGCGGTAAGGCATCGGGTTTTGGTCCCGTGATGCGCTGGTTCGAATCCAGCTGGCCCAGCCAACAACACGCGGGTGTGGCGGAATCGGCAGACGCGCTAGATTTAGGATCTAGTGTCCTTGTGACGTGGGGGTTCAAGTCCCTTCACCCGCACCATTATATAATTATCGGTGTATGCGGTCGTGGCGGAATCGGCAGACGCGCTAGGTTGAGGGCCTAGTGGGAGTTTATCCCGTGGAGGTTCAAGTCCTCTCGACCGCACCATAATATGCGCCCGTAGCTCAGTTGGATAGAGCGTCTGACTACGGATCAGAAGGCCAGGGGTTCAAGTCCTCTCGGGCGCACCATTTACTTATTTTTTCAGCAGCATCTGCGGGAAGTAGCTCAGCTTGGTAGAGCACTTGGTTTGGGACCAAGGGGTCGCAGGTTCGAATCCTGTCTTCCCGACCATGTATTTGCGGGTGTAGTTTAGTGGTAAAACCTCAGCCTTCCAAGCTGATGTCGTGGGTTCGATTCCCATCACCCGCTCCATTATTACAAAAAAATTAATTGCTTTAAGTTATTTTTTTGTGCCTGTGGGCCTGTAGCTCAGTTGGTCAGAGCGCACGCCTGATAAGCGTGAGGTCGGTGGTTCAAGTCCACTCAGGCCCACCATTATTTCCATTGACATTTAGGTGATCAAAGGTTATAATTTATGTGTCACTTTAAAAGGTATTGACAGTTTAAGAGCACCATGTTAAATTGTTTAAGCTGCTTTTTTGAGCGGCAGATCGTTCTTTGAAAAGGAAAGACAAGCCAGAGCCCCAATCAAAAGCAACACATTTTTAGGGCATT
>NZ_JBQLIA010000038.1:0-18441 GCF_056034345.1 Marinococcus sp. LNSP9103-4 | reverse complement strand
CGTACACCGCCGCGGTCATGCCGGCCGGGCCGGCCCCCGCGATAATCACATCATAAATCCGTTCTTCCGTCATAAAACGACTCCTTTCCTAAATCCTTTATAGCCTGCTTAGCAATTGTTTTCCGGCAGTCCCGTCATGACAAACTGCTGCTGGCCCTCTTCATTATCCTGCACATCAAGCTTTACTGCCTGCACAAATTCCAGCACGCGTTCATCTACCGCAACCTGGATATCGTTAATGTTTTCCACCTGATCTTTTTCTTCCGGCTCGCTCAAGCCAAGGCCAATCTGCGGGGAACAGCATCCCATTCCTTCATAGGCTACCCGGACATGATCGACTTTATTTTCCATCATCAGTGTCTGCAGTACCGTTTTTGCTTCGTTTGTAATCTCCATATTTATTTTCCCCTTCGCGTTAAAATATCGTCTGGGCTTTTTTTCGTGCACTCGCATCCCAGGGAAGCGTAACTATTTTATCTGCCAGATTTTTCTTCACGTAATCAATCCAAAATAGCTCTCTCTTTGCTTTTTCCCGTAGAAGAGGGTCATTCGTTTGCGCAGCTGCAAAGCTTTGGTTGATGACCCACCATTTCGGATAAATGCCAGTACGGCCAAGATCCTGCTGCAGACGCTCCGCTTCAAAGACCGGAGTAGTTTCCGGAAGAGTAAGCAGCAGAAAAGCCGTTTCCTCCGGATTTTTCAGCCTCGGCAGCAGCTGCTTCATAGCCTCAGGCGTATGTCCGCTGCTTCGTTCAATTTCTTTTGTATACTGCTCTGCGTGTTCCAGAAGAAGGAGCGTGTGGCCGGTCGGTGCTGTGTCTATAACCACAATCTCGTTTTCTGCCCGAGCCGCCACTTCTGAAAAAGCCTGAAATACCGCTATTTCTTCTGTGCACGGCGAGGAAAGATCCTCTTCAATGTAGGCCAGCTCAGATGCTGAAACGCCGGCAGCAATGGCTTCGGCTTTTGTGGTTTTCTGATAATCCGACAGTGCCTCTTCCGGATTCACGTGACTGACTGTTAGTAATGGAGAAAGATTATCCAAATCAATAACGCCGGCCAGATGATCCGCCGGATCGGTTGTCGTTAAATGAACAGCGTGGCCTCGTATAGCGAGCTTCGAAGCTACCTCAGCTGCCATCGTCGTTTTCCCGACGCCGCCTTTTCCCATCGTAAATACGAGACGGTATTTTTGCTCTTCAATATCCTGCACCATGTCCTCCACTGTCGTATCCGGACCAGCTTCATGAAGCGACTCAGAATTCTCCGCCGTTGAAGGCTCATCAAATAAATGGGTTAAGAAGGCGGCGCCTGTAGATATCACCGGATGGTAAGGAAGCGTCCAAAGCGTTTTATCTCCGAAGAAAGCAGGGGCCTGGGCCAATGCTTCCTGCTGGGCAGAGGCAAACAAAGAGGCTGTTGCGTCTTCGGTTCCTGCAGGCGTGAACACGCCATTCATTAAAAATACCTGCTCATGCATTCCCATGCTCCCCAGCTCTTCCGCTGTCCGGGCCGCTTCCTCTAAGGAGGAAGTATCCGGATGCGCGACAATGTACACTGTTGTCTGGGCAGCATCTGCGAGCTGTGTGACCGCCTGTTCATACATTGTTTTTTTATCTGCCAGGCCGGATAACGGGCCAAGGCAGGAAGCACCGTGGACACTCGTCTGTAAAAAGTCATCCCAGGCCGATGGCAGCTGCAGCAGGCGAAGCGTATGACCGGTAGGGGCTGTATCAAAAATAATATGGTCATAGTTTTCATGCGGCGCCGTTAACAGCTCTGCAAATTCATTAAAGGCAGCGATTTCAACAGTACACGCTCCCGAAAGCTGTTCTTCCATCTGCGCTACAGCTGTTTCCGGTAAAAGGCTCCGGTACGGACCGACCACTGCTTCTTTGTACGTTTCGGCCGCTTCTCCGGGGTCGATATTGCTTGCATACAGTCCCGGTACGTCCGGCACAGCGGAAGCCCGATTATTCAGCGGCATTTCGAGCACGTCATCCAGGTTCGAGGCCGGATCCGTGCTCACAAGCAGTACCTGCTTACCTTTTCCGGCAAGGTAAGCTGCAAGTGCTGAAGCGGAGGATGTTTTTCCAACGCCGCCTTTACCGGTAAAAAACAAATAGCGGGTATACGTGTGATGATCCGGGTGAAAGCGTTTCGTATTCATCAGGCAAGCCCCTTTTTATTTAGAATAGCGGGTGTTAAACGACAGCTCCACCGTTGGAACGCTTCTTTCCGGCTGAAGCTCTTCGGCCTTTGCCTCAAACCAGTCTGCAAGCTGCTCCACGTCCGGATACTCCGCCGTCATTACGACAGCTCCGTCCTTCATTATAATCGGAAGGGCTTCAATCCCATCGGCAGTGATCCGGTCCGTAATCTCCCCAGCTGCGGCAAATTCTTCAGGCTGATTGGCCAGGTTATAGCGTTCAATATTGTGCCCCTGCTGCTGCAGACGCTCAACCGCAGAAGCGATCCGCACGAGCTCCGGGTCTGTGCCCGGGCCGCATACGCCTGTATCACAGCACATCGCAGGGTCATAAATACGCACCTTCGTCATGCTTATCTTCTCCTCTATTTTACGCTTTCTGCCTGCGAGAAGGCATGGATGCGTTCTTTAATTTCATCACGTACGCGCCGAAAAACCGCCCAGCGTTCTTCCTCGGTGCCTTCTGCTTTTGCCGGGTCATCAAAGCCCCAGTGCTCCCGTGTTACGTGCGGCGGGGTCATTGGGCATTTATCATTGGCATCGCCGCAAAGCGTAACGACCATATCTGCATTATTCAAATAATCCATGTCAATCATGTTCGATTCCTGAGTGGAAATATCGATGCCTACTTCGTTCATGGCCTCTACCGCTTTTGGATTCAGGCCGTGGGCTTCAATACCAGCGCTCCGTACCTCCCAATCATTTCCCAGGTAATAATGGCCAAATCCTTCAGCCATCTGACTGCGGCAGGAATTACCCGTACATAAAAAATACATTTTCTTTTTACTCATTACTGAACCCTCATTTCATAAATTATTGGTTCGTGCAGCGGCGCTCAGTCACAGTTGATGCGCAGTCCGTCCCGTTCCAGCTGCTGTAGCTTTTCGTTCTGGTCGGGCACATGGTGGAGAATATCCTCCACCACGCCCGCGGAAGGATGCTCCCGGTTAAATGAATAAAAAATCCAGTGCCCCTTCCGCTGTTCTTTGACGAGGCCAGCGTCCCGGAGCTTTCTGAGATGCTGGCTAACCGACGACTGGGACATATCCAGAAGCTCCACGAACTCGCATACGCAGCATTCGTGGTTCTGTACAAGGCTGACAATGGAAAGACGTGTGTTGTCTCCCAACAGCTTCAGCACAGAAGCAGTGTCCTTGATTTCCGGTTTAATCTTTTCCATACGTTCACCTACCATCGTTTTATTATATAAGCATATGCTAATATAAAAATCACTGAACGTCAATGAATAATGCTTAACGTCCAGTGTGCTTTTAATAATATTCTTTAACAAGCTCTTCCATTACCTGATTAGTACGTAAGGCTGTTTTGCCGGTACTTGGACAGACACCTTCTCCAAGCAGTTCATCCACCATAGACTGAATGTGATAATACTGGATATGTTTAGGGTGCTCGATATGAAAAGTCTCTTCCCCGGCTTCGTTTAGAAGGATGACCGGCTTATCGTCAAATGTAGAGAAGCGTATTTCTCCTTTTGTTCCGACGATACGGTTGTCATCTTCATTTTTATATGAGGAGAAATTCCATACGCCTATCCCAACAGCACCGCTCTCAAATTTCCATGTGCCGCTTACCGTATCTTCCGCCGGGTAGGAATCAGCCAGGTTCACCGCAGAACCCTTTACATCACTCAAAGGCCCGAGCAGGTAATCAAAAAGATCCAGCGTATGGGATCCGACATCATAGAAAAGTCCTGCGCCGCTCTTTTCAGGGATTACTCTCCACGGCCATTCTCCATTTTCGTCTTTTTGGACGATTTTCTGGTTCTGCTGGATAGAAGCAAACCGAACCTCTCCAATGCTTTCAGCATCCAGCAGTTCTTTTATTTTTCTAAAACGCGGAAGTGATCTTCTATAGTAGGCAACAAATAATGGAACACCGTTATTTTCGCAGGCTTTTATCATTTCTGCGCATTCGTCTGTGCTGTTTGCCATCGGCTTTTCTACATATACAGGCTTGCCTGCTTCGGCAGCCATGATCGTGTATTCCCTGTGCGAAGAAGGCGGTGTCGCAATATAAATGGCATCCACTTCGTCGTCATGGATTAAATCCTCCGCTTTATCATACCACCTGGGAACACCGTGACGTTCTGCATAGTCTCTCGCCTTTTCTCCATTTCTTCGCATCACCGCCTGCAGGGAGCTGTTTTCGGCCAGCTGAAAGGCCGGCCCGCTTTTAACCTCTGTTACATTACCACACCCTATGATGCCCCATCGTACATTTTTCATATCGTTTCCTCCCAAATACAAAAATTCATGCTAAAGATTTTGCATATATAAATCGAATGCCCATATTAAATCATACACTAACCATAAAATAAAAAAACCCAAAAGAGAAGACACCCATTTTATTGTGCAAGCCACTGCCCATGAATAAAGGGAGCAGCTTTTGCTGTCCCCCTTAAACTCAATATGTCTATTACAAACCGACTTGGCCGGCAGCATAGGTGGCGTGCTCTGTGCTGAACCCCTCATAGGTCAATTGGTCGATCAAGCCCTGTCTTGAAAAAGAACTGTACTCAAGATAATTCTCCGCACTGCTAACTGCCTGCTCCTGAGAAACAGATCCGCTGGATTCTTCTTCATCCCGGCGCTCTTCCTCTTCCCTGGCTTCCTGTTCGGCTTCTTCTTCAGCCTCGCGCTCTTCCTCTTCCCTGGCCTCCTGCTCAGCTTCCTCTTCAGCCTGACGTTCTTCCTCTTTCCTGGCTTTCTTTTCTTCGTTATTTTTTTGCTTGTCAGCTTCTTGTTCATCCTTAGCTGCTGTAGCATCTTCCGCTTCTAATTCAGCAGCATCTTCCTCCGTATTTTCACTAGCTATTTCTGTAGAAGATTCGGTTGGAACTAATATAGCAAATAAAATTAAAGCATAAATAATTGAAGCCGTAATCATCTTCCACATCACACCGGAACGATACCCCGGAATACGCTTATACCATTTTTTCTTTTCTGTATACCTCATTAAAATCCCCCCTTTTTTACATATATCGGCTAAATTTTACCATATTAAAGTAAAGACGGAAATCTACTAGGAGAGAGCTTTTAGATGATTTTGACTGCATCGAAGAGAGAATTGGGAGAGGTTATTGAGAACTTTACGATTATTAGATTTTCCGAATACCCAGTTTACTTTTTTAGCGATCGGGTTGATTGTCTAACAGGTACTAGCCTTCTCTCCTTATGACTAAAAACAAATAAAAAAGCTTCCCACAAGTTCAGTGAACTCATGAGAAGCTTAAAGTAAAACCTATTTGAATGTTAGCAAAATGTGAGCATTCAGGCCATTTTAACCTTCCCTATCGAGAAGAACCCTTACTACATAAGGGTTGGGCGAGCGACATTACATCATGCCGCCCATTCCGCCCATGCCACCCATGTCTGGCATGCCGCCGCCGGCACCGCCGCCGTTTTCTTCTGGGATGTCGGCGATAACTGCTTCGGTTGTCAGGAACATGGAGGATACGGACGAAGCGTTTTGAAGCGCCGAGCGGGTAACTTTTGTAGGGTCGACAATGCCTGCGTCTACCATGTTCACCCATTCGCCGGTCGCTGCGTTATAGCCGTGTCCAACTGCTTCTGTTTTCAGACGCTCAACGATAACGGAGCCTTCAAGGCCTGCGTTATGCGCAATCTGACGGAGTGGTTCTTCGAGGGCACGGAGAACGATTTTCACGCCGGTTGCTTCGTCGCCTGTTGTGTTATTCATTTCTTCTTCTACTTTTTTGTAGACGTTCATCAGCGCGGTACCGCCACCGGAGACAATACCTTCTTCTACCGCTGCGCGTGTAGAGCTGAGGGCGTCTTCGATGCGGAGCTTGCGCTCTTTCATTTCAGTTTCAGAAGCTGCGCCGACTTTAACAACGGCTACGCCGCCTGCAAGCTTCGCGAGGCGCTCCTGAAGTTTTTCACGGTCAAATTCGGAAGTGGTTTCTTCCATCTGCGTACGCAGCTGCGTTACACGTGCACCGATCGTCTGCGGATCGCCGCTTCCTTCTACGATTGTTGTGTTGTCTTTATCGATCGTGATTTTGTTGGCGTGGCCGAGCTGGTCGATTGTCGCAGTTTTCAGGTCAAGGCCTACATCTTCGGTAATAACCGTACCACCGGTAAGTGTGGCGATATCTTCAAGCATTGCTTTACGACGGTCGCCAAAGCCTGGTGCTTTCACTGCTACTGCGTTGAATGTTCCGCGCAATTTGTTTACCACGAGCGTTGCCAGTGCTTCGCCTTCCACATCTTCTGCGATGATAAGGATTGGACGGTTCTGCTGTACGACCTGTTCAAGCAGCGGAAGTACTTCCTGAATACTTGTGAGCTTTTTGTCCGTGATTAAAATATACGGGTTATCGAGCTCTGCCGTCATGGATTCGTTGTCTGAAACCATGTATGGAGACGCATAACCGCGGTCAAACTGCATACCTTCCACAACTTCAAGCTCCGTGTCAAGGCCGCGGGACTCTTCGACTGTGATAACGCCGTCGTTGCCCACGCGCTCCATTGCTTCTGCAATGATCTGGCCGATTTCTTCAGAGCCTGCAGAAATTGCGCCAACCTGCGTGATGGATTCTTTGCCTTCAATTGGCTTGCTTACTCTGCGCAGCTCTTCTACAGCTACCTTCGTTGCGTTTTCCATACCACGGCGGATGCCCATTGGGTTTGCACCGGAGGTAACGTTTTTCAGGCCTTCCTGAATCATGGATTGTGCAAGAACGGTTGCTGTTGTTGTACCGTCACCGGCAATGTCGTTCGTTTTGCTTGCAACCTCGGATACGAGCTGCGCGCCCATGTTTTCGAAGTTGTCTTCGAGTTCGATTTCTTTGGCGATGGTTACACCGTCATTGGTGATAAGCGGGGAACCGAACTTTTTTTCCAAAACAACGTTGCGGCCTTTCGGTCCAAGCGTTACTTTTACAGCGTTTGCGAGTTCGTCCACACCGCGGAGCATCGCGCGGCGGCCGTTTTCACTAAACTTAATGTCTTTAGCCATGATGAAATCCTCCTAATGTAATAATGATTTCGATATGAAGCTGATTACTGAACTACAGCGAGGATGTCGCTTTCGCGAACGATTAAATAATCTTTGCCGTCGTATTTTACTTCTGTGCCTGCAAACTTCGAATATACGACGATATCGCCTTCGTTTACTTCCGGCGTTACGCGTTCACCGTTGTCTTTTACAGCACCGGCACCTACGGAAACCACGCGTCCCTCCTGTGGCTTCTCTTGGGCGGAGTCCGGCAGCACAATACCGCCAGCGGTTTTTTCTTCTGATTCTACCTGTTCGAGTACGAGTCGATCACCTAAAGGCTTTAACAAGGAAAACAACCTCCTTAGAATATTTTCATCGTCCGTTATATGTAACGGGAACGACAGTAACAACATTGTTGTTAGCACTCTTTGCCTCCGAGTGCTAAACCCACTTATTATATTAATCAACCTGGGCATTGTTTGCAAGAGGGAAGCGAAAATTTTTTCTGTTTTTTCCCACTCCAGCGCTTGATGGCACCTGAATTCACATTCCCTGCTAATCGTTTTATTAACCTTCTATTTTAAAATTGTCATAAATTCGCAAGCGCTCTCTTTATTCTTCCTGCAGGTACCTGTGATACAATTAGAGCGTTCGAAACTGGATTTAACCGAGAGAGATTAGGAGTGATCCCCTTCCATGGCCGCACGTTACTGGAGCATTGTTATTATTTATGTACTTATGCAGCTTTCGGGCATCGTTGCCGTCCCGGCCCTTTTGGCTGTAGGCAGCTTTGATTCCGCACAGCAGGCTTCGTACTTCTGGATTTTTGCGAGCTTTATCGTCGCTTTGATTGTTATTTTGATTCTGCTGATTCCTGAAAGAGGCCAGAGTCTTGCGTTTAATAAGCCAAAAATGCCGTGGCCGAATTCCGTCGCCTGGATTTTTATCGGGTTCGCTCTCGCCTACGCCGGTCAGATCGTTGCCGGTTTGATCGAACAAAACCTGCTCGGCATCGATACGGCGTCTGAAAACACGGCGCAGATCATCGAGCTTGTTAACAGCATGCCGGCCTTTGTTATTATTGTAGCCGTGATCGGACCGATTCTCGAAGAGCTGGTGTTCCGTAAAGCTATATTCGGCTCGCTGTACAAACGAACAAACTTTTTTATTGCCGCTATTATCAGCTCCCTGATATTTGCTGCTGTGCATTTGGATTTCACCCACCTGCTCGTTTACACTATGATCGGCTTTGTGTTCGCTTATTTGTATGTCAAAACCGGCCGCATCATCGTGCCGATAATCGTCCACTCCATCATGAACGCATTTGTGGTCGGTATTCAGGTATTGTTCCAGGATGAAATCGAACGCATTATGCGTGAAGCCGAGAGTGCACTTATTCTGCTTGTTCAGGGGTTGATGTAATATGAAAGCTTCTACCGCTGCCCTTTTTTACTTTGTGCTCGGCGGAGTCCTGCTGATGTTTACGTACTTTTCCGTCAGCGAGTCCTCCTGGTCGTTCTGGAGCATTCTGCTCGCTGCCTTTGCCGCCTACGACCTCGTAATGGGGTTCAACTATCTGCGCCTCATGTCGGAGCAGAAAAAGAAGAAATAGCAAAAGGGACCGCCTGAATGTTGGCCGGTCCCTTTTTTATGGGTCAGTATAAATGAAGTATCCTGCTGACAGCCTATTCGTTGTCCAGCGGATAATTTTTCAGAAAGTACACGAGCGTCTGCAGCTCGATGGCAAGATCAATATGATGCACGCGCACAGACGCAGGGACGGATAAGCGCGCCGGGGTAAAGTTCAGAATACCGCTGATGCCTGCCTCCACCAGTTTTTCTCCAGTCGTCTGGGCGGCGGCGGACGGCACGGTGAGCATTGCTACGGAAACGTTATGCTCTTCAAGCTTCTCCGCCAGATCATCGGTATGATACACCGGCACATTTCCAATCTGCTCTCCCACCATGTCTTTATTGATATCAAATGCAGCCACAATCCGGGTGTTTTCATTTTTGGAGAAATTGTAGCGAAGCAGCGCCTTCCCGAGGTTCCCGACGCCGAGAAGTACGACGTCTGTCGCCTCATCCTGGTCCAGGGTAGTCCGGAAAAACGACAGCAGGTACTGTACATTGTAGCCGTACCCTTTCTTGCCGAGCGCGCCGAAATATGAAAAATCCCGGCGGATTGTTGCCGAATCCACCTTGACCGCTTCACTCAATTCGGTTGAAGAAACGCGGGTTTTGCCTGTTGCATACAGGCTTTCCAGAAATCGATAATATAGGGGCAGCCGCTTTGCGGTTGCCTGCGGAATTTTTTGCTGGTCTGTATTCATAATTATTTCCACCTAAATGTATTGTCATTGTCTGTAGACAGTATAGCATGCGTCCCTATGAAAACGTACCGAAACGCTTACCTGCAGCAAGACGTATCCTATTTCGCGTTTCGCCGAAAAGTACGATACACTGATACTATCAGAGTTGTTATTAAAGGAGCTATATAAATATGATTTTACTTCAATGTTCGGGTGTCACCAAGTCTTTTGGGGCAGAAACCGTACTTGATCAAATAAAACTCGAGGTAAAGGAAGGCGAACGGGTGGCCCTGGTCGGCAAAAACGGGGCCGGCAAATCCACTCTCCTGAAAATTCTTGCCGGTGAATCCTCGTATGATTCCGGCTCGATCACGATGCCAAAGGGCACGACATTCGGGTATCTTGAACAGCATACCGGCCTTAACAGCGATAAAACGATGTGGGATGAAATGCTTGATGTTTTTACCCACCTGCAAAAAGCTGAAGCGGAGCTGCGTCGTATGGAGGCGAAAATGTCCGAGCCCGATATTATTGACGATGCCAGAGCCTATGAAAAGCTGATGGCCGACTACGACCAGCGCCAGCAGGAATTCGAAGCCCGCGGCGGCTACCGCTACGAGTCTGACATCCGCACGGTGCTGGCGGGTCTTGGCTTTGGCAGCTTCTCCCTCGACACGCCGGTGCAGTCGTTAAGCGGCGGCCAGAAGACCCGTCTTGCTCTCGGCAAGCTGCTCCTGGCCAAGCCGGAGCTCTTAATTCTTGACGAGCCGACCAACCATCTCGATATGGATACCCTGCGCTGGCTCGAGCAGTATTTAAGCAGTTATCCGGGGGCTGTCCTGATCGTTTCCCACGACCGGTATTTTCTGGACCAGATCGTAACGAAGGTATACGAAATTATTCATAAGAAAGCCCGTTTGTTCTACGGCAACTACAGTGCCTTTCAGGAAAAACGGGCCGAGCTGTTTGAACAGGAAATGCAGGCCTATGAAAAGCAGCAGAAGGAAATTTCTGAGCTTGAAGACTTCGTGCAGAAAAATATTGTACGCGCGTCTACGACAAAACGGGCCCAGAGCCGGCGGAAAAAGCTCGAAAAAATGGATAAGCTCGACAAACCGCAGCGGGACGGCAAATCCGCTACTCTGCGCTTCGACATCGACCGTCAGAGCGGCAACGATGTATTGAAAGCAGAAGACCTCACCTTCCGTTTTGACGACAAAGCGCCCGTGTTCGAACGTTTAAATGTCCGGGCCCAGCGCGGCGAGAGCATTGCGCTGATTGGACCAAACGGGACGGGGAAAAGTACCTTTTTAAAAACGATCAAGGGAGACTTTGAACCGGATGAAGGACATATTCAGCTCGGAAGTAAAGTAGATCTCGGCTATTACGACCAGCAGCAGGCCGAACTGAATTCAGGCAAAACCGTCCTGCAGGAGCTGTGGGATGAATATCCGCTCGAAAACGAAAAGGATATTCGTACCGTGCTCGGCCAGTTTTTATTTACCGGCGAAGATGTGCTGAAGCAGGTGTCCGATCTAAGCGGCGGCGAAAAAGCGCGCCTCTCGCTCGCCAAAATGATGATGCAGAAGTCGAATTTTCTGCTGCTTGACGAGCCGACCAACCATCTCGATCTCGACAGCAAGGAAGTGCTCGAAGACGCTCTGATTGATTACCCGGGAACAATTTTGTTTGTTTCCCACGACCGGTACTTTCTGAACCGGATTGCAACACGCATTCTCGAAATGGGGGACGGCGACGTCCGCAACTACATCGGAGATTATGATTACTATTTGTTCAAAAAAGAAGAAGAACGGGAAAAAGCAGCGCTTCAGGCCGAGCGTGAAGGACCGAAGCAGGAGGATGCCGGTGCGGCTAAATCCTCATTTGCAGACGACAAAGCAGCCAAGCGGGAGGCCCGCAAACGGCAGCGCCGCATCGAGCAGATTGAACAGGATATTGAAGCCAAGGAACAGCTCGTCGAGGAGCAGGAAGCAGCTCTTTTCGAGCCCGACGTATACGAAGACCATGAAAAGGCCGCCGGCTATCAGACCTCAATCAATGAACTGAGAGGCGAGCTAGAGCAGCTGATGGAGGAATGGGAAGAGCTGCAGCTCGAAGAATCCAGCTCCTAGTTACAGCAAAACCCGTGTTCTCTGCAAAAGAGAGCACGGGTTTTTTGTTACGTATGAAGCGGCAGGCCGGGCACCCCGTTTAAATCCATGCCTGAAAAATTTCCCTTTTTCCAGTTGATATAGGCGGCAGCTCCGATCATGGCTGCATTATCGGTACATAAATAAAGCGGCGGGATCTGCAGCTTTATGCCGCTCTCTCTGAATTTTTCTTCCATCGCAGCCCGCAGACCGCTGTTGGCTGCCACACCTCCGACTACCATTACCTGTCTGGCTCCGCAGGCTTCTGCCGCTCGGGCCGTTTTCTCCGTCAGCACGGTAATGACGCTCTGCTGAAAGCTTGACGCAACGTCTGCCGGAGCTAGTTCTTCCCCACGCTGGCGGGCATTGTGGAGTGTATTCATGACGGCTGATTTCAATCCGCTGAAGCTGAAATCATACGAACCTTCCTCAAGCCACGCCACAGGCAGCGGTACGGTCGGTGCTCCGGTTTTAGCCAGTTTGTCGAGCTCCGGGCCGCCGGGATACGGCAGGCCGAGAGTACGTGCGACTTTATCATATGCTTCTCCCACGGCATCATCTCTTGTCTGGCCGAGCAGCTCATACTCCCCTTCTTCTTTGATCAGCACCAGCTCCGTATGGCCGCCGGATACGACGAGGGCAAGAGCTGGGTACTCCCACTCCGCCTCGAGCCGGGTCGCCTGAATATGACCCGCAATATGGTGAACGCCGATCAACGGCAGCCCCTTCGCGTAGGCTGTCGCTTTTGCGGCGTTCACGCCGACAAGAAGCGCCCCGACAAGTCCCGGGCCTTCCGTTACCGCCACGGCGGACAAATCAGAAAATGAGCTTCCTGCTTCCTCGAGTGCCTGCTCCATTACCTGGGTGATGGATTCCGCATGATGTCTCGAAGCGACCTCGGGCACAACGCCGCCAAAACGTTTATGGCTTTTCATCTGGGAGAGGACGACGTTGGACCGGATCTCGGTGCCGTTTCTGATAACTGCCGCAGCTGTTTCGTCACAGCTCGTTTCCACAGCCAAAATATCTATTGGTTCATGCTCGTTCATTCATATTCACCCACATTACTATCGCATTTTCATTATTGTCCATATAATAATTTTTTCGCACACCGCCGGGCACGAATCCGAATTTATCGTACAGGTTCCTGGCCGTTTCATTGGTTTCACGCACTTCGAGCGTCATCGTACGGGCCCCGTATGTGTAGGCAAGCTCCATTAAATTGGCCAGCAGCTCCTGGCCAATTTTCCGTCCGCGGTAGCGTGAATGCACCGCAATGTTGGTTACATGCGCCTCGTCAATGACGATCCACACCCCGCAGTAGCCGACAATTCTGCCTGCGACTTCCGCCACCAGATAATGGGCAAACTGGTTGTTGTACATTTCATTTTCAAACGCTCGCCGGCTCCACGGCATCGAGAAGGCGTTGTGTTCTACTTCCATCACGTTGTCTATATCGTCGGCACTCATCATCCGGATCATTATTTCTGCTTTCATTCGGATCTCCCGCTTTGGGCTTTCTGCCAATTTTTTTCTGCTTCGGCAAGCTGGGCATATTCCGGCACCACTGCGTGTGCATCCTGTGCTTCGCCGGCGGTGCGGGCGATCCGGATAATTTCCGTTGGACGGATTGTCTGTTTCGTCCAGTCTGCAAAAAACGCCCGGCTACCAAGTCGTTCCCGGATCAGCTCCTGCCGGCTCTCCGTGTCCTCTCCGACAAACAGAATTTGTTCCTGGGTTTGCTCCAGCACCTCGAGCCATTCCGGGAGCAGAATGATCTGGTCTTTCATTTGGCGTACTACTGCGTTTTCTTCCGCACTTCCGGAAAAAGCCGCCGTGTAGACCTGATTTCTTCGCGCATCAATTAGTGGAGAAACGAGACCTGGAAATCCTAGACCGTTTTGGGCAAATACCTGAAGCGTTGATACGGGATAAAGCGGGATATTTAAAGCCCAGGCCAATGATTTGGCTGTTGTTACTCCGATGCGCACGCCGGTGTAGGAGCCTGGCCCGGTCGTTACTGCCACCGCATCCAGATCTTCCGGGCCAACACCGCTTTCTTTCATCAGTGATTCCACCGCCGGCATCAGACGGACGGAATGATTTTTTTTAATGTTGGTAGTATATTCTCCGAGAATTTTCTGTTCATCTGCAAGGGCGATGCCCAGCACGTGCGTGGATGTGTCAATTGCGAGCATTTTCATCGTTCTGCAACTCCTTCATCTTTGCCTTCCACCGCTCGCCAACGGCTGTCAAAGTCAATTGCCTGCTCGTTTCCCCGGTGTATTGAATATCTATTTCCAGACGATCCTCCGGCCATTCTTCCAGACGAACCGGCCATTCCAACAGTGATACTCCACCTGCCTCAAAGTATTCTTCAATGCCGATTTCCTCTGCTTCCTCCTCTGACAGCCGATAAAGGTCAATATGAAACAAAGGCAGCCGTCCTTGATATTCTTTAACGATCGTAAAGCTCGGGCTATTCACCATTGTGGTAACTTCCAGGCCTCTGGCAAAGCCTTTGGCAAAATGTGTTTTCCCTGCTCCGAGACTGCCGACCAGCCATATTTTTTCATCTGCCTCCGCGTATCGGCCCAAAAGCTCTCCCCACGCCGCCGTTTCCTCCGGAGACGAAGTGTGGATGACCCACTCTGTCATAGCGTTTCTTCCTTTCTGCTGCTTATGATGGACGAAAATGATTATAGCCTGATTTTTCCAGCTTTGTGCGGGAGCCGTTTTCCTGGAGGAACACTTCTCCATTCCCCTCTGAAACCTTTCCAATCGCATACAGTGCAAGTCCGGCTTGCTCGAATCTCCTGCTGAGCTTTTCCCAATCGGAAGAAGGAGCCGTTCCGACCAGTTCGAAATCTTCTCCGCCGTAAAACATATGCTTTTTCATTGTTTGAATCTCCAGCTGCTCCATAGCTTCGTGGACGGGAAGCCCGGAAAAGTCCAGTTCCATCGAAACACCGCTCGCCTCCGCAAGCTCACAGCATTCGCTTGCCAGCCCGTCACTTATATCATTCAAGGCAATACGGCCACCGCATTCCACCAGCAGACGTCCTGCCTCCACCTGGGGCACCGGCCGCTGATGATAGGCAATCAATGCTTTTTCCCGCTCAGAGTATGCCCCGTCCCTTGTCCGTTCGAGCAGAAGCTCGAGTCCGGCAGCGGACATACCGACCGGTCCGGTTAAAAACACAATATCATCAGGTTCCGCAGAGCTTCGTAGCAGCTGCTGTTTTTCTTCCACCGCACCGATCACCGTAATACTCACCATTAAGTCGCGACGCGAGGATACCGTATCTCCGCCAATCATATCCATCTGATAGCGTGCACCCAGTTCATTCATTCCCCGGTACAGTTCGTTTAATTCCTCTTCGGACCAGCCAGGCGTTATTGCAATCGATATCACGTAAAAATGTGGCACGCCTCCCATGGCAGCGACGTCGCTAATGTTTGCAGCCAGCGCTTTAAAACCGATATCGAATGGTTTCATCGTATCTTTTCGAAAATGCACGTCTTCAATCATCGTATCCACGCAGACAATTTCATTCATATGCGCAAGCGGCCGGTACACCGCCGCGTCATCACCTATTCCTACTTCCAGCCGTTCCTGGAAGGTCCGTGTTGGCCTTCGTTCATTAATCCAGTCAAATTCATCGTTTGGCATAAACTGCTCCTCAATGATCTCTCATAATAGTCTCCTGCTAGTTTATCGTATTCTTGCAATCGCGTACAGTAAACGAAAAAAGCACCTCTTCGCTTTTATCCAAAAACTACCCTCTGTGCGTACTGCACAAAGAGTAGTTTGGTTTCCGGCTTCATTTATTGCAATTTATTTCATAAAAAAAAGCCTTTAAGGCTTTAAGGCTTTAATGGATTAGTATAATTGGTTGCGGGAGGAGGATTTGAACCTCCGACCTCCGGGTTATGAGCCCGACGAGCTACCAGACTGCTCTATCCCGCGATTTGGTATAGCGCGGCGACGATCTACTTTCACGGGGGGAGAACCCCCGGCTATCATCAACGCTGAAGAGCTTAACTTCCGTGTTCGGCATGGGAACGGGTGGATCCTCTTCGCTGTTGTCACCGCACTATGCATGGTGTCTCTCAACAAGACAATTATTATCTTACCACGCAGGATAAATGAGCACAAGGGGTTTTTAAATATTTTATCGCCATTTTTTATTATTCACAGCAAAGTACACGTCTTCGAGCGAACGATGCATCTGCCTGAAAGCGATTCGCGCTTCCTCAAGCGTTACCTGCTCAAACACCACAGAAGCATTTGGCTGCAGTTGGGCAGCTTTCGATAAATCGGCACTGATGACATTTAACACACGGGCGTAACCTCCCGTCGTCTGCCGGTCAGCCATTAAAATCATCGGCTGGCCGTCTGATGCCAGCTGAATAGTTCCAAACGCCACCCCGTCCGATATAATATCCCCAGTACCACGCAAAGACACTTCCGGACCCTGGAGCCGGATACCCATCCGATCAGCTTCCTGGGTCACCACATAAGCTTCCCGGAGCAGTCTCTTTCCAGCTTCCGCTGTTAATTTATCAAATTCCGGACCAGCCACTACCCGGAGCATCTGTTGTTTTTCATAAACTGGAATACTCGCTGGGGGGAGCCGGCGTTCAAAGGGCTTTGGAGCAGCACTTACGTTGCCGCGATACAGGGTATCGCCGCTTTCAAGCTCACGGCCCTCCATTCCTCCTATGCCAGCTTTTGTGTATGTCGAGCGGCTTCCTAAAACGATTGGTACCTCCAGGCCTCCCGCAATACAAAAGTAGGCACGTGCTCCGTGTGCCGGGCCGTTAAAGGTCAGTTCGTCTCCTGCGTAAACTTTTCTCGTTGCCCACATTGGAATGGGTTCTTTATTTACTTCCGGCTGCAAGTTTCCACCTGTAACCGCAATAACCGTCTCCTCGTGAAACGTAAGGGTCGGTCCCATTAAGGTCAGCTCCAGTCCGGCTGCGGACAAATAGTTGCCGCAGAGAATGTTCCCCATCCGGAGCGCATACAGATCCATGGCTCCGGAGACCGGTACGCCGAGGTGCTGGTATCCGGTCCGGCCTGTATCCTGGATAGTCGTAAAGAGCCCTGCTTTTTGTACGGTGCAGGCAGGCGTTTTGTTCATATAAATTCCCCCGCTGCCTGCACCGATGCTCCCCGGTACTCCAACCACTCCCTTAAATGTTGAATAAACAGAACCGCCTGTTCGTTATCCCCGTGCACACATATGGTATCTGCTTCCATAGATACAACTGTGCCGTCCACTGCTTTAACAGCTCCCTTTTGAAGGACCTCGAGCACCTGGGCGGCGGCCTCTTCAGGTTCATAGATAAATGCATTTTTCTCTGTTCTCGGGGTCAATGTGCCTTCAGCTGTGTACGTACGATCCGCAAATACTTCCTTTGCCACCCTCAAGCCTTGTCTTTCCCCTGCTGCCTGCAGTTCTGTATGAACAGGGGCAAATAAAAGGAGATTTTCATTAAAACCCTTCACTGCCCGCGCCACTCCGCTGGCAGCAGCGGGATCGCGAAGAGCAGCGTTGTATAAGGCCCCGTGCGGTTTTACATGCTGCATCTGCACGTCCGCTGCACAGCAGAAGGCATGGAGAGCCCCAATTTGATAGAGGCAAAGCTGATAAATTTCTTCTTCATCCATCGCTATGTATCTGCGGCCAAACCCTTCTTTATCCAAAAAGCCGGGGTGGGCACCGACGGCCGTACCATACTGTTTGGCAAGAGCAACTGTACGCGCCATCACTGCCGAATCGCCCGCATGACCTCCGCAGGCAACGTTCGCCGATGACACTAAAGGAAGCACCTTCTGATCCATGCCCAGGGTATAAATACCGTAACTTTCCCCCAGGTCACAATTTAGATCAATGATCATACCTCTCCCTCCTCTTCTACACGGATGCTGTACCCTCCACGGCCGATAGATTTTTCAATTTCAGCGTATTCCTTATATGCGACAGGCTCAAACCGGAGCAGATGGCCCGGGGTTAGAAGCGCAGGTTTATCGTGCGCTGCATTGAACAAAGGCACCGGAGTTTTACCAATAATGTTCCATCCTCCCGGACTGTCAATCGAATACACACCTGTCTGAGCGTCGGCTATGCCAACAGATCCGGCTTCCACTTTTCCTCTTGGTGTTTCCAGGCGGGGAGTATGAAGTCGTTCATCAAGCCCGCCGAGATAAGGAAAACCCGGAGTAAAGCCCAGCATATAAATAAAATAGGATGAACTGCTGTGCAGCTCCACCACTTCGTCTACAGACAGTTCGTTATCTGCTGCAAGACGTTCGATATCCTGTCCAAATGATACGTCATAACAAACCGGCAGATAGTAGGTTTTCATTGCACCTTCCGATGCTCTGTCCATACGCTCAAATACGTTATAAATGAGTTCGTAAAGACGTTCGTACTGTATTTGCAGGGGGTTATAATAGACAGTCAATGCGCGGTAGCCTGGAACACACTCACTCATCCCCTCCGGCCATTCTTTTGTTAAAGCTTCATACAGCCGGTGGACCTTTCGGTTCACGGAGGGAGAAATCACATTTTCAAATTGCACACTTAAGGCATGATCCCCGATAGGCACAATATCCATATAGCTTTTCTCCCTCCTAATGATTAGTATGTTTATTGTAGCATAGAGAAAAAGGAAAAAAATATAAAAAAACCGCTTCCCCGAAAAGGGAAACGGTTGAACTCGCCCGGCAGCGATCTACTTTCACGGGGGGAGAACCCCCGGCTATCATCAACGCTGA
>NZ_JBQLIA010000037.1:0-19957 GCF_056034345.1 Marinococcus sp. LNSP9103-4 | reverse complement strand
CACCAGCCAAAAAAGAACGTGGATCGAACGATCCACGAACAAACATGACGCTTTTATTTTGTTTCTCAACAATCTGAAAACTGTTTCTGCTGACGGCAGAAACAGTTTTGCTTTTCATTATTGCAGAGCCCGGAAACCAATATCGGTGCGGTAAAATAAATTACCCGTATCAAGTTCCTTCATTTTTTCATATACCTGCGCCTTCGCTTCCCCGAGGGTCGCAGCTTTCTCTGAAAGCAGCAGCACCCGGCCGCCGCTGTTTACATAAACGCCGTTCTTTTTTTCCACTCCAGCGAAAAAAAGAAGAGGGCTTTCCGGCACATGATGGATGGGACAGTTCTTTTCATAGGTGCCCGGATAGCCTTTAGAAGCAGCCACTACTCCGAGTACCGCTTCTTCCGACCAGACTGGCTCCGGCCTGCCTCCGTCGAGGAGGATTACCAAAAGCTCCGCCAGATCCGATTCGAGTCGCGGAAGCACGACCTGCGCCTCCGGGTCACCAAACCTCGCATTAAACTCAATCACTTTCGGTCCCGCAGACGTCATCATTAATCCGGCATACAGGACACCGGTGAACGGCGCGCCTTCCTCCATCAGGCCGGAGGCTGCCGGCTGGAGTACTTTTTCCACCGCTTCATCGATGTCTTTTTGAGTAAATTGAGGAACGGGGCTGTAAGCACCCATTCCTCCGGTATTGGGCCCTTCGTCGTTATCATATGCACGTTTATGATCCTGCGCAGCTACCATTGGCACGACTGTTTCACCGTGTACAAAAGCCATTAAAGACAGTTCTTCGCCCTCTAAAAATTCTTCAATGACTACTTCGGCTCCCGCTTCGCCGAACTTGTGGTCTTTCAGTACTTCTTCGAGCGCCTGCAGCGCTTCGGCTTCGGTCATCGCCACGGTGACCCCTTTCCCGGCAGCCAGACCGTCTGCTTTAATAACAATCGGCGCTCCCTGGCGGCGTACATAAGCCTCTGCTTCTTCATATTTTGAAAATGAAGCATAGGCGCCGGTCGGAATATGATAGCGTTCCATGACTTCTTTCGCGTAGGATTTACTTCCTTCAATCATAGCTGCTTTCTCACCCGGACCAAACACACGCAGCCCTTCCTGCTCAAAACGGTCGGCAAGCCCGGCCAAAAGCGGGGCTTCCGGCCCGATCACGGTCAGCTCCACCTTCTTTTCCTTTGCGAAGGCAACCAGGCTTTCCTGATCACTTTCCGCTATGTTCACGCATTCCGCATAATTCTCCATACCGTCATTACCCGGTGCTGCATACACGCGGGTCACACTCGCACTTTTTGCAAAGGCATAAGCGAGGGCATGCTCCCGGCCGCCTGCTCCTACTACTAAGACATTCATCGCCATCCTCCTGTTCGAAAACCGTTATATTCATGCTTCACTGGTTTCAAATAAAAGCCCGGGAAGCCATTTCCCGGACCTTTCTGCCGATTTTAATGCTTAAAATGGCGCATACCGGTAAACACCATAGTGATTCCCAACTCGTTGGCCCGGTCGATGGACTCCTGGTCCCGGATCGAGCCGCCCGGCTGAATAATCGCTGAAATCCCCGCTTCCCCGGCTGTTTCCACCGTATCCTGCATCGGGAAAAAGGCGTCGGAGCCAAGTGCGCTGTGCACTGCTTCTTCCCCAGCCTGGTCAATGGCAATCCCCGCCGAGCCGACCCGGTTCATCTGACCGGCCCCAATGCCTATCGTCTGAACATTTTTCGTCAATACGATCGCGTTGGATTTAACATGCTTTACTACCTTCCAGGCGAGCTTCAGGTCTTCCCATTCGGCCTCTGTCGGTTCCCGCTCCGTTACCACCCGCACGTCTGCGTCCAGAAATCCACCGGTATCCTCATCCTGCACAAGCAGACCGCCGTGAATGGATGTCAGCTGCGAACGCGGCTCTGCAAATCCCTCGAGCGTTACCGTCAGCAGACGGATATTTTTCTTCTGCGTCAGCAGATCAAGAGCTTCCTGAGAAAAACTCGGGGCGATGACAATTTCAAGGAATATTTCCTTGAGCTTCTCTGCGATGGCCTCAGTCACTTCACCGTTAAACGCAACAATGCCGCCGAATATCGAGACTGGATCTGCGGCATACGTTTTGTCGTAAGCTTCTTCGAGTGTTTCCCCAATCGCGACCCCACACGGATTCATATGCTTCACGGCTACCGAAGCCGGGTGCGTAAACTCACGGATCATGCTGAGCGCTGCTTCAGCATCATTAATATTGTTGTAGGAGAGCTCTTTGCCGTGCAGCTGGAAAGCATTTGCAATCGAGCTGAGCGGCCCGATCGGCTCCCGGTAAAAGGCTGCCTCCTGGTGAGGATTTTCGCCGTAGCGCAGATCCTGCTTTTTCTCATACGTCACGGTATACATTTCGGGATGCTTTTCTCCGGCTTCCCGGGTTAAATAATCCGCAATTAACGCGTCATAGGAGGCAGTGTGCCGGAAAACCTTAGCCGCAAGTTTTTTGTTCGTCTCAGCTGACACCGCTCCGCTGTCGTTTAATTCTGTAAGCACAAGCTCATAATCATCCGGATCCACGACGACCGTAACGTCTTCGAAGTTTTTCGCCGCGGCCCTGAGCATCGTCGGGCCGCCGATGTCGATGTTTTCAATGGCGTCCTCAAACGACTTGTCCGGGTTTTCGATCGTTTTTTTGAACGGGTACAGATTTACTACCACCAGGTCAATCGGTTCGATGCTGTGCTCCTTCAGCTGGGCTGTATGAGCATCATCGCTGCGGCGGGCAAGCAGTCCGCTATGTATGTTCGGATGCAGCGTCTTCACCCGGCCGTCAAGTATTTCCGGAAAGCCGGTAACGTCTGAAATACCCGTGATCTGCACACCACTTTCCTCAAGTACGCGGCTCGTTCCTCCTGTGGAGATAATTTCAATTCCCTGCTTTTCGAGGCTTTTGGCCAGGGGAACAATGCCCTCTTTATCTGACACACTAATTAATGCTCGTTTCATGAATGGTTGGCTCCCTCCGTATTGGTTTGCACTGTTTTAAGGGGACGGGCAATCCACTGCTGGACAATTTCCGGATAGAGCCGGTGTTCGACAGCCTGGATACCGGCTGTGAGTGTCCCTAGCGAATCCGTCTCTTTTACATGCAGCGGCTCCTGCGCAATGATGCTTCCAGTATCCATGCCTTCATCGACATAATGAACCGTGACCCCGGTCACTTTTACTCCGGCATCCCACGCCTGCCTGATGGCATCTTTTCCAGGAAAAGCCGGAAGCAGTGACGGATGAACATTAATCATACGCCCGCCGTATTCCGTAAGCAGCGTATCGCCGATTAACCGCATGTAGCCTGCAAGCACGATCCGCTCCGCCCCTTTAGCATATAATTCCTTTACGATTTCAGTTTCAAACGCCGCCTTGTTTTCGTATTCCTTCGGCGAAAAAGCGAACACCGGAATGTCTTCTTCTTCGGCAAAGGCAACGACCGGGGCGTGAGGCTTGTCACAGACAATCAGCACAAATTCCGCTTCGAGCCTCTGCTCCCGGGCTGCACGAACCAATGAACGGGCATTTGAGCCGGTGCCAGAGGCAAATAAAGCGAGCTTCATCAGCACGTCGCCCCCTTCACCTGCACACCGCCGCCATCAGTCACTTCCCCGATGGCCCACGCCTCTTCCCCGGCCTGCTTCAGCGCCTCGAGCATGCTTTCTTTTTCCGCAGCTGGTACAACCGTCATTAAACCGATGCCCATATTAAAGGTGCCAAACATATCCTCCGGAGACAAATGACCCTCGTTTTGAATGAAGGGAAAAATCTCCGGCTGTCGCCAGCTGTTAACGTCAAACATCGCGCCGCAGCCGTCTGAAAGCATTCTCGGAACATTTTCAAAAAAACCGCCGCCGGTAATATGAGCCATACCTCTGGCTGTTCCTGCCTGCTTAATTACCTTCGCAGCATTCACGTAAATCTTCGTTGGCTCGAGAAGCTCTTCCCCGAGCGGACGCTGAAACGGCGGTACCGTGTCGTTCATCGTAAACAATCCCTCTTCAAACAAAACCTTTCGCACAAGGGAAAACCCGTTACTGTGCACGCCTGAGGAAGCCACCCCGATAATTGCGTCTCCGGGTTCCGCTTTTGATTCAGCCAGAATATCCGCTTTCTCCGCCGCACCTACGGCAAACCCGGCCAGATCATATTCTTCTTCGCTGTACATTCCCGGCATCTCGGCGGTTTCTCCGCCGATAATGGCACAGCCTGCCTGCGCACAGCCATCTGCTACACCTTTCACGATCTGCTCAATTTTTTCCGGGTCTGCTTTTCCCAGGGCCAGATAGTCCAGGAAATAGAGGGGCTCGGCCCCCTGGACGGCGATATCATTTACACACATCGCCACTACATCCTGGCCGATCGTGTCGTGCTTATCCATTTGAAAAGCAAGCATTAATTTCGTACCGACACCGTCTGTGCCCGATATGAGCACGGGCTCTTTGTAAGGAAGTCCGGAAATATCAAACATACCGCCAAAACCGCCGAGAGCCCCCATCACTTCCGGGCGGCCGGTACGGGCAATGTGTTTTTTCATCCGCTCTACCGCCTGGTATCCTGCTTCAACGTCTACACCGGCCCGCTTGTAAGCTTCAGACATCCGTAGGCCCTCCTTTGTTAACCATTCATAATTTTATCGTGCGGGTGGAGCGTATCGTCATAAATTTCTGTAGGGTATTTGCCGGTAAAGCAAGCGAGACACTGACCGCAGTTCGGCTCGCTCTTATCCCGGCCGATGCCGTTCTGCAGGCCTTCAATGCTGATAAATGAGAGGGAATCCGCCTCCATTAGATCGCGCATTTCATCGACGGTGTAATTCGAAGCAATCAATTCCGCTTTCGTTGACGTATCTATTCCGTAAAAGCACGGGTGCGTAATCGGCGGTGACGTAATGCGTACGTGCACTTCGGTGGCTCCTGCATCTTTCAGCATGCGGACGATCCGTTTGCTTGTCGTTCCGCGGACAATTGAATCATCCACCATGACAACCCTTTTGCCTTCCACGACCCCGCGGACGGCCGAAAGCTTCATTTTCACACCCTGCTCCCGCAGCGCCTGCGAAGGCTGGATGAACGTCCGGCCGACATACCGATTTTTGATCAGCCCAAGTTCATACGGCGTGCCGGTAGCTTCGGCATATCCGATAGCGGCGGAAATCGAAGAGTCCGGCACTCCGGTCACTACGTCCGCTTCCACCGGTGCTTCTTTAGCCATTTCTTTACCAAGATTTTTTCTGGCCGTATGCACATTAATATTGTCCACATTGGAATCCGGACGGGCAAAATAGACATATTCCAGGCTGCAGATCGCCCGGGACGTAGAGGCTGAAAACAGCTCTGACCGCATGCCCGAGTCGTCAATGCTGACAATCTCTCCCGGCTGCATGTCCCGGACGTACTCAGCGCCGATCACGTCGAACGCACACGTTTCCGAAGCGACCACGTACGTGTCTCCAATTTTTCCGATCGTAAGCGGACGGAGGCCGTTCGGATCCATGGCACAAAGCAGCTTGTCCTCCGTCATGACTGCAAAAGCATATGCTCCTTCAATATAGGAGAGAGCGTCCTTCAGCTGATCCTCAAAGCGGGTTTCATCGCTTCTCTTGATCAAATGGGCAAGCACCTCGGTGTCTGAGGTGGATTGAAAAATGCTTCCTTTTCTCTCGAGTTCCTCTTTCACGTGGTTGGCATTCACAAGGTTTCCGTTATGCGCAATCGCAAGTCCCGTCGTCTGTGACTGAAAAAGCAGCGGCTGGCAGTTCACAAGACCGCCGCCGCCTGCCGTAGCGTAGCGTACGTGTCCGACAGCTGAGCTTCCCTGCAGCTGTTCAAGGTCTCCTTCTTTAAAGGCTTCCGTAATAAGACCGAGTCCTTTGTGGCTCGACAGTTTATCGCCGTCGCTGACGACGATGCCTGCCCCCTCCTGGCCGCGGTGCTGCAGACTATGCAGCCCGTAATAGGTCAGCTGTGCCGCCTCCTCGTGATTCCAGACAGCAAACACACCACATTCTTCGTTTAAGCCTTTGATTTCACCAAGCATGGAATAGCTCCTTTCCAGGCGTTCTCCAACTCCTTGGCAGAAGCTTGAAGAATCGTCTCTCCCGATTCTTTGAATAAGTGCAATGTCGCTTCTTCTGTCACTCTGCCGGCGTATCCTGCGTCTGGTACTGTCTGTTCAAAGGCTTTCCGGTTTTCCGGTGTTACCGAAATCACATAGCGTGACTGCGTTTCAGCAAACAATTCATTGACAACATCCCCGGCAATTACTGCTTCCGCTCCGAGTCCGGTGCCAAATGTGCTTTCCGCAAGGGCAACGCCGAGACCGCCTTCGGATACGTCATGCGCCGACTGAACCAGTCCTTCCTGAATCGCCTTTAACACATCGCGCTGTCGCCTGTACTCGGTGTCCAGATCAAGCTCCGGAGCCCGGCCGTCAATAGACCCGGTCTGCATTTCCTGAATCTCGCTGCCGCCAAAGTCTTCCCCTGCTTCACCGATAATATATACAGCATCTCCCGATTGCTTAAACTCCTGGGTGGTAATATGGGCAAGCTCTTTAATCAGCCCTACCATGCCAACGACCGGCGTCGGATAGATCGCGCCGTTCTGCGTTTCGTTGTAGAGGGATACATTGCCACCGATAACCGGTGTTTCAAGGGTTTTGCATGCTTCAGTCATTCCATCAATCGACTTCTCAAACTGCCAGTAGATTTCCGGTTTTTCCGGATTGCCGTAGTTCAGGCAGTCAGTCAGACCGAGCGGAAGCCCGCCTGAGCAGATGATGTTGCGGGATGCTTCTGCAATAACGATTTTCCCGCCCTGCTCCGGATCAAGTCCGAGGTAGCGTGCATTGCAGTCAGTCGTCATCGCAAGCGCTTTGTCTTTACCACGCACGCGGAGTACCGCTGCGTCAGATCCCGGCAATACGGCTGTGTTGGTGCGGACCATGTAATCATACTGGTCGTAAACCCATTCCTTGCTGGCGACCGTCGGCTGCTTTAACAGGTCCGTGAGCGTTTCCTTCGCATCATTCACGTCCGGTCTCCACGCTTCCTGCTGCTGGCGTTTGCGGAATGCTTCGGGTTCCCGCGACTCAGGATAATACACCGGCGCGTCTTCAGCCAGCGCATCCACGGGGACGTCCGCCACCTTCTCCCCGCCGTGCCAGAGCACAAGGCGCTGATCATCAATCACACTTCCGATTTCCGCTGAATGAAGTCCCCAGCGGCTGCAGATATCATGAATTTCTTTCTCTTCTCCCTGCTTGACGACCAGAAGCATCCGCTCCTGGGACTCGGAGAGCATCATTTCATATGGGCTCATGTCGAGCTCCCGCTGCGGTACCGTATCAAGGTTCATTTCGATCCCTGACCCCGCCTTGCTGGCCATTTCTGCTGAAGAAGAAGTCAGCCCTGCCGCTCCCATGTCCTGAATCCCGACAAGCGATTCACACTTCACGAGTTCGAGGCATGCCTCAAGCAGCAGCTTTTCCATAAATGGATCTCCCACCTGCACGGAAGGACGCTTGCTTTCCGATTCGTCGCTGATTTCTTCCGAAGCAAAAGTAGCTCCGTGGATACCGTCTTTCCCGGTGCTTGCACCGACATAAATAACTGTATTTCCGGCGCCGCTTGCAATACCTTTCTGAATATCCTTATGATCAATGAGCCCGACGCACATTGCGTTGACGAGCGGGTTGCCCTCATAGCTCGGGTCAAACTGCACTTCGCCTCCGACTGTCGGCACGCCGATGCAGTTTCCGTATCCGGCAATCCCGGCGACAACCTCTTCAAATAAATATTTCACCCGTGGCTTGACGAGTTCTCCAAAACGAAGCGAATTCATAATGGCGACCGGGCGCGCCCCCATTGAAAATACGTCCCGGAGAATACCGCCTACTCCGGTGGCTGCACCCTGGTAAGGCTCAATCGCTGACGGATGGTTGTGGCTTTCCATTTTAAATACAACTGCCTGCTCGTCGCCGATGTCGATGATGCCGGCGCCTTCCCCGGGTCCCTGCAGCACGCGCTCTCCCTCTGTCGGAAATTTTTTCAGCTGGGCTTTGGAATGCTTATAGCTGCAGTGCTCCGACCACATGACTGAAAACAGGCCAATTTCTGTATAGTTTGGCAGGCGCCCGAGAATTTTTTTAATCATTTCGAATTCTTCGTCTTTAACGCCCATTTCCTGATAGATTTTTTCCTGTTCAATCTGCTCTGCGGAAGGCTCAAGTAGTAAGGACATGGGATTTCCTCCATTGCTTCAATATTGACTGAAAGATTTTCAATCCGTCGTCACTGCCGAGAATCTGATCGGTTGCTCGTTCCGGGTGCGGCATCATGCCCATCACGTTGCCCTGTTTGTTTACAATGCCGGCAATTGCCTCTTTGGAACCGTTAAAATTATCTTCATAGGTGAATACAATCTGGTTGTTAGCCTGCAGATCCTTTAGGGTCTCGTCGTCGCAATAGTAGTTTCCTTCGCCGTGGGCCACCGGGATCGTAATTCGCTCGCCCCTTGCGTATTCGGAGGTAAAGCCGGTTTTATGATTCGCCACTGCGAGGCGGGCCGGGCGGCAGATAAACTTCAGCGACCGGTTCCTCTGCATAGCTCCCGGAAGCAGTCCTGCTTCAAGCAGCACTTGAAATCCGTTGCATACGCCGAGAACCGGCTTGCCTTTTTCCGCCTGCTCCACGACGCTCGCCATAACCGGAGCAAAACGGGCGATAGCCCCGGAACGAAGGTAGTCTCCGTAGGAAAATCCACCGGGCAGAAGAATACCGTCATAATCCGCGACGCTTTCTTCGGTGTACCAGACTTTATCCACCGGCTCCCCGAGACCTTCCTGGATTGCATAATACATATCGTCATCACAGTTGGACCCTGGAAACACGATCACCGCGAACCTCATCAGGACACGCCCTTTCCGATCGTATACGTGTAATCTTCAATCACCGGATTGGACAGGAGCTTTTCACACATTTCTTCGATCCGGGCTTCAAGGTTGCTTCCTTCCTCTACTTCGAGCTCAATATACTTGCCGGTCTGAACAGATGCGACTTCATGGTACCCCATTGTCTGCAGGGCATTTTCAATCGTACTTCCCTGCGGGTCAAGTACTCCCTCTTTTAATGTCACATACACTTGAACGTTAACCATGTGCAGCTCCTCCTAATCGCTGTAATATTTCGGTATAGCCTTCCTGCAGAGAACCAATCCCGTAACGGAACAAATCTTTATCAAACTTCTGGCGGGTTTCTTTATCCCACAGACGGCACGTATCCGGAGAGATTTCATCGGACAAAAGCAGCTTTCCGTCCTCTGTCGTGCCAAACTCAATTTTAAAATCAACAAGCAGCAGGCCGTGGTCGGAGAAATGCTTCCAGAGCGTTTTATTCACATGTTCGGCCATCTGCTTCATGTCCTTAACCTGCGACGGAGAAGCGGCCTGCAGCAGCCGGATATGATCATCGTTAATCAACGGGTCCCCAAGCTCGTCATCCTTGTAGTAGAATTCCACTACCGGCTGGTCGGTTTCAGTACCTTCTCCGATACCAGTGCGGCGGTGGAGACTGCCGGCGACAATATTACGTACTACAACCTCAAGAGGGATAATCGTCGTCTTCCTGACCGCCTGTTCGGTTTCAGAGAGCCGGTCCACGAAGTGGTTATTTATGCCTTCTTCATGAAGCTTTTGAAACAGCAGGGAAGAAATTTCATTATTCAGCTTGCCCTTCCCAACCAGCACTTCTTTTTTCTCCCCGTTAAACGCGGTGGCATCGTCTTTGTATTCTACCCAGAGCGTATTTTCCACGTCTGTTTCATACAGTTTTTTGGCTTTTCCTTCATACAATAGAGCGCGTTTTTCCATCGCAGGCTCCTCCTTTGGACTATCCCTTATTATTCGATGCTGGCACGGGCGAAGATCGTATCGACTTCCTTCATGTGATGACGGTGGTCAAAGCAGTCCTCGATTTCTTCACTGCTTAAAACATTCGTGATGGCCGGTTCATTTTCTACAAGCTCCCGGAATGGGATGCCTTTTTCCCAAGCCTCCATCGCTTTTGGCTGAACCGTGTCATACGCTTCCTCGCGCACCATGCCTTTGTTGATCAGTGTGAGCAGCACGCGCTGCGAGAAGACAAGGCCGAGCGTTTTATCCATGTTTGCTTTCATGTTGTCTTCAAATACTGTCAGGTTTTTCACGATATTGCCGAAGCGGTTCAGCATATAATTAAGCGCCGTGGTAGCGTCCGGAATAATAATTCGTTCGGCCGAGGAGTGGGAAATATCTCGTTCATGCCAGAGCGGCACATTCTCATAAGCGGTAAGCATATGGCCGCGGATGACCCTGGCCAGGCCGGTCATGTTTTCCGAACCGATCGGATTTCGTTTATGCGGCATCGCTGACGAACCCTTCTGCCCTTTGGCGAAGAACTCTTCTACTTCCCGGGTTTCACTTTTTTGCAGGCTGCGGATTTCGACAGCCATTTTTTCAATCGACGTGGCAGTTAAAGCGAGAGTGCTCATGTAATCTGCGTGACGGTCCCGCTGCAGCGTCTGCGTCGATACCGGCGCTGCCTGCAGGCCGAGCTTCCGGCAGACTGACTCTTCAATAGCCGGCGGGATGTTGGCAAACGTTCCAACCGCTCCCGAAAGCTTCCCAACGCGGATGCCTTCGGCCGCTGCGTCAAAACGTTCGAGATTGCGCTTCATTTCCTGATACCAGAGCGCAAGCTTGATGCCGAAGGTAGTGGGTTCTGCGTGCACACCGTGGGTGCGTCCCATCATAATCGTATGCTTATGCTCTTTTGCTTTGTTTTTTAAAATTTCGAGAAACTGCTCCAAATCTGAGCGCAAAATATCGTTGGCCTGCTTAATCAGGTAGGAAAGAGCGGTGTCCACAACGTCGGTGGAGGTCAGGCCGTAATGAACCCATTTGCGCTCATCGCCGAGCGTCTCCGACACCGCCCGGGTGAATGCCACAACGTCATGACGTGTTTCCTCTTCAATCTCCTGGATCCGTTCGATGTTAAAGGAAGCATTGTCTCTTATTTTTTTCACGTCTTCCTTTGGAATGTCCCCAAGCTCCGACCAGGCTTCGCAGGCGCAGATTTCGACCTCGAGCCAGGCGTTAAAGCGGTTCTCTTCGGTCCAGATGGCACCCATTTCCGGGCGTGTGTAACGATCGATCATAATCAGGTTCCTCCACTCTTCTCTTTAATAATTAACTCTCTATGTACTGCTTCCAAACGTCCGTGGACCTATCAAGCGCGTCCTGAAGATCCTCGCGGAGCACCGTCCAGTGCCCCATTTTCCGGCCGGGCTTGGCTTCATCCTTGCCGTACAGATGCACATGGTCCTTGCTCCACTCTTCCATATGCGCAGTTACCGCTTCGACGTGTTCACCGAGAATGTTGGTCATAACCACCGGCTGCTTCAGTCCAGCGGGTCCAAGTGGAAGACCGCAGACAGCGCGGATGTGCTGTTCAAACTGGGAGGTTTCACATGCCTCAATCGTATAGTGACCGGAGTTGTGCGGCCTCGGCGCCACTTCGTTTACATACACTGTTTCATCATCTGTAACAAACATTTCCACTGCCAGGGTGCCGACAAGATCCACATGTTCGGCAAGCCGGTGGGCAATACCGATAGCTTCTTCATTCACAAAACGCGATATTCTTGCCGGTACAATGGTCTGGTGCAGAACATTATTAACATGGATATTTTCTCCGACCGGAAACACGCTGGTCTCCCCGTGCACGCTCCGGGTGACAATGCAGGAAATTTCTTTTTGGAACGGAATCCACGCTTCAAGTACGAGCTCTTTGCCTTCGCTTCCCCCAAGGGCTTCAAACGCTGCTTCTGCATCTTCTGCTGCTTTTAACACTACCTGTCCCTTGCCGTCGTAACCGCCACGGCATGTTTTCAGCACGCTCGGCACACCAATCTCTTTTACCGCTGCCGATAGCTCTTCGCGGGAGGTCACCTGATGGTACGGAGCTACTTTAATATTCGCTGCTTCAATGGTCTGTTTTTCACGAAGGCGGTGCTGCGCCGTATGAAGCAGCTGGCTGCCCTGCGGAAGATAAAGAGTATTTTCCAGATGCCTGGCTGTCTCTGCGTCAATATTTTCAAATTCATAGGTTAATACATCACACGCTTCTGCCATTTTGTCCGCCCCGGCACGGTCGTCATAAGATGCTTCAATTTCAACATCTGCCACCTGTCCGGCGGGCGAGTCTGTTTTTGGTTCAAGAACGGCCACACGGTAGCCCATTGGCTTGGCCGCAAACGCCATCATCCGTCCGAGCTGTCCTCCTCCAAGTATTCCGATTGTCTGTCCGGGTTTCATTACTTTCCCCATAATTCATCTCCTGACTGCATGACCTGCTCACGCATTTGCTCTCTACGCTGCTGCAGCTTATCTGCCAGCTTTTCATCAAAGGCTGAAATCATCTGAGCGGCCAGAAGTCCGGCATTTGTCGCTCCAGACGTTCCGATGGCCACAGTTGCTACCGGCACACCGCCGGGCATCTGAGCGATGGATAAAAGCGAATCCCATCCGCTTAAAGCCTTGGACTGAACCGGGACCCCGATGACCGGCAGCGTCGTTTTCGCCGCTATCATACCCGGGAGATGAGCTGCTCCCCCGGCACCGGCAATAATCACTTTTATTCCTCGTTCTCTTGCCTCTGCCGCGTACTCAAACATATAATCCGGCGTCCGGTGGGCGGATACAATGTTCTTTTCAAACGGTACTCCGAGCTCATCGAGCACCTCGCATGCCTTCTGCATTGTGTCCCAGTCGGAAGTACTGCCCATTACTACTCCTACCTGCGGTTCCACTTGCTCCACCCCTTTGCTTTTTCCTCACGTGCTTTTTGACATAAAGAAGCCCCGGTGCCAGATCCATCCCTAAAAAAGGATAGTCTTCCGCACTCCGGGGAAGGTCTCGTGAACGTATATGCTCTACTATAGAAGAAAAATTCAAGCCGAAGCTTCCACTATTTCAGATAAAGGCTTCGTTTGATCATTCTCCTCATAGTCCAGCAATTTACGGTTGCCGGGTAGAGACGCTCGAGCCTTATTCCCGAAAGTATATGAGGATTGTCATCGTTCTGCTTTTCTTGCTTACGTGTTACAGCTTAACAAGTTGTTATATTATCTGTCAATCAAAATTCGAACGATTAGAATAAACTTGGATTAAACGTTCGTTTATTTCTTTTTTGCTTCAAAACTGATTTCCTGCCTCACCGGCACATACTGTGTTTCTCCGTTAATGGTCTGCTCTTCAAATACAGGCTTTTCCATTCTGCGCACCGGCATAAAACCTTCTGCAGCAATCCGGGTGAGACACTCTTCCACTGTTTCTTCTTCCTGTACGTAAAACGTCTGTTTATTTTTCTGTTTAGCCATTCGTGTCGCTGCTCCTTATTTCTTTACTTCTATGCTTCCAGTATAACAGGTTCTTTCTAAAAAAAACGAACGAAGCAGAATTTCATTCCCCGCTTCATTCGCTTATTTATCGTCCCTTTTCTGTGCCTATCGTTCGTATGGTCTCTTTTAGGACTGCAACACCGTTTACGCAGTCCTTTAATTCAGTAAACTCTTCCGGTGTGTGGCTTTTGCCTTCAAAGCTCGGCACAAACAGCAGGCCAAATGGCACGTAGGCTCCAAACATCATAGCGTCATGGCTAGCACCCGATACGAGGGATTCTGTAGCTAAGCCGATGCTCCGGGAGGCCTCCTCAATCGAACGCCGGATCCATTCCGGTACCGGCACAGGTTTTACTCTGAAGGCCACTTCATGAGAAACAGTAAGCCCGCGGCGACCGGCTATTTTTTCTGCTTCGCTTCGCGCCAGGCTGATCATTTGATCCCGGACTTCTTCGTCGAGGTCACGGATATCCGCTGTCAGCCGGGCCTCTCCGGCAATTACGTTTGAACCGTTCGGCTCAAGCGAAAGCCTCCCTACGGTAGCTACTGCGGTGTCACTGTGCATAGCCGGAAGCTGTTCCAGATACAGAATAAATTCTGCTGCTGCAGCAGCTGCGTCTTTCCTGATGTTCATCGGAGTGTTACCGGCGTGATCCGTTTCTCCCCAAAAATGAACGTCAAGCCAGGAAGGGCCGGCGATTCCTTCTACCACCCCGATACCCGCCTCCTGCTGTTCGAGCTGTTTTCCCTGCTCCACATGCAGCTCTAAATATGCCCGCAGCCGTTCACGCGGATAAATATTTTTCTCGGGCTTGTTCGGCGAATAATCCATCAGCTTCATCGCCTCCGCCGCCGTCACTCCCTCATCATCACGCATTTGAAAAAAATCATCCTTTGAGATATCGCCAACGGCCGCCCGGCTTCCGAGCATCCCGCTCCCAAAACGTGCCCCTTCCTCATCGACGAAAACAGCAATTTCTATTGAACAGTCCAATTCGGCTCCTTCGGCCTTCAATGCTTCTACGGCCATCAGGCTCGATACACAGCCGAGAGCCCCGTCAAAAGCACCGCCGTTTTTTACAGTGTCGAGATGAGATCCGGTAAGGATAATCGGGGCCCCGGCCCGACCTGACTCCCATAGCCCGTAAATGTTTCCTACACCGTCCTCCCGTACACTCAGGCCCGCTTCCTCCATCCAGGAACGAAAAAGATTTTTTGCCTGCTGCTCCTCTTCTGTATAGACATAACGTGTAATGCCGCCCTCTTCCGTGCGGCCCACAGCCGCCAGTTCCTCCAGGCGGCTGGCCAAAATCTCGGGGTCAATCGACGGAAAACCCCTGCTTTCCTCAATGGTCTGGAGGAGGCGCTCCCTGCTGAATCCCTTGTTACCCAAAGCATCATCACTCCTTCTCTTCTTTCAGACTAACACACCGGCACAGACGTTACACTTCATTAAAGGAAGGAACATACACTTCCCCCTGGCTATCTGCCTGCTCAATGATACGGCGCACCTGTTGGGATAAGCTGTTTGGAGGATACGGCTTAGTCAGGTAATGCCGGACGTCCATACGGGCCATTCGCTCCTTATCCTCGTGCAAAGCCGAGGAAATAATAATTGGCACGTCTTCGGTATGACGGAAGGATTTCAGCTGTTCAATAAAATCCCATCCATCCATTTCTTCTCCAAGCATCAGATCCACCACAAAAACCTCCGGCCGCAGTCCCCGTTTTAATGCATTAAGCGCTTTGTAAGGATTGAAGTAGTGCACTACTTCGTATTTGGCGTGGCGAAGTTCTTCTGAGAGAAGCATTCCCAGGCTCCGGTCGTCCTCGAGTATAAGCACCGAGTGAAGATCACTTTCTTCCGGCAGTTCTTCAATATCGAAATCGACTCCTGAGATTGGGAAAAATAAGCAGAAGCTGCTGCCTTCCCCTTCTATCGAATCAACCTCTATTCTGCCTTTGTGGTCTTCAACAATTTGCTTCGTTACGGCAAGCCCGAGACCGGTGCCGCGGATTTTCCTCCGCTCTTCATCATTAATACGGTGAAACTTTCCGAAAAGACGGGGAAGCTCTTTTTCCGGAATCCCAAGACCTTCGTCTGTTATTTTTACTCTCACCATATCCTGCTCATTGGCAAGCTCAATTTTTACCTCGCCGCCGTCTGGGGAGAATTTTACTGCATTGCCAATAATATTGGTGACGCCCTGCACGATTTTACTTTTATCTGCATAGATTCGTCCATACTGAAGCCGGTCCTTTACAACAAACGTGTGGTCCGGCTGGTTCGGTTCAAAGGTATCCACGACCTCAAGCATTAGGCTGCTGATATCAACTTCTTCCATGCCGTATTCCTGACGGCCGGACTCCATCCGCTGCAGATCGAGAAAATCATTAATTAACGAAGTTAGCCTTTCCCCTTCCCGGTGAATGGTTTCTATATATTTTTTTTGACGGGCCGGCTTTAAATCTTTGACGAGAAGAAGCTCCGCAAAGCCTAAAATACTCGACAGCGGCGTCCTGAGTTCATGACTTACAGTGCTGACAAGATCTGATTTCATCTGATCAAGCTCAAATTCCTTAGTCCGGTTGCGGTGAACAAAGATAGTTCCCTTTTCTTCGGATTCCATCTGCACATTTCGTCCATATAGCTCGTAAACGTTCACGCCGCTCTCTGACGTAATTTTATATTCGATACTGTAGTCTGGAGAGTCTACGCCACCGATAAAAGCTTTAAAATAGTTTTCCACTTTTCCCCGGCAGTCTTCATCAATTTGCTTGATCCACCCTGACGTCCATTCCGAAAACGGGAGGGTTTGTTTCTCATTTTGAACCCCCGTATTAATCATACTCCACGTCCAATGATTCGCATGCTCAAGCTCTCCATTTTCGTTGATATACTGGATCCCTTCATCAACACTGTCGATAATACGCTGATACAAAAATCGCTCCTCCTCCGTTTCCTCAAACAGAAGAATACGGCTGAAGGAAATGGAAGCCTGACGGAGAATGCCGCGCATCGTCTCGCGCTCCTGCTCCGAAAAGCTTTGTCCGGTCCTGGTGAATACCGCTGCGCCAATCATTTCTTTTTTACTGCTGAACACCGGCAGATACATTTCGTACACTGTCGTTTCTACGCCGCTCAATCCTTCTTCCCCGGCTCTTGTTTTCCGTTCGGTGACATGAACATTTTTCGTGTCTGCGATTAAAGCAAGCGGGCTCCCTTCAGAATGATCTTCGAAATGCTGTTTTTCTTCTTCACTTACCCCGTACCAGGCAGCCTGCCAGAAAGGCTCCATCGCTGCCACCATTCCCTTTTCGAAATGAAACAGATCGTACATTTTGGCAAGCAGCTGTTCCATTAATGCCTGCTTTCCCATCGAGCCGCTGAACGTTTCATTTAACTCGTTTAATGTCCGCAGGTATTCCTGCTGCTCCTGCAGCTCATTCTGCTGGGTAACAAGCTCTTCGTTCCGGTCCATAATCGCGTTTTGATTCTGCTGAATACTTGCTGCCATGACATTAAAGGAACGGCTCAGCTCTCCTATTTCATCGCTGCGGTGGGTGTCTGAGACCAATATTTCTTCGCCGCCTCCCACCCTTGCCGCAGCGTCCTTCATTTCGACCAGAGGACCGGTAATTTTCCGCAGAAGCAGCCAAACAACAGCACCAAGCGCTATCAGTATTGCAATCAGATACAGCAGATAAGCAAAATGCGAATTCTCGTTTACCTCGAAGTATTGATCGTTCACACTCATCCTCTCTGCCTCTGCCTGATCGTGTCCACTCGATAAGCTGTTGACGAGGGCCCCGACCTGGGAACTGACCTGCGCGCGGTTTTCAATAGTCGTACGCCCGGATTCTACCGCTTCAGTCAGCTGTGGAAGCCATTCGTTTTCATAGTCATCGAGAAACTGTTCCGTCTGAGCGACCAAATCAGTTTCTGCTTTGTTCAGGCTCCTGTATTCCTCAAGCTGCGTCCTCGCGGCGCTTAAGTTTCTTTCTAAATCTTCTCTTTCACTTTCATCCCCAAAAGCGAGGTAGCCACGACCGGCAATAATAATCTGCTGGGTATAAAACTCCAGATCCGCCAGAACATTCTGCGTATCCCGCCACTGCCTGGACTCGTTCTCAAGCTCCTGCTGATTGGAACTCATGTAGGCATGCTGCCATATACCCCCGGCGGCAGCAAGCGTTAGTACTAATAGAAAAATAATACTAAACCTACGGTGGAGACGTTTCTTTATGTAGTTAAGCATCTAATAAATCCTCCACAATTGTGATAAGCAGAGCCGGGCTGAACGGCTTGGATACAAACTCCATCACGCCTGCTTTTCTCGCTTCTTCTTCGTCTTTGTCCTGAGACTTTGCAGTAATCATTAATGTTTTCATGTTTTCAAGCCTGCCGTCTTTCCGGAGCATAGAAACAACTTCCACTCCGTTATACTCAGGCATCATGTTATCGATAATTAAAAGGTCATAGGAAGCAGTACTTGCTTTTTCATAGGCTTCCTTTCCATCCTTTGCTTCGTCAATTGTGTATTCTTCTTCGTCCTCCAACGTATCCACCACAAGCATTCGAAGTACTTCCGCATCATCAGCTACCAGTATTTTGTACATTTCTTTCCGCCTTTCTGTTTACAGCACCCGCTGAATTAATCGCTTCGCACGTGCGACCAGCTCTTCCTTTCGAAAAGGCTTCATCAAATAATCGTCCGCTCCAAGCTCAAGCGCATGAACAATATCCCCCTCGTTCCGGTTGCCTGTGAGCATTAATACGATCATGTTGCTCGACGGATACTTTCCCCGAAGTTTTTCAAGCACTTCAAACCCGTCCATGCCGGGCATAGTAACGTCCAGCACGACAAAGTACCGCTGTCCGCGTTCATAGTTTTCTTTTTCAAAAAATGATTCTCCAGAAGGGAAATACTTTGTCCTTATCCGGTACCTCGCTATGTTTAACTGATGAAACTGGTCAGCGACAAAGGAAGCCATCGCTTCATCATCGTCAATAATAAATACATTTATGTAAGGAAGATCGATAGTTGTTTCACCAGAATAGGAAACCACGGCGTTCCGGCCCGAATCCTTTGCTTCAAGCATGGCTGCATCTGCTTCATTGATCAGCTCCTGCAGAGAAGCGTGATTAGTAGTGGCGGTAGACGTTCCCGCCGTAAACCCGAGCCGGTACGGCAGGCGTCGCTCTGAGACGAAGTCGGCAAAGGACTGCTGCAGGCGCTTCATGATTTTTTCTGTTTCCTCCGAAAATGTCTGCTGGAAAATGAACAAAAATTCGTCCCCGCCCAGGCGGATCAGGTGATCGCTCGGACGTTTCCGGGAGAGCATGTGGCTGACAAACCATTTGAGCACCTGATCCCCTTCATCGTGTCCGTAGCTGTCATTAATCTGCTTGAAGTGATCAATATCCGTCAGTGCTACAGAAAAAGGCTTACCGCTCCGTTTAAACTCCGCCCACAGTCGCCCTTCCTCCATTTCGAGCATTTTACGGTTATAGGCTCTCGTCAACTCGTCCACCGTCAGCGCTTCTTTCATCGGAGCCTGCCACTCCAGGTGGCGGTGAATGACCTGCACCATTTCAACCGTGGAATATGGCGGTTTGATCACAAAGGAAGCCCCGTCTTCATAAAGTTTATCTGCTCTCTCTCTATCTATTCCGCCACTGCAGAATACAACGACAGGGAGCAGAGCATCTCTCGCTGCATCTTTAATACGTTCAATAATCGTTTTCTCTCCCCGTACGGCCAAATCTTCCGAGAGAAGAACCATTTCCGGATGGAATTCCTCTATTTTTTCCATAAGCTTTCTTCGATCAGAAGCAAGCAGCACGTGATGGCCAAGCATCTCAAGCTGCTCCTTCACTTCATACAAAACGTAAAGCTCTGTATGCCCGAGAAGCACAAAAGAAGATTCTTCTTCGGAATTGTCATAGGAAATGGAAAGTTTCTCTGGCTCGCCTTCCTCCCCAAGCACGTTCATGATTTTTTCGGCATACATCTTCCGGGCTTCTGCGGGAGCTTCTGTATCGAGCGCCCGCATCGCTTCCTCCGCCATTTCAGCTGCCCGTCCCAGCCCGATGGTGGCTCCGGTGCCTTTGATCGTGTGAAGCCATCTGTACATTTCGTCAAAATCTTTGTACCGCTTATGTTCTAAGTATTCATACTGCTTTTTAATATTTGCAATAAAGGTTTTCTGATACTGTTTTACCATAATAATATCCCTTCTAACCGTTATTATCTATTTTCCATTATATACTATTTTACCGTGTCAAAAGTAGCTTAACATAAGAAAAAATGCCATATTTTTAAAAAGTAGAAAATATTTCATCTTTCTATACAGACGCGGAAAAGATACGCATATGCAAATCAACATAAAAAACCGCCCCGGCAAATGAACTGACCCAGCGAAATGAGACAAGAAAAAACACCTATGCGGCCACCGTCCGGAATTCCACCGGGCTGTGGTCGT
>NZ_JBQLIA010000036.1:0-22204 GCF_056034345.1 Marinococcus sp. LNSP9103-4 | reverse complement strand
CCCGGTCCAATACCGGGATCATCTGTTAACAGCTTAGACTCTTTTTATTTCCTGTCCATTTTATAGGTTACAGTTCACAAGGGGGGGCTGCTTTTCGTTTGATAAGAGGCTTTATACTATATGCTCTGATGCAGGCCCGGAACTACCTGTTTTTTCCGTGATACCACTCCTGGAAGCTCCACCATCCCGTTCTGCAGCTTTTTCCCGAACGCCTCTCCGGCTTTATCTTTCATTGTGCCGGCCGCAAGAAGGGTGGAGTCCGCCTGCAGTACATCAGTGATCATTAATATATAAAGATCCAATGCTTCTGCCTGCACAGCCTGCTCCATTTTTGCAAGCAGCCCTTCACCCCGGTTTAATATTGCTGCAGCGCCTACCGTATTCACTTGAGCAATACGTACCTTCAAGCCGTTCATATCAAAATCTTTCATGTCGGTCTGTATTAAATCAGTATCATTCGTCGTACTCCAGTCTGTACCTGCCTTTAAAAGGCTGAGTCCATATGTTTTTATCTCTACCCCGGCAGCTGTTGCCAGTTCTTTCGCAGCCTGCCTGTCTTTTAAAGCAGTAGTTGGGGATTGAAATAACAGGGTATCGGAAATAATAGCTGAAAGCATCAACCCCGCTTCTTTTTCCGGTATCTCAACTCTGTTTTCCCTGTACAACTGGTATACGATTGTCGCTGTACATCCTACCGGCTCCGTTCGAAAGTATATCGGTTCTTTCGTTTCGATATTCGCAATTTTATGATGGTCAATTATTTCTTTAATACGAAAGCTTTCCAGGTCATTAATGCTTTGCTGTCGTTCGTTGTGATCCATTAGTATTACCGGTGTGTCTTCTTTAAGCCCGCGAATTAATTGCGGTTTTTTCTGTTTAAAGTATTCGAGCGCATAAGTGGTTTCGTTATTTATTTCTCCCAGTCTTCCCGCCTGGACCTCTTCGCCCAGCCTCTTTTTTAAATACGCGTAGGCGATAGGTGAAGCAATTGCATCGGTATCTGGACTTTTATGACCAAAAATAAATGTCGGCACAGACCTTACTCCTTGTGTTTTTTGACATTTTATTTAAATGAGTGCTTCTTTCTTTTTTAAATGATAAAAAGCCTCCTGCAGATAAGCAGAGAGGCCTGTATGGCACGTATATTATAAAAAACTGATGGAGGTAATGGATTTCATAATCTGCTGCACACCTGTCAGCATGGTCGGCATTTGCTCAATACTCATAAACGGCACAACAACGTAAAACATAGAAAGACCCATTACCATCATTAATACAATTGGGTTTCGCAAACTGCAGACCTCTTTTCTCCGAAATAATTAATTAAACACTATCATATCAACCCAAATATGATTTTTGTGTTTTATTATTCACTTGTAACGTAAACGTAATTTCTTTAATCTTTTATTCATCAAATGGTTATTTTTGTTACTTATTTTACCCGGAATTCATTCTTTGCTGGCTCCATGGAATTTTAAAACCTACAAGTTCAATCTGCAGTTGATCGATACGCTTTGTCTGACCTTCTACATATCCGTGATCATGAAGAACATTAATAATTTCCTGTATTTCGTCCCACTGCTCATTGCTTGCTGTATAAGGCACTTCCAGAATAACAATGTCATCATGCTCTTCAACTGTAGAACAAAACTGATGGTTTTTAACCCAGTTTATACCTTTCCCCATAGTTCTCCCCTCCAAGTGATATTGGACCTATGAATATATACCCTTTCACCTATGATGTACACTTGAAATTATTAAAAAATCGATTTTTTCTTTGTCTTTTTCCCAGCATTTCCGCGTATCCGTTTACATTTTTTTATTTGTCTTAATGCACGCTGACGGTTTACTTTCAGTCAGATCCGCGTTACATTATAGAATGATTATTAACCTTACATAATGCTTTTCATTATATAGTCATTTTCTCACAAGATGATCCAGTACAGCATGGTATTTCAAGGACTCTCTTAAGAATTTGACTCGTTTCCTTTCTGGGAACGGGTTTTTTGCGTTGTGTGGCGATATTACTTACGTTCAGGAGGTGCAGGATGAAAAAGTCGCGTGTTCTTTTTATTGGCTTTATGCTTTTCTCGTTATTTTTCGGAGCTGGAAATTTAATTTTCCCGCCATTTCTCGGCTATTCTGCAGGAGACAATTTCACACCTGCAATCCTTGGATTCCTCTTTACGGGAGTGCTTCTTCCCATCCTTGCCATTATGGCTGTTGTGCAGGCACGATACGGACTTATCAGCATGGGCAGCAGAGTTCACCCCATGTTTGGCCTGATGTTTGCCGCGCTGATTTATCTATCCATCGGAGCATTATACGGTATCCCAAGAGCTGCTAACGTAGCCTATGAGATCGGCTTCGTTCCGGCTGCAGGTATCGGAGCCTGGTGGACACTTTTACTTTTTTCCTTACTTTTTTTCGCGGTTACCCTTTGGCTGAGCTTAAACCCCGAAAAGATAGTCGATCGCCTGGGCCAGTGGCTGACGCCTATTCTATTTGTTACTTTAGCTGTTTTATTTGTACGGGCATTTTTTATTTTCGATACGAATCCTTCTTCAGCCGAGGCCCCTTATAATAGTTCTCCTTTTATTGGAGGATTTCTTGAAGGATACTTGACGATGGATGCTCTCGGCGCTCTTGCCTTCGGAATGGTTATTGTTAACAGCTTGCGTACGCACGGAGCATCCTCTAAGCGTGAACTGATGTCAGGCGCCGCAATAGCTACTATAGTAGCTGGAATTGGTCTTTCTATCGTCTATGTTTCGCTCGGGTGGATTGGCGCCCGGATGTCACAGCAGGAGGGAATTACGGACGGGGCCGGTATTCTTGAACCAGCCGCAGCCATGCTTTTTGGCCCATCCGGCAGCTTCTTTTTTGGACTGATCGTTCTGCTTGCCTGCCTGACCACCAGCGTCGGCCTGATAACGGCCTGCTCTGAATTTTTTCACAGCGTCATGCCTCGTGTCGCCTATAAATCGTTTGTCGTCTTTTTTACAGTCATCGGGATGCTGGTCACTAATTTAGGCTTGTCTTTAATTTTAAGCATCGCAGTGCCTTTACTTGTATTTATTTACCCGCTCGCTATTGTGCTCATTGTACTTTCGCTTCTCAGACCTATTATTGGTGAAGGCTCCCTAATGTATCAGCTCTCGATTACCTTTACAGGAATCTTCGCGCTTTACGAAGGGCTTTCAAGTGTAGGGGTCTCCGCCCCTGCTGTCACAAGCATTCTTCAGACCTCGCCATTTTTTGAGCAGGGGCTTGGCTGGGTGATGCCTGCGATTATCGGTGCAGCCGCCGGATACCTTCTCGACAGACTGATGCCTTCACATTCCCCGCAAAAGACTTCCTTTAACGAAAAGTAGTATTCCATAAAAAAACTGCCCCTTTTCAGGAGCAGTTTTTTTCTATTCAATGCCGTCACCATCGCGAAGCTCTTCCCGGTAGGCAAATAAGAACAGCAGAGAAACCAGGAGTGCACCGCCGATTAGGTTACCAATACTTGCAGGAATTAAGTTAAAAAGCAGGTATTCGTACCAGGCATGCTCAGTATCTGAAAATACGCCCATACTGAAGTAGCCCATGTTCGCGGCGCTGTGCTGAAAATTACCGGCAACAAATAAAATGACTGGAAGCGCAGTTGCCACTACTTTTCCTGTAACGTCTCTCGCGGCTGTAGTAAGAAACGATGCCATGCCGATTAACCAGTTAGCCAGAATACCGGATAAAACAACCTGGAACCAGCCGATGCCGCCGGACTCTTTGAATTTCATTTTGTCCGATAAATATACTTGCAGTTCTCCGTAAAATTCCGGCGTCAAGGACCCGGAAAGCTGAATAACTGCGGCAACGAATAGCGCCCCGACCATGTTTCCGATGTATGTCGCGAACCAAAACCTTGCAATAGGCATAAAATAGACGCTGGGCTTTCGAAATAAGTAACTCGGGAGCAGAATATTGATTTCTGTAAATAATACAGCACCTGATAAAAACACCATAACATAAGCCGCTGTAAAACCAAGCCCCGAAAGCAGATAGTACAGCCCCTTCGCTTCTACACCTGTTGCAAGGAGAATTGAAAAAACCGCCCCGAAGGTCATAAATGACCCTGCCAGAATTGCCAGCAGAAACTGTGCCTTGAATTCCTTGCTTAAGTGGTTACGTCCATTTTCACCAAACGCCTGCACCACCTCGGGCGGTTCTTTATACTGCCGGTCGGCTGCCCCGAGCTTTTGTTCTTTCGGCATAATACATCTCTCCTTCTCCTGATCTCTGCTACAGGAGCAGTACAAAGGAAAAACCCCGAAGCAATCGGGGTTTCCGGTTTATCTTTTTCCTTTTATACTCAGCCTTTTACCAGAGCTTCTTTTCCGTAATATGAAGCCTTGAACAAGTCCTTCATCTGCTCGAAGGATGTTTCCCTTGGATTGGTGCCGGTACATGGATCGCTTAGTGCATTTTGAGCCATTGTATCCAGGTGCTCCTCGAAGTCCTTTTCAGGGACACCGAATTCTTCAAGCGTAACAGCCAATCCTAAATCTTTATTGAGTTCAAAAATATACTCTATAAGCGAATCTGTCAATTCTTTATCTGTCTGTCCTTCTAGATGCAGACGGCGTGCAATTTCTGCATAGCGGTCTTCTACCACTGCACGGTTGAACTCAATAACATACGGGAGATAAATCGCGTTGGCATAACCGTGCGGAATATCGAATGTAGGCCCGCTTTTATGAGCAAGGCTGTGCACATTGCCAAGCACCGCGTTCGCAAACGCCATCCCGGCCATCGCCTGGATGCTGTGCATCTGCTTTCCGGCTTCGTGGTCGCCATTATACGATGCTTTCAAATTATCTTTAATCACTTCAGCACCGCCGAGAGCAAGAATGTTAGTATACAAAGTCCGCGGCTTGGCTACGTAAGATTCGATCGTATGGGTAAAAGCATCCATACCCGTGTAAGCGGCAATATGCTTCGGCAGATCTTCCACCATCACTGGATCAATAATAGCTATATCCGGCGTCAGACCAAAGTCTGCAAGTGGATACTTAACGTTTGTTTTTTCGTCTGCCACTACTGAAAGATTGGAAACTTCAGAACCACTGCCGCTTGTCGTAGGAATACCGGCAAATTTCGCCTTTTGGCGGAGACGCGGCAATTCAAAAGGTTTTGTTGCATCTTCAAAGGAAAGCTCAGGGTGTTCATAAAACAGCCACATCGCTTTAGCAGCGTCCATCGCGGAACCGCCGCCGATGCCTATAATCCAGTCAGGTGCAAAGGAACGCATTTCTTCTGCTCCTTCTTTGACCATTTTTGCGGTTGGCTCCGTATTATATCCTTCAAGAACTTCAGTTTCAATATCTGCTGCAGCAAGGTGCTCCTGAATGCGGTCTAAATTGCCGTTTTTTTTCACAGAGCCGCCGCCAATAACGAGCGTAGCTTTTTTTCCTTCAAATGTGCGCAGTACTTCAAGCGCGTTGTCTTCAAAATAGATGTCTCTTGGAATCGTAAATCTGCTCATTAGTGAAGCCTCCTTGGTATTTTAAGCTAAACGAAGATGTCTGGTAAGATTGATGAACATCTATTTTAACCACAGAATAGGCATTTCCTTTTAGTCCGGAAGATTAAACATGGCAGCCTTCTCTTCCATGTTTATAAGCATAAAAAAAGCCCGGAGACGGGCCTTTTTTATGCAGATTCATCTTTTGCGAGTGCACTGTTCAAGTCTTTTTTGACACTTTCCATGACCTCAGACTTAATTTCATTCAACAGGTCACTTTTTGAATCACCGATCAATTCATCATGCAGCTGCTGCACTAATTCCTGCTTTACATCTTCATATAAATCATCTTTTAATTCGTCAATCAGCGAATGCTTTACATCTTCGACAAGCTGGCTGGTTGCTTCTTCGGAAATGAACGACGAACCTTCTTCTGCGTTGTCTTCTTCGGCTGCCGGTTCTTCCTGTTCCACTTCACCATTGTTTTCTTCTGCTTTTTCTTCGTTGTCTTCTGATGAATTCTCCTGCTCCTGCGAAGAGTCTGCTTCTTCGTTTTCTTCCGCATCGTCGTCTTCTGCAGCCGGCTCTTCCTGTTCTTCTTCACCTGACGCTTCTTCTTCACTGCTACCCGCTTCAGAAGAATCTTCATCCGCATCTTCCTCACTGTCCGCTGGTTCCTGCTCTTGTTCTCCAGAAGCCCCGTCTGTATTTTCTTCGGGCTGGTCCTCGCTTTCACCGCTGTTAACCTCGGCCATGATTTCATCAATCATTCCTTTTTTATCTGTAGAGGAGAGCTCCAGGCCGCTCTCTTCTGCAAGAGCCTGAATGTCTTCTATACTCTGCATATATAAATCAATTTCCTCATCTTCGCCATCTTCATTCGTAATAACGACGTTTGCCTGGTCCTGATCTTTTTCTTCAGATGAGGAATTCTCCTCCTCATTTTCGCTGCTCGGCTCTTCCTGTTCTTCTTCCTCAGGAAGCTCTTCGTCGCTTTCTTCCTGGTCCTGATTTTCTTCGTTTTCTTCGTCCTCCGACCCCTGGTCTTCTCCGCTGTCTCCACTTTCTACTTCTTCCATGATTTCGTTAATCATATCCTCTTTTTTGGTGGAAGATAATTCGAGGCCGCTTTCTTCAGCAAGAGCCTTGATATCTTTCACACTCATCATGTAAAGATCTACTTCTTCATCTTCACCATTTTCATTCGTAATAACAACATTTGCCTGTTCTTCTGATGATTGGTCGTTTTTAGCCAATGCAATCCCTCTTTTCATTTCTCTCGTCCGAGAATATATTATTGGATTTTGTTCACACAAAATGGATGATAATCTGCCGGATTTCTTTTTGAAATTCTTCAGGAATGCGTTTTTCATATCTTGTCGAAATTACGCAGTGATCCTCCCGCTGAATTTCTGTAATCGGATATTGAAATATCAGTTGGTCATCTTCATCTTTTACATAGAAAATCATGCGTGCCCGTTTTTTTACGCCGTTAGCATACCGTCCTTTACCCTGCCATTGTGGAAATCGAAACCCAAAGGTGTATTTGCCGTCTTTCTTCTCCCCCGAAGCCTGTTTATCCAATGGAATGCGGATATTTACTATTCGCCCAGGAAGAACTAACACGAGTAACATCTCCTTATTGATGAGTGTTTTTCACCGTGACGGATTTTCCCTTTTAATTTTTGGCCTTATTAATATCATTACCTTTCCTGAAGGCTTTTAATCTTCTACTAAGGAACTAATTTTACGCTTCAGCCTGTCACAGGCACCCATCTGGTGCTGTTCACACAATAAAGCCCCCTGCAGGTGTCAGGAGGCTTCGGGCTGTCAGACAGTATATTTATTATCTTCGATCATCTTCTGAATTCTGCGGGCATACTGTCTTTCATTATAAGTGAACAGCACATAATTTTTTCCTGTCGTTTCAATAAAAAGCTGACGCATAGTACCTCCCGGGACACCAATTCTTACAGCATCAGCTTCTGTCCCACTGTACGTGTTGTCAAAATAAAGGTTTGTAATAGTATTTTTGGGTATTTTTATTTTAGAAAACATCCACTTGATTACAATATTTTCTTTATCTTCTTTAATTTTAATTCCCAACATTACATTGCCTCCTTTTACAAAACTTTATCATTAACAATATTAGAAATAAATGTATTTAATAATCGGACTCATTAATAAAAACGCTCCGGTTTCTTTATTTCAAAGAAACCGGAGCGTTAATAAAAATTTCTGCCGTCTATTACTTCATTACTGCTTTATAAATTTCTTTTTAAAGCATCTACATACCCTTTTACGGCCCGCTGGCTGACTTCTGCCTGCGGCGCAATGCCTTCAAAGCCGTGAAAGCACCCTGGATACAGGTGAAATTCTGCCTTTACGCCGGACTGGCTTAACCGCGAGATATATTCTATCGTTTCATCCCGAAACGGATCCGCACTCCCCACCATAGTATAGGTAGGTGGAAGGCCGGAAAAATCCTCTGCCTGGGCTGGAGAAGCGTATGCAGGCACGTCCTCAGTAAGATCGCCGAGATAGGCTTGCCATGCCGCCTGGTTTGAATAATAATTCCATACCCTAGTATCCGTAATTTCCTGGCTGGAAACAGTAATATTTCTATAATCAAGCATCGGGCAAAGCGGCATCTGGAAAGCTACTTCCGGGCCGCCCCTGTCTCTTGCCATCAAGGATATAGCTGCTGTCAGTCCCCCGCCGGCACTGTGCCCTGCTACTCCAATGCGCTCTGCGTCTATACCGAGCTCACCAGCGTGCTCTGCCACCCACTTAAGCCCTGTATAGCAGTCCTCCACTCCGGCGGGATAAGGATGCTCCGGGGCAAGCCGGTACGCCACAGAGATAACTACACATCCTGCTTCGAGCACAAACCTTTCGCACAACTCATCATTCATCTCCGGGGTACCGCTCAAATATCCCCCTCCATGAATCCAGTATAAGCCTGGAGAAATTGTTTTTACCGGCATGACCGGCTCATATATGCGAACCCGTATATTCTGCCCTTCCTCATGGCCGGGGATATGTTTGTCTGTGACTCTTACTTTACTCCGGCTGATGGGAGCTTCCCCTTCAAAGGCCTGTTTTGTCAATACACGGCTGTTTCTGATTTCTTCACGCGTTGAAAACTTCATTTCCGGCAGCCCATCCAGTACTGTTTGCAATTCATTCTGAATTTTTTCTTTCATTTCTGGCTCTCCTGCTTTCTGCTGATGGCATAAACTGTATTACAATAAACATTAATTGTATGCGCTTTCAAAAAATGCCAGAGGTACTGGCTATGCTGATATTTCAATTATAATGGCTGCTGTATTCATCTACAATCACTAAATGAAAAACAGAAAAAATATTTCAAAGCATAAATTTATTCAGACCTTTGTTAATCAGAAGGCAGGTTCAGCTGCCAGGAGACATTAAATTTATCCTGAATCCAGGCGAAGCGTTTACTGAACCCATAATCCTTTAAAGCCATCAGCTTTTTACCGCCCTCGGAAAGATGATTGTACAAGTACTCAATCTCCTGGTCGGATTCACAGTTAACAAAAAGCGAAAAGGAGGGTGTGAATGTAAAATCGTGCTTCACGTTACTGTCCATGCATATGAATTCCTGCCCCTGAAGAGAAAGTACGGCCTGCATAACATTTCCTTCTTCCCCGGATTCGTGCGGCCCATACCGGCTCAAGCTCACAATTTTTGCTTCATCAAGCAGGCTCGAATAATAATTAAGTGCTTCTTCTGCGTTCCCCTGAAACATAAGAAAAGGTTTTATTGCTGCCATCGGTACCCGCTCCTTTTATTTTAATTCTTTCTGTTTATGTTCCCTTGATGAGAATCTTTGAAGCAGGACTCCAGACTTAGTTTTTCTTTATTAACCAACAGGTATTGTTATCTTTGTAAAAAATTATATATATGGTCCTATCCTCCTTCAGTGCATGCTGCCTTACAATAAAAGAAAATTCAGTAGAATGGAGGGTGGCGGTGAATACGAAGATGACGATGCCATGGATCATAATGGCAGCAGCAGTGGAATTTCCAGTCCTTCTGCTGTCTGTCGGCTGCTTCTTTGCTCTTACGGGATTTCTGCATATCCCAGCCTACATCTCCCTGGTGAGTGTTTTTGTGATCCATTACTTTTACTATGAACAAATATTTCATAAAAAATGGCGGCAGGCCCTGTTCGTTGTCGTAAACACCTGCTGTATTACCGCTCTTCTCTTTTTTCTCGGATCGATTTAATAATAGTTTTTTCAAGCAGCGCTCGTCCCGCGCTGCTATTTTTTTGACATTAAATGCGCAAATAATATTCATGTTTTAGTTTATTCGGCTGTTTTTTGAGGAAGGAGAGGATTATTGATATTTTTCATATGGATATATTGTGATTTATTGCTTGTAGTTTCCTGCGTTTCTTAATTTTCACAGCCATCATGAAAAGACAAAATAAAAAGGGGGATATCAATGAGTGAACAGAAGGACAATCAGCAGTCAAAATTAAAGCTGATTGATTACAGTATTTTTGTACCGGCTCTTTTAATCATTATTGCCATCTGTATACCGCTTGCGTTATACGAAACACGCAGCATGGAAATTTTAAATGGAATTTTTGATTCCATTGTAGAAGTATTTACTTGGGGGTATCTCTGGTACGGTATAATTCTTCTTGCTGCCGGACTTTATTTTTCTTTTTCCAAATATGGAAAAGTCGTGCTTGGAGATCCATTATCAAAACCTCGTTTTTCTCTATTTGAGTACGCCTCGATTCTCATTGCTATGGGGCTCGGCTCCACTATTATGCGTACCGGAATGGTGCAGTGGACCTCCGTAGCAAGCGACCCGCCAAACGGCGTGGAAGTTGGTTCCACCGAGGCGCTCATGTGGGGGAACTCCTACAGCATGTTCCTTTGGAGCTTTCAGACATTTGCTATTTTCGTTATGGCGGCGCCGGCAATGGCGTACATTCTTCATGTGCGCAAACGTCCGTTGATGCGAATTTCCGAAGCGTGCCGCGTACTTTTTGGTGATCGATTCACTGACGGCATTGGCGGTAAATTTTTGGATGTAATTTTCCTGATCAGTATTCTGGCAGGTGCTGCAGTAACGCTTGGACTCGGGTCTCCGATCATTACCAACAACCTCGCAGAGCTGCTTGGAATCGAAATAAGCTTTGGCCTTACGCTGATTGTGACACTCGTTTGGGTGTTCATGTTTTCTGTAAGCGCCTATCTCGGCATTGAAAAGGGGATCAAACGCCTGAGTACGTTTAATATGTACTTAGCGGGGATATTCGCTCTGTTTATTATGATAGCCGGACCGGGAATATTTATCTTAAATTATTTCACAGGCAGCCTCGGCTTTCTTATGACTAACTACATTAACATTTCCTTTTATACTGAAGCCCTTTCTTCCGGTGAGGCCAGTTATATAAAGGGTAACACTGTATTCTGGTTCGCCTATAATGCTACATGGGCTATGCTGCACAGCGTATTTGCCGCGAAAATTTCCCAGGGCCGTACGGTCAAAGAAATGATTTTGACGTATCTAGCGGCTCCAACGATTATCTCCTGGGCAGCTACGGGAGTTCTCGGCGGACTTGGTGTAGACAGATTTTTAAATGGAAACCTCGACGTGCTGAGTATTGTGGAGAATCAGGGCAATATGGCAGCTATTCCGCAAATTTTGACTACACTTCCACTCGCTGGTCTTGCGTTGGTCATCTTTATGGTTGTCGCATTGATCTTCTTAACAACGACACTTGACTCTACCACTTATACTATCTCAGCGTATGCAAGCACCGAAGATATGAGTAAAAATGAGCCTTCTAAATTTCTTCGTATTTTGGTAGCTGTCATCATCACTACGCTGGCCTTGATCTTAATGAGAATCGGAGGCCTTCCTCCGCTCGAAGTTCTTTCTGGCCTGATGGGGCTGCCGATCATCGTCATCCAGTTTCTGACGATTGCAGCAGCGAAGAAAATGATGGATCAGGACAAAGCATGGATTCACAACGTAAGAGAATAAGAAAGCTTTTGCCGGGCCTCCTTATGGAGCCCGGTTTTTTATTAAGAAGAAGACCGTCAGCTGGGCTAATCCCCTCTTCCGTGTTAAAGTTAGAATATTCTAACATAGGGAGTGAATAGATATGGAGGCAAAGCAAACCGTATATGTTAATACATTTACAGATGGCATGCTGGACCCGGCTCTTGAGATGGAATATAAGGTTAAGGATGGTGGCCGGATTGTAGCCAATACCACCCCCGGATGCTGGGGGCCGATGATCACCCCTGCCCGGCGGACATGAAGTAACAAAGCCGGTGTATGTCGAGGGCGCAGAAGTCGGCGACGCTGTTGCTATCCGGATCAAATCTATTGAAATCACCTCTCAGGCTACAGCCTCCGGCAATGACAAAGCGGTAGACGGCCGGTTTGTCGGTGATCCATTCGTTGCTGTGCAGTGCCCGGGCTGCGAGCAAATGCACCCAAAAACAGTGATTAAGGGCATTGGCCAGGAGGCGGTCCGGTGCGCCAACTGTAACCAGGATATCACTCCGTTTGTATTTACAAACGCCTATACTATGGCTTTCAACGATAATAAGTCGATTGGGCTCACCCTTTCACAGGAAGCGGCTGAAAAAATTGCCGTAGACGGAAAGAATTACATGAACACTCCCGAAAATTCGATTCAAAACCCAGTAGTAACCTTTGCGCCTCATGACATTATTGGTGCAGCAGCCAGAACCAGACCTTTTTTAGGCCAGCTCGGCACTACTCCATCACGCGCTCTGCCTGATTCCCATAATGCTGGGGACTTCGGACAGGCATTGATCGATGCTCCCCATGAGTACGCTATTACTAAAGAACAACTGGAAGAACGAACAGACGGGCACCTTGATATCAGCCGTGTCCGGGCCGGAGCTGTATTAATCTGCCCGGTTAAAGTCCCTGGAGGCGTCATCTATCTTGGTGACATGCATGCCATGCAGGGAGATGGGGAAATTGCCGGCCACACTACTGATGTTTCCGGCATTGTACATCTTCAGGCCGATGTTTTAAAAGAAGTAAAATTAGACGGCCCGGTACTGCTCCCCCTGATTGAAGACCTTCCCTATACGGCCAAGCCTTTTAGCGGGCAGGAAAAGAAAGAAGCCCTCGAGCTTGCCCAGCAATGGGGGGTTACTGAACTCGAAGAGGCTCACCCAATATCTTTTATTGGCAGCGGAGCGAGCCTGAACGAAGCGACGGAAAACGGAATGGCCCGGGCAGCCAAAGCGCTGGGTGTCACCGTGCCTGAAATTATGAATAGAGCAACCATTACAGGCTCTATCGAGATTGGAAGACATCCCGGTGTAGTTACTGTTACTTTTTTAGCGCCGGAACCACTTCTTGAAAAGGCCGGGCTTCTTCCTACGGTAAAACACACCTACGAGTAATGGCATACGTTTCTGCTTATTAGCAGCTTCCATTAAAAACCCCGGCTGGACGGCAGCCGGGGTTTCCTGTGTTATAAGCAAGCTTCACTGGCAAATTCAATTCGGGAAACATTTTAAATGTGTTCATTTCTGACAACGAGTACGTCGCACTCCGCTCTGCGGACAATGCTTTCCCCAACGCTTCCAAGCAGTAGACGCTCTGCACTGCTGACCCCGGAGGCGCCGGAGACGATTAAGTCTGCCTCGTATTTTTCTGCAGCATCCTTTGGAATCACCATTTTGGGTGAACCGTACTCCAAAGCAAATGAAACGTTGGGAACGTTGCTTTTTAATGCAAGCTCCCGGTATATCTCAAGCAGATTTCTGCCGTTTTTCTTAAATATTTCAATGACGTTGCTCCTGGACTGCTCTACTGACGATACGAGTGGTGTGTGAATAACGTGGGTAACCACAGCTTTTGCTTCTTCCTCCTCTGCCATCGCCAGACCGGCACGAAAGGCATTGGCTGACATTTCTGAGTCATCTACTGCGATCAGAATGCTATTATATTTTTCAATATCGCGTTTATTTCTAACTACCCAGGCGTCACATTCTGCATTCCGCACAATACCTGCGGAAACGCTTCCAACAATAAATCTTTCAAATGTTCCTATTCCTGAAGCCCCGCAGAGAATCAGATCCGCTTTAAATTTTTTCGCTATATCTTTTGGAATAGTAGTTTTAGGAGAGCCGTTTTCTAAAAATACGGTTATATCCCTCAGTCCTGCATTTTCGGCTTCCTCTCTGGAGGAAGCGATAATTTCTTCCCCTTTTTCCTTTGAGGCCTGTAATAAATCTGTAGTATGAAGCCGGGCCTGGCTGTAATGGTTATAGTCAATAATGTAGCAGATCCCCAACGAACAATCATAAGCTTTGGCGAGTGCAATACCTTTTTTTAATGCAAATTCAGCTTCCACGGAGCCATCTGTTGCCACTAAAATACGATTGTACCTTTTTTCCATTTTGCCTGCCCCCTATCCATCATCGTCAAAACCAGGTGCTTCCGGAAATAATTTTTGCTTCCGTAAGCCCACCTATCTTCGTTCTCTCTCCATTATAGCATTATCTTCAGTTTTTCTATTGTACTTTTTTTGCCAAATTATACAGTGGAGTTCTTCGCCTATATGTTTCATAATAGACATAGATAGAGAAATATTACGCTTTTGTTTTAGGTCATTTCGTGCTCGACAAATCTACTTCTGTAAAGAAAGCGGGGCGTTATCATGATCAAACATTACCAGAATATTCTCACAGCTGTAGACAGCTCGGATGAATCCATGCAGGCATTCCGCCGCAGTCTCTCACTCGCCAGGAAACATCAAAGCCGGCTGACGGTCGCCCATGTCGTGGAGTACAGAACCTTGAACCGCCTGATTCAATATATACCAACCATTATGGAAACTGCGGGAGAACAGGGAAAAGTACTTTTAGACTTGTACAAAGCAGAAGCTGAAGGGGCTGGCATTGATATTCAGACCATCATGGAGACCGGCGTACCAAAAACCATCATCACTAAAGATCTCGCCCCGGATTATGACACAGACTTGATCATTACCGGCGCCTCCGGGGCAGGTACAGTTGGACGATTCATTATGGGAAGTGTTTCTACAGGGATCGTGCGCAATGCTAAATGCGATGTGCTCGTCGTCCGGAAAAAGGATTCAGACAGTGACTACAAAAGGATTATCATTGCCATTGACGGCTCTAAAGAAGCAGAGCACGCCTTTAACAAAGGAATTGCCCTGGCAATTGAAGAAAATGCAGCCGTGCTGATCACCCATGTAATTGATTCAGTTGTACTCACTTCCATGGAGCAGCATGACACCGGGCTGTTTATCGAAATGGAAAGCTATTCGGAAAAAATGCTCGAAGAATACCGGGAAAAAGCAGTGAAGGCAGGGATCGAACATGTAGAAGCTGAGCTTCATCATGGTGCTCCCAAGGTCGTTATAGCGGAAGATTTGGCTAAAAAGTATAAAGCCGACCTTATCATCGTTGGCGCTTCCGGTTTAAATACTACAGAGCGATTTTTCCTTGGAAGCGTCTCGGAAGGAATCGTGCACCGGGCCGATTGTGACGTTTTACTTGCCCGCCTCCCGGAAGAAGAACAATAAAATATAACCAGCAGGCCTTTCCCGGAAGAATCCCCGGAGAAGCGGCCTGCTGGTTATTTGTTCTTTATACTCTTACCATGGGTACGCTGGCATTTATGCCTGAGCCTGTTTGTTATTTTTCGGGATGAAAAACAACCTTTACATAATTTCCTTTTCCGTTGATTAAATCATCAAAGGTTCCCGGTCCATCCGACAGCCCTGGCGTATGTGAGATCATCGGCTTTACATTGATCTGGCCGGTACTCATATAATGAAGCGCGGAGGTCCATTCCTTTCCGGGAAACGGTGACGATATCGCGTTCCAGGAGCCGAGTATCCGCAATTCATTACGCACAATACGCTCGAAATAAAAACGTTCAATCGTAATATCTGCGTACGGGATGCCCATAAATACGACCTCGCCGCCCTTCTTTGGAAGAGCAAGCACCTGCGCAGACGTCGCAGGTGCTCCTGCAGATTCCACTGCAAGATCCACCCCGTATCCTCCTGTGTGCTCCTGCACCTGCTCATGAGCCGGGCGCTGACTCGAATTGATCAATACATCCGCGCCTACTTCCCCGGCAGTTTGCAGCTTTACATCATCGATATCAATCGCATACACCTTTTTCGCCCCAAATATTTTCGCCCACTGAACTGCCAAAAGGCCAATGCTTCCGCATCCCATTACGGCTACTTCCGCTCCGGGCTGGATACTCGTACGGTAAAAACCATGAGCCACTACAGCTGCTGGCTCCACGAGGGCAGCTGTATCATAATCCACCTGACTGGGCAGCGGCAGAACATTTTCGGCGGGAAGTTTGACGTATTCAGCATAGGAGCCCGGGTGACGGGCACCGATCACAGTCAGATTTTCACAGCGTGAAAGCTCTCCTTTCTGACAGCTCAGACACTTCCCGCACCGAAACGTTGGACATCCTGCCACGCGGTCCCCCTGCTGTATCCCTGATACACCGGGACCGGTCTCCACGACCTCTCCTGCGAACTCGTGGCCAAAGATCATTCCTTCTACGTAAGGGCCCAGCTTTTTGTAGCGGGAAATGTCGGAGCCGCAAAGACCTGCAGCTTTGACTTTAATAACAACGTCATCAGCGTTTTCAGCCGCCGGCTTTGACGCCTCTTCGAACCGAAGGTCCTGCTGCCCGTAAAGTTTTAGACTTTTCATGCTCTTCTCCCTTCAAAAGTAACGATATTACGATTCTGAATTCGCTGATTCGTTTTTTACTTTTTTCTTTCCAAACAAAATTTTTATTAACGCCGCACCAACAATAATCGGGTTAAAAATCATTTGGTAGTCGTAATAAAATTCACCGATCGCACGCATTGGTCCCAACATAAAATCAAGCATTAATTCTGTCATAGTTTTCCTCCCTGATGCTTTTTCGCTGAGTATTTTTCGCCTTTGACGGCGGACAGGGAGCTCTTCCTTTTCCAGGCTCCCTGCCTTTCCATACATTAGTACCTGCATATTCCCACCAGGTACTAATCCACAGGCGTAAGCAGTACTTTAATAGCTTCTCCGTCTTTAATTTTTTGGTAGGCCTGGTCCCATTGTGTGATGTCAAATTCATGAGTGACCATTGCCCGGGCATTCACAAGCCCACTGTTCATCAGTTCAAGGGAAGGCTCCCAGTCCGCGGGCTTCTGGCTTCGGCTGCCGACCACACGAATTTCCTTTTGAATTACTTTATCAAAATCAAATTGAATATCCGGTGTTGTGAAAATACCCACCTGAGCGTATTGACCTTTTTTTCGCAGCAGGCTAATCGCCTGCTTGGCCGCTGGAACAGCTCCTGAGCATTCGAAAACGATGTCTGCCCCGTAGCCATCAGTTACGCTGTTGACGAATTCATGAAGATCTTCTTCCTGCGAATTCACAACGTAATCAATTCCAAGCTCTCTCGCTTTTTCCAGACGCACTTTATCATTGGTAAGCCCAGTAATAATAACTTTGGCTCCCCTGCTCTGCGCCACCTGGGCAGTAAACAGGCCAATCGGCCCCGGGCCGATAACGACCGCAATGTCTCCGTCCGAGATCTCTGTTTTAGCTACCGCGTGGTGTGTGCAGGCTAGCGGTTCTGTCATCGACGCCGACTGATAATCGACGTTTTCAGGGAGGTGGTGGAGACTCGCTTTCCGGGCGATTAAATACTTGGCAAAGGCTCCGTCGTACTGATTGCCAAGCCCTTTGCGCCAGCTGCATAAGTTGTAGTCGCCAGCCCGGCAATACCGGCACTCGCCGCAGATATAAAATGTCGTTTCGGAGGTGACCCGGTCCCCGGGCTTAAAATCACTGACTCCTTCACCGACTTCTACGACTTCACCGGCAAATTCATGGCCAAGCGTGACCGGCGCATTAACTTTATAATGACCTTCATAGGCATGAATATCAGTGCCGCAGACCCCGGCATATTTTACTTCGATTTTCACCTGGTCCTTCCCGGGCGTCGGCTCCTTTTTGTCCTGTACTTCGATACTTCCGTGCTCTAAATCGGTTTTCACCAATGCTTTCATATTCTTTTCCTCCCGATGTGTTAATTTTCATGCATGTTTTGCCTGAGAGGGGAATTAGTTAAACAGTTCGAAGAATCTCCAGATGAGCCAGTTGATCAGGTTTCCGCCCTGGTCAATACTTGAAATTCGTGCGGAATCCTCCGGCATGTCGAAATCAGCGTTTTGAGCCATTGTTGTAAATACGTTGGCGATATCTGTAGCCATGTATAGTGAAAGGGCGATCATCACGGTACCTACCAGCACAGAGTGTATAATGTTACCTCTAGCTGCTCCGACGATAAATGCAACAACAAATGGAATAGTTGCAAGGTCACCAAACGGAAGCAGAGCGTTACCAGGCAGAAATACTGCCAGTACGACCGTAATCGGCACGAGGATCAATGCAGTAGCAATAACTGATGGATGTCCCAAAAGAACGGCCGCATCCAGACCGATATAAATTTCTTTGTTGCTGAAGTGTTTGTTCAACCAGTTTCTGGCTGACTCTGATACAGGCATTAAGCCTTCCATCAAAATCTTAACCATCCGCGGCATCAGAACCATAACAGCAGCCATAGCCATGCCGATTTCAATTACTTCACCTACGCTGTACCCAGCCAGGGCCCCAATTGCAACACCGAGGAACAGCCCGATAAAGATGGATTCACCGAACACACCGAACCTTCTCTGAATGCTGTCCGGATCTGCATTCAACCGGTTAATTCCAGGAATTTTCTGCAGGCCTTTCACAAGAAAAATACCTGGTGCGTATGAAACGGTACTTCCTGTAGCAATCGATACGCCGGGGAGCTCATAGAAATCACTCACCATTGGCGCGGTCCAGTCAGCGATTTTTAAGGTTACAATTTGGAAGATTACTGCAGCGATAAGTCCTTGAATGATACTGCCGGATACGGTGTATACTACAGCAGCCATAAATGTATAATGCCAAAAGTTCCAGATATCCACGTTCATTGTTTTGGTTGTCTTTGTCAGAAGCATAACAACGTTCACAAGCAAGCCTAACGGAATAATAAAGGCTGCTACTGCCGTAGAAGCCCAGGCAATAGATGATGTCGCCGGCCAGCCGACGTCAATTACGTCCAGGTTGACTCCTAATCGATCAACCATTCCCTGCGCTGCCGGGCCTAAGTTATTAACCAGCAGGTCAACTACAAGAAATATACCTACAAATGCTACCCCAATCGTTAAGCCGGACCGGAAGGCTTTTCCCGGCTTCTGCCCGAATAACAAACCGAGCAAAAAGATAACCACTGGTAAAATTACTGTTGCCCCGAGATCTAAAAATCCCTGCACAAGATCTACAAATCCTTGCATGCCACTTCCCCCTCATACCTGTAATAATGAGCCCGGCTTCCCTTTTAAAACAGGAAACCGGAGCACTGTTATTTTTTCAATTCATCCAGAATTTCCTGTTTCGTATCTTCCATACCGATACCTGTCAGGAAGGAACGTGCATTGATTACTGGAAACGGATATTCCTTTTTGATCGTAGCTGTCGTTACCAGTAAATCAGCAGTATCAACATAGCTTTCTACTTCAGCTATTTTAATTTGTTTAAGGTCCACGGATAGTTTGTGTTCTTTAGCCATATCTTCAATAGCGCCGTTAACAACTGTGGAAGTTGCCACGCCTGCTCCGCATGCTACTAGTACTTGTTTTTTTGCCATTATTTTTCACCTCCTTTAAGGGATAACGCATCCAATTTTTCTTCCATGATATGCTTGATCTGTTTTTCATCAGACGTGCTGACAAGTTCATTTAAAACACTCTGATCCTGGAATACCTGCATAAGCTGCTGCAGCAGCTTCAGCTGAGAATGAGCCTCATCCATGGCAAGCATAAATACAATCTTGACCGGAACCGTTTCCGTGTCGTCTCCCATGACGATAAAGTCCACAGGCTCCTTCAGTATTCCTACACTGATTGCTTTTTGCTGTACATGCTCTACATCTGTATGAGGAATGGCAACTGCAATGTCGCCTGTCGGCAGGCCGGTAGCATATTCATTCTCTCTCTGGATCACCGCTTCAACAAAGCTTTGTTTTACCAGTTTGTTGTTCACTAAATTTTGTGCCATTGTCCGCAATACTTCTTCTTTGGATCCCCCGTCCATATCTAAAAGAATCACAGGAGTATCAAAATACAAATCGCTCATCAGGCCCCTCCTTGGTGAAATTGAAATCTTACCTGGTTAGTCTTTGGAATACGACTGAATAATTTTATATATATCTTTGATAGAATCAGCGGCTGTTATTTGATCTCTTGCGGTTTGTGAGCCTGCAAGCTTCATTAACTGCATCAGTGCGTGAATATGCTTCTGCTTATCCACAGCAGCAATGACGATCACCAGATTAATTCGGTATTCTTCAGAAAAAAGAACCCCTTCCTTCAGTCTTAACAAACTCATTCCTACTTCATTTACCCCATCTTCCGGAGAAGCGTGGGGAATCGCAATATTCGGCCCTATGACAATATAGGGATCTTCCTCGGTATAGTGCAGCATACTGTTTACATAGTCGCTCGTGATACTTTCATTTTCAAGCAGCGGAGCGGCAGCCGTTTTGACGGCCTCTTCCCAATTCTCCACGTTGCTCTCCAGGGTAATGGAGGCTGGAGTGATTAATTCATCCAGATTGTATTCAGCCTTGCCCATGCTGTAATTCACTGAGTTTTCATTATCCTTATTAATATAATTCTGAATATCTTCTATAAGTGCACTTTCATTATGAATATGAGCATGGCGGCCAATAATCTGTATGATTTCATCGATATCCAGGTGGTTTGGCAGATAGCCGTAAAGCTCGAGCATTACCTGCTTACGGAGCCGCTGCCGTTCTTCCCTGCCTAAAAATGTTTTTACTACGAAAAGCTTCTTGTTGGTTTCAAGAAATGTCGGCGCAAAGACGATGTCATACTCCAGATGGTAATGAAGAAATTCCCGTACCGATAAAGAGTCCAGAAAAACAAATTCCGGAAAAAGCTCACTCAGCTCATTAAGCATCAGTCTTGAAACGGACACCCCTTGAGGGCATACCACGATGGCTTTTACTTTCTTTTCAATACTTTCGCCCTGTCTTTTCATCCAGCCCCCGATCAGCATTGTAATAAAGCTGCTCTCACTGTCCGGGATTCGGCTGCCGATCAACTGTTCAAGCGGTGCCGTGGATTGCTTTACGAGATGGTGCAGCGCTTTGAATTCTTTACTCAGCGGTACCTGTGTGGATGATGTCTCCGACAGCTGGTATTTGATACGGTAATAAGCCGGCTTAATGTGCTGAAGCAGCTTATTAAGCAGCTGGTCGCGCTCGTGTAAATACACACAGGCGCTTTTCTCAAACTGGCGCAGCATATCATCTGTGGCGGCGCCTAAATTCGGGACCACATCGTCCTCCATCGGAAAAGAGATGCTGTAGACACTTGCTGTCAGCAGGTGCAGTGTGACAAACAACCGCTCTTCCATCGGAATGTGTTCATTTTTTTTAAATATCTCCTCTGTTGCCTGATACTCTTTCGTATCCGAAAGCTCTTCATACTGGATGGAAAATGTATTAACAGCAAAGCCTTTTTTAATTCTTTTTAAAATTAAAGCTAATATATAAGGCATTGTTTCCAGCTTTTCATCAGTAAACTTCAGGCTGAGCTTGTTTTCGACATTTTCAATCCGTTGGCGGTAATCGTCGAGCTCTTCCTCGTCAATTCCAGCTATCCTTTTGATCCTCGTCGAACCGTCCTGCATGAACAGCAGCTGGTACGTAACGTTCATCAACAACTTCCGGATCTGAAATTCCTTTCCGTCAACCAGATAACCCTCTTTGCGGGAATACTTGATTAGAAGATGAAAGTCATCAAGATACTGCTGGGCTTCTTTCAGCTCATTCAATACGGTGTTTTTACTCAGCTGCAGCTCACTTGTGAAATGATTTAATGAAAGCGGCTCTTCGCTGCTGACGAGCATCATAATGAGATAATAAGTACGCTGCTTCCCAGTGAGTATTGGCTTTTCAGCCGCAATAATTTCTTCATCCATACCGAAGTTTGTGTAAACGGACTGGTCAATAATGAAATGCCCCTGGCGCGTTCTTTCAATAACCGGAAGGTCCTTGCTTAAAAGCCAGTCGTTTACTTTATTAATGCTGTATCCCAGCTGTCTTCTTGTCAGTTGATGCTTTTCTTCAAGCGCCATGCTAGTGACCGACGGATTTCGGATTAGTTCATTTAATATTTCATTATCCCGTTCACTTAGCGGCATTTCCTTCCCCCCTTTGGTTAATTTTTATTCTATCAGCCGTCGCAATCGAAATGTATACGTTTTCATCGCAGTCTTTTGAACATTTGCTGTACAATATTGTGATTTACATTCCACAAACCAACTTCGTACATTGATACATTAGGCTTAATGGTATATATATGTACTTGAATGGTTTAACAAATTCGGTGGCCTTCAATATTTCTTTCAAGCAATAATTGTATATTTTTGTCGACAAAAAGAACAGCTGCCGGCGGCAGCTGTTCTTCCAGATTGTTGAGAAACAAAATAAAAGCGTCATGTTTGTTCGTGGATCGTTCGATCCACGTTCTTTTTTGGCTGG
>NZ_JBQLIA010000035.1:0-22986 GCF_056034345.1 Marinococcus sp. LNSP9103-4 | reverse complement strand
TGAATAATGGTATTCGAGATATCATGCCGACGAGTGAAGTGATGTCGACCCCGTATCAGACCGCAAAAGAAGAAGTGAACGACCGCATGGCGCTTCAGAAGCTGCGAGAAGATAACGCCAGGCAGCAACGATCTTCTGAGGAATCCTGAGGTCGTGATAGGGAGTAGAAGGAAAACAATAACGTCTTGGCTGTTGGCCATGCTAAGCGGCGGGTTAGCCGTCGGCTTTTCGTTCATCCTGAACGACTTTCGCGTGGATGGTCCGTCGTTTATCGGTGTATTTATCGGTGTAACGATGGGGTACCTCCTGACCACGGTTTGGCTTCCCCGCCTGTTCACTCGAAACCATTCAAAATGAATCGTTTGCGAGGAGGTTGTTCGCCATCTAAATGTTTAAACGGAAACGCTAGTCATCGATCGACGTGTTGCTGTGATCTGCCCGGCGCTTTTGCCGTAACCATATGGGGGTTAACAATCCTAGAATGACCCCGCTGATGATCGATGAATCCAAATTATGAGCTAAAGGAGTGTCCGTGATCGTATTGCCCAACAGGCGAAAGCCAACACAGGCTACGGTACTAACGATCATAAGACCGACAAAGAGACCAAGGGTTTTCATGTTTCCGTCCTCCTTATTCTTAGCGATGGATAGAACACGCCTGTTTTCATTGTGATGTAGAGATGATTCCCTGATCGAGTGATCGAATAACGACAACAACTCTTCTTTGAATTTGGGATAGAGATCTTCTTTCCTTGAATGATGTTTCATGGAATGGGTACCAGCTGGCAGTTATTCGCCATCGTGAGAGGGAATCGTTCTAAGCGCGAACTATCATTTCGTTGTCTCCATCGGTTCGCGTCTGGACGGAAGAGCAGCAACAACCCACCTGTCACGAAACCACCGACTTCCAGAACAACCTCCCTGCAACATTCAAAATCCAGAAAGAGCATAAGGGAAAATTGACCCCAGACGAGCTGGGGTGTCCGGCAGTGCCGGACGTTTCGTGGGTACGCCAAAAAAGCCTTTTGTCACAGATTTGTGTACAGCCTGTTCACGGTTTTGTGTACAATATCGGGGATCTTCGACACTTTAGCGTACTGCTTTTGACGCTTGAATAACCGGAAAAGATGCCATTGCTAACCAGAAATTGGCGAAAAACAACCCGTTCATGCCAACCATCAGAGCTTATATTATGTTCCCGATCGAGCTCATTGAATGCTCGAGGTGTGTTTCAACATGAAATCAACTTTGGTATCGAAACGAGCCAGGCTTGTTCATGATTTGAACAAGATCGAGCAATCAAACATGCTTTCCATGGTCACTTATAAGGCCAAGCCAACGAAGCAGTATCATGAACAAAAACAGACGAAAAAGAAACACGAAAGGGTTCAGCTACAGCCTCCATCAGAGCCAAGCAGCCAGCACCATGTTATGCCTCATTGATCATCAACGAGAAAGGAAGAGAGAGTCATGAAAACCAATAATACCATTGCTGCTTTTCATATTATCCGTCGAGAGGAAAACGGTGCGCTGGTGTTAAACACGAACCAGCTATACACCTGGAACATTCCCAAACGCTTGCGCGAAGATCCGATTCAACCGGGAGACATCGTGCTCGTGAATACCAATCACGGACGGCGCACCGTGGTCGTCATGAACGTCTTTCGGGAAGAATTTGAAGAGACCGGGAAACGGTATAAAAAGGTCGTGAGCGTGGTTGAACGAGCGCCTGCTTCCCCCGCCCAAGAAGCGTAACGATCCATCCATGGTGTTATTCATCTAGCATCCATACATATTGAATAACCCTATCATATAGGGTAAAATAGAAGGGTATTAGGAGGGCTTATGCATCGAGAATTCATCTATACCCCGACGTTCGATAAACGCTGGGAACGACTGAAGTTGTCGGATACCGATTTACGAGAGCTGGAGCAACTGTTACTGGAAGATCCGGAACGGGGAGATACGGAAACAGGAACCGGGGGCATTAAAAAAATGCGTTTTGCTCCGTCCCGTTCGAATCAGGGAAAAAGTGGTTCGTACCGCGTGGTTTATGTCAATATCCCCGTGACCGATCGAACGATTTGTATTTTGATTTTCACCAAATCGGAACAAGCAAGCTTATCGAAGGAAGAAAAGAATGAATTAAAGAAGCTATCCATCCAGTTGAAACAACTATATGGCCAGCCATAAGGAGGCGTTAGACATGGGCTCTTCTCTTTTTGACGAGATGAAAAAAAGCATGGAAGAAGCAGTGGCTTTTGGCGAAGGCGATCAAACGAAAGGCCGGCGAAAAAACGTCGCCATTAAAGCTTTGCAAGTGTTTACGCCGGAAGAGATTAAGCAATTACGCGAGCAGCTGCAGTTTACCCAACGTGTCTTTGCCCAGGTTTTAGGAGTTTCTACTAAAACGGTGGAGGCATGGGAAAAGGGAACGAATACGCCAAGTGGTTCCTCTCGTCGGCTTCTCGAAATTTACTGGAACCATCCTGATATTGCCGAACAAGAAGTCACAGAAAACGTGTGAGGGCATCGAGCATAGATGTGGAAGCATCAAACAAAAGAAACCTAGCCGTTCTCGATGTTATCGCTTCGAACGGCTAGGTTTTGTTTACATAGCAGATCATAATTTCATCTACCGTAATCGTTTTACCAAAACCGAGTGGCCATAATGCAGATCATCGGCATATCTTGTAGCAAATATCTCAAAGAGTGCCTTTACTCTGGTTTTCTAAGTTTTTTTATTAAAAGAATACTTGTAACTATGCCCCCACATACCCCGCCTATAATGGCCACATCAAAATTATGATCCCACGGCATGTTCGTTATGATGTTTCTAAGAATTCGAAAGCTTAACCCGATAATGATAGATGCCATCGTAAGTCCTATAAAAATACCCAGTGTTTTCATCTTTATGATCCTCCCGGCTGACATAGACCATTCAACATGCTTCTAATCTTTTTGTATTGCCTATGTTTCTCTAAATGTTTCTTTATGAATGGTTTCTTCTCTGCATCTCATGATGCGAACGCTCCGTATTACCGGATCCATCCATAGGTGAGCCCAAGACTCAGAAGGCCACCGCCGGCATTAATGATCCCCACAACGATCATCACCGTAATGAGTAGACGCCGCCACTCTCCCTCGTACTGCCGATAAAATTCCCGGGCCATACTGAACAAAAATATCGCAAAAATAAGACTGAAGTAACCACTGGGAAACGACAGCAGGCCAAACAATGATAAAAAATGAATGATAAGAACTCCTATCAAAATACCAACAATGATTTTTAGGTAGGTCGGGATCATAGTTCTCCTCCTAGTGATTCGTCACATCGATGCATGGACGCAGGGCCGTCTTCCCCATGCCCATAAGCGGGGATGCTCTTTATTGAACGAACATCATGGATAACGCTTCCTACGTTGGGGTATAAAAACCGTAAGGATATGTTAGGAATAATTCCCAGGATAAAGGAGAACAAACCATGACTACGTCCCGAACGACGTTGCCGAAACGAAAATTATACCCGCTTGTCACGGCAGGCATGCTGCTGATGGCTGCTGTACTTACGCTGGTTGCCCTCGAATATACGCGAATGGGAGTGTTCCTCTTAGTCTACGGGGTAGGGGCTCAGCTCATCGTCCGCGCCGTATTGGAATGGACGGAGAGCATCCGCACGTTTTATTGGCGGTTACTGCTGGGAGCAACGATTCTCTTGGTGATGCTCTCTTTCCACCTGGTTTCCTGAAGATACTTCGAAGAAGGACAGGAAAGGAGAAGTCACGGGATGAAACTTATCGGCATGATCATCAGCATGGGCGTCTTAGCGATGATCCTTCAAACAGCAATCAATGGTGTTGCGAATCTCATGAATGGACTGGCCTTTTGGCATTCATGGACCGATCGCATCGACATGGCCCTGGGACTGGGCGTGATCCTTGGGACCGGGATATGGATTCGTCGAACATTTCCTCTGAAGAAACAGGGAGATCCTAGATAAGGAAAGGGAAGGCGGACATGGGTACATGGTATTCGTTTGGCATGGCCTTGGCTCTGATCGGCATCATTTCCCTCCTATATGGTTGGTTCTACGATCGCAACCTTCTCATTGGCTTCATTTTCTTGATAGCAGGGATGATCGTAGTCATGGTGCGTGCCAATAAGCGGAACGAGGAGCGTTCCTTTTGGTGTCGTATCGGTTTTCATCATTACGAACTGGTAGGCGGAGACGAGGACTTGAATTCAAGAATGGTGTATCAATGCAAGCGTTGTGAGAAGAAGAAAAGGGTTTTTCGTGCCGTGTAACAACGAGGAGGAAGCAGAAGACCTCCGAAGTTCTTTCATGTTCCCGAGAAGCATTGCTTCAGACTAAATTTCATCTACCGTACTTATTAAAAATTTAATTACCATAATGTGGATTATCAGTAGTTTTTTATTCTTGAATTGTAATATTAAGTGCAACACCTAAAAAAATAATAAGGAGAGTGAAAGCATATGGATGAACAATTTCGTAAGTTAATAGGCGATACTAAGGTGTTTATCACACATAAAGATTTATATGGCCGAAAGGCAACGAAAGAGGAAATTATTTCCGATATAGAGGAAATTAACACCGAAGCAGCTTTAAGTATTTTATCTGGATTTTCCATACTGAATGGAAAATCTATGCAGGATATAAAAGAAATAATTACTGAAAAGGTGCAAAATCAAGATTTTGAAGATCAATTAGTGCCATTTGAATTGAGCAATCTTCTTTATACTATGAAGTGGTTTTTAGCTTACGGTAATTTAGAAACGTCAGAGCAAACGGTTATCGATTTGAAAAATATTGATGCAGTATTGAGCGTAATTTTGAAGATATCAGATTTTATGATTGATGATGTAAAAACTACACAAGAATTCGAGCAAGAAATCTTTAAGAGTAGGTTATTTTTAAGAGACGAAAATATTGATAGGTCTTTATTACGCCAGCATATCATGTTTGAAGAAATTGCTAGAAACCCTAGTAACTTTAATGAAAAAGATTTCATCAACATACATACTGTATTCGAAGGAAATTTTCAATACAGTATACAAGAATATGTTTCTGTTCTGTTTGCTTTAAATACTCCAAGTGTACAAAAAATATCACTAGAAGAATTAATGCAGGGAAAGATGCTTATAGATCCAGAAACATTTTTTAATAAGTTTAGAAATAAAGAACGGGCAAGAAAAATTAGTCAGGAAATTACCATTAATCCAGCGAAACTTCAAGATTGGGCCAAAGAAACTCTTGGAAATTCTTTTGATTATGAAGAAATGTTAACTACACCTTTATTAAAAATCAGGAACAAATTAATCATAGTTTCTCCAGGTTTTATGAATGCGTTAATATTTGAGGGTCTTTTTTATAAAATTGCTAGCTGTTTTAGTGGAGTTACTTTTTTCGAATTTTATGGGAAACTATTTGAACAGTATGTAACTGAATTGTTAAAAGAAGCTACTGAAAGTTCAAAATTAGAATATCAATATATACCTGAATTCCCCTATGGAAAAAGAAATGGTTCAAAATCGTCTGACTCATATGTAAGACTTGGCGAAAAATTAATGGCTTTCGAATGCAAAGGGGGCCGTATTTCTAAAGATACTAAAATAGAGAATTTTGGCAAACAAGCTGAGAAGGATTTTTCGAAATATGCAATTAATCCATTAATAAAGCAAGCAAATAAAAGATATGAAGAAATTATTAGTAAAAAACCAGAAAAATTTGAAGGAGTGAAAAGCGTTTATTTAAACGCTGTCTCAAATCATTCCTTTCCTAGAACTCCTACTTTCCAAGATTCTTTAAATGAAGAAGAATTTCATCCAGATATAAAGTGTGTTGATTATATGGGTCTTTACGATATCGAGATTTTAGCTTATATAATTGAAAATTACGAAGAAAGTGTTTTTGAATTTGAAGATCGTAAAATTAGGAATGAAATTTATATGCCATATCCGAATTATTTTCTTAAATACTACGGTCCCATTAAAAAAATAAATAAACATGATACTAAACTAAAAGAAATACTAGAGGATATTAATAAAAATATATTCAATAATGGTTAATATCTAAAACCCTTAACTTCTGGACAACGCATTAAACACCCCGTTTTTGACGAGAAAAACGGGGTGTTTTCTATCTAAAAGTTCGTCTATAATATAATGTACAATACATAACAGACTTTTAGACACTTTGGAGGGACACCCATGACCCAACGCATTGGCTATGCGCGCGTTTCGACCTTTCACCAGGATTTCAGCTCCCAGCAGCAGCTGTTGGAAGAAGCCGGCTGTCATCGCATCTTTACCGAAAAGGTGACGGGAACAACCACCACCGAGCGAGAACAATTACAAGAAGCCATTCGGTACGCCCGCCCCGGTGATACCCTGGTGGTAACCAAAATTGATCGGCTGGCCCGTTCCATTATTGATCTGAACAATATCGTTCATGAACTGGCTGCGGAAGGCATTTCCGTCTTATTTCTGAAAGATAACATGGAATTTCACGCCGGAGAGGACACCAACAGCATGCAAACATTACTTTTCAACGTGCTGGGGAGCTTTGCGCAGTTTGAGGCCGACCTGATCCGGGAGCGCACCACCGAAGGACGGGAACGGGCGAAGGCCCAGGGCAAACATATGGGTCGCCCGGGCCAATCCGACAAGGCGGTTCAACAAGCTTTGCAGCTCTTCCAGAACCGTGGCACCAATAAGATGAGCGTGAATGATATCGTGAAAGTGACGGGCGTTCCCCGTTCGACGATTTATGCTAAAAGGAGAGAGAGGAAGTAGCGTAGAAATTATTAAGAGATAGTTATCATTTCTATTAATTGGCTCGTCTTGTGAGAACAAAATTGGGGGAAAAATAATGAACTTCAACAGACAGTTATATGATTTGTATGAGCAGCATTGGGATTCCTTAGTAACCTCAGTCAATCAACTACCAAAAGCAGAAAAACCTGCTCATCCACTGCTATTGCAATTACCAGACGAACGAGACTACAAACAAGCAGATATTAAAGTGATGTTTGTGGGCCAGGAAACAAACGGGTGGAAGCAAACGTTCGGCTCTCGGTCTATTGCAGATCTTCAAGAATCTTATTGTAACTTCATCACAAGTAAAACATCGAAAAACTCCATCTTTTGGACATTTATCAAAAGTTTTATGCGTAGTTTAGAAAGGGCTAATCCGAATGATTCTTTATCAATGACTTGGAATAATATCTATAAATTAGGTCGTGTAAATGACTCAGGATCTCCTTCCGAAACTATCCGTGAAATTGAGTACGATAATTTTAATGTATTTGAAAAAGAATTAACCATTCTTCAACCTGATATTATTGTTTTTTTTACTGGGCATTCTTACGATAAAGCTCTACAAAGACACCTTCCAGGGATAGAAATTGTTTCTATTGAAGAAAAAAACAAAAACCAAATAGCTTTATGTGAACACCCTGTTCTACCACCAACAACTATTCGTACTTATCATCCTAAACACTTAAATATGTTAAAACCAGAAAAACATGAGTTTCATCGAGAGACACCCAAAGATATAGTAGTAGATCATTGGTTTATTACTTCTAAGTAAATATTTATGATTAATTACGGTATTTGAAATTAAAAATTTTATTGAAAGGACACTTTATTATGACCAACCGAAGTATAGAAGAAAAATTATATATTGATTCTAGTTTGTATAGTCCAATTGAAATTACCGACGAAGAATTAGAACGTGTTATTGCAATTGAAAAACATCAGTTTGATACTTATTGCGTCTATTGTAGAAATGATTCTACTTTTAAATATAGAAGAAGGGTGTCAAAAGATCATCATGATGATGCTAACTTCCCTGAAATAAGAGGGGAGGCATCTGGAAGTAATAGAAACATAAGGAAAAAAGAATTAGATAATAAACCAATTATTCTAACTTTTGAGTGTCAGAGAAACTTAGAACACAAATATGAATTCATTTACAGGTTTTTAATTGAAGAACGTAAAGCTATAAAAATTGGCCAAGAACCTTCAGTAGCAGACATAGCTATTGAACAAATTAAAAATTACAAAGATATATTACCCCAAAGCGAACAACGCTTTTATACAAAGGCTATTGGTTTGTATGCTAACGGTGTAGGAATAGGATCTTTCGTTTATTTAAGGCGTATTATGGAAAATTTGGTACTTGAGACTTTTGAAAAGGCAAAATTGGATTTGGAAGAGAACCATGAGGAATTTTCTCGAAAACATATGGACGAAAAAATAAAAAGCTTAAAACAACACCTACCAGAAGTATTAGTCGAAAATAGAAAAATATATGCTATTGTGAGCAAAGGTATTCATGAATTAACTGAAGAAGAATGTTTAGAAAAATTCACTCCCATCAGACTTGGAATTGAGTTAATTTTAGATGAAAAAAAATATTTAAAAGAAAAAGCAGAAAAAAGACACCAATTTCGCAATTTTATTTCTAGTGAAATCAGTAAACCTAAATAGAGCTTTTTAAATTCAAACTATTTCCTAAGAAGGTTAGTAATATTAATTGTGCATATTGATCGCCAGCAGCCGTGAACATACGCATTGAATTAGAGAAAGGCAAGCAGCTCACCATTCCTATTGAACAGATTCGCTATGTAGGCTGTGGGTAATAACATAAGTAACCCCCTGGATAACCAGGGGGTTACTTGAATAGTTTACTCATTTGTTTTTTACTTTATTAAAGAAAATGTTTTATATTTATCAAAAGTATATTTTAGCGAGTAATGATTTTTGAGTGGAGGTATTTTATGAGTGCTATTAAAGCAGTCGAAGCAATAGACTCAAGTTTTTTTAAAATCGAAAATGAAGTTCTTATATATAAAGGGAATTTTGTCCTGCAAAACCAAACTGAGTACATTAATCTGAACGGAGCTGTTGTTTTTTCGTTTATGCCGAATCCTTCTATTACATTCAGAGGTGAATCTAAAGAACCTGTTAATAGTGGCATAATAGGAAGCACCAATAATATTTTGAGTGTTCCTGGCATGAATCCTACTAGAGTAACCTTAGATTTAATGCAGAATAGTCTTTCAGTAAAAGGAGAAGTAAACTATCAAATACAGGATAATAAAGATCCGTACATAGAAAGTTATTATCTGCATGTGACTAACTTCATAAAATATCGCGGCCATCATCTTTACAAAGAAAAGTTTGATTTTCAAGGTGGCGTTAGCTTTGATCATGATAAATGGGAGATACAATTACATATGCGCCATGATTTTAAAACTAAAAAGGTATTTCCTGAATTAAAAGATCATAATGGATATAACATCACTCATATCATTAAAATTAATAAAAAAGACGGTACTGAGTTCAAAGTAAGTGAAACTTCTGGCATAGAGGAAGTTCTCGTTTCAGTTTTTGGCCTTTCTGCTGGAAGGCATATAGGTATGCCTATAAAAATAGGGGTAAAAGAAAATGAAAGTGTTTATCGCAATTTTTCCATACCTAAGATGAGCCCTTTTAAAAGCTTGCCTAACTGGTTTCCTAAACGAAAAGGGAGAGTCCTTAAGAACCTTTTTAATAATATTTCAATTGAATTTGAAAAAGATGATTTCATAAAAAGAATTATTAAAGAAACCATTCATTGGTATATTGAATCATTAAACACGACATTTATAGAAAGTAAAACAATTAATGCCCAAATAGCTTTAGAAAAACTTTCTTATGTCTTATTAACTCAAAAAACAACACCAACTATTAGTGAAAGCCAATTTAAAAGCAATAATTTCGGTAAAAACTTAGAATTAATATTAGGAAAAGCTGCTATTGAAAATCAATTAGCGGGGGAATATTCAACATTCAGCAAGGATTTTACCTCAGGTTCTTACTTATTAGCAGAATACAGAAACCATATAGTTCACCCGAAACCAAAGAAGAAGATGGATAACTATTCTTTTCGTGAAAAGATTTTAATAGCTCAATTAGGAGCGTATTATACAGAAAGACTTTTATTATACTTAATTGATTATGACGATGTGCTTTCTAATCGCCTGAAAAATTTAATGATAGGGCACTATGACGATTTCTCAGACTAACCGGGTGGGGTGTCTCTGCATCTCTTCGTATAGGCTATGCAAGAAACACTTCCGATAATCATTATGTAAACTAAATACGGAGCAAATGCCTGACATAGAGGGGTTCATTTTCAAGACAAAAAACAATGAAAATATGGAAAGTATAATGCTGAATTAGTGGGGGATTAAGTGGTTAGAGCCTACTGGATCCTAGTTTTTCGTATGTAAAAGAACAGTATATGAAATTTATTTAATGACAAGTAAATAACCTTACGCTGTATTAGCATAAGGTTATTTTAATGAGCCACTAAGTCTTTATCAGTTTTTTCACTGTCTGTATCTCTAGTAATCATTAATCTTGCTCCTACATGAGTTAGCATTGATTGAAGAGTATTGATCGTAACATTTTGTGACCCATTCTCTAGCCTAGAAATAAGCGATTGCTGCACTCCTACTAAGTCTGCAAATTCTTGTTGAGTTAAATCCAAATCAAGCCTAAGGCCAATTAATTCAGATCTCAATTCAAAATTAATTTTTTCTCTAGGATCTTCCCAAATTTCTTTAAATTCAGGATCTCTTTCTGCTCTTTTTTTAGCATAACGGTCTGCGAATCCCATATTATTCACCCTTTCTCTCTAACCAATCATCGCGTAGCCTTACAGCTTTATCAATTTCTCTTTGGGGAGTTTTTTGGCTTTTTTTAGCAAATCCATGAGTTAAAATTAAAATGGTGCTTTTCCAATTAAAAAAGAATATCCTGTAGATATTATTGCTAAATTGAACTCTCAACTCATAAATATTTTCATGCTTAAAGTAGTCAATATGGGGCCATCCCCATCTTGGCCCGTAAGTTTCTAAAAGTTTAATATCTCTTTCTACTTTAGCAGCACTTTTGGCTGGCAAACTATCTAGGAATTCTTCTACATAGTCTTTTCCATCTTCTGTTGTATAGGACTCTGCTTCCCAGTCTAAATTATCCATAAAATTATGCCTCATAAGTTATATTTGGTGTAATCATTATTATAAGGCATTACTATTGATTTGTCTAAACTACTTATAATAAAACTTAATTTTTATATGTACGGCTATCTTTTCGTTGTTTGACACTTATACATGGACCTCCCTGGATACATTCTTCTGTTTTTTTATCTTCCAGACGGCTCATGTGTTTGTTATATTGAAAGCTATTATTTCAACATATGGCAATTTTTATGTTTATAAATCGCCAAAAAATCATGTGTAAACCGTGTGCCAAAAAGCTGTACTTTTTGAGAGGTCATTTAATAAAGAAGCCGACCTTCATGAACAAGTCGACTGTTTGATTAGATATGCTGCATAGAGGAAAAGCATTCTTCTTCGTTGGACATAGATTTTCACAGAAGCGGTCCCACTCCCAACCATTGAAGACAAATTGTGATGAAGATCAGCCATACCACGGTTCCTCCCATACTCAACCATTCATAGCGATAATTATCTTTATTATTGCTCACCTGCTTCCATAAATAGGTGCCTACAACCATGTATAACAGGAAGCAAGGACCAAAGATCGCGAGGAAAATCAAAGGAACATAGGCTCCGTCCAGATTAATGATGAAGACCAAAGGAAGCATTAGCACTGAGAACCACAGGGAGATTTTCCGATGAGTATCATTAGCATATTTCTCTGGGCGTTTTTGGCCATTGCGCTGAACATACCATCGTTGAGCCAAAAAGAAAACAGCCCATACCCCTCCAAAAATCACCACAATACCTAGCAAAATTTCTATAAAAGACCATAGATCCGAAATGATTAAGCACTCTCCTTCTCTCCTGCGTTTTGTTCTTCATGATACCCTCCAATAAAAGGACAACGAATCTTTTGCGTACTTATCTTCGTTAAGAAACATTTCATATTATACTGAAAAATTTAATTAATATAACCGCGATTATTAACAGTCTCGATGAAAACAAACACCAGCTGTTACTATTAAACTTGGTTGGGGTCTTTCTATATCATTAAATTTTTTGCTATGCCTTATACCTGTTTATGTAAAATCTCTTTGAATGCAGAAACATCATCCGAGGAAGCAAAAAACCGTTTTGGGATGACAAATGCATAGTTTTTAGACACGTAAATCAAGAACATGTCCGATAATTCTTTTTTTTTATACACATCTGACCACAGAAGCACTTTGGAGCCCGTTTCCTTTTGCATCATATGAAGACCCTGCTCGTCAGCTTCATATCGTTGCTCATATTTTAATGAAGCGTTACTCCGATATTCTTGCTTTGCCTGCATTAAAAATAAAACAATGAGAACTAATGCTTCCAAAGCCGTAAACATTGCTGTGTAAACCAATAATCGAAATGCAGAAGGATCGATCAATATCAAAACGAGCATAAAACCAATAACTGCGCTCAAAGCAATGGTGCCAAATATTCTCACTTTCATGCGATTCAAATAAAATGTTTTGAATTCTTCTTCTGTGATAGTTCCTCCAAATGAATGTTGAATAAAGCATTTCCCCTTTTTTACATTTAAAACTTCTTTCTAAACACAATTGGTTCTTTATCCCATTAAAATAATGAAATAAAGAACCAAAAAATTCAATACTATTATTCATTTTTTAATCAATTACTAATCAAAAACGATAAAGCTAATGCTGTAGCAGTAAGTGCTGCTGCCTGAGCAGCATAAAAGGCTAATAATGCAATGCCAAGCACAACTAAAACAAAAACTAACCCTACTTTCAAAGTGTCAAAATTAATATCGAAATTTTCAATTTCTTCAATTGTCAATGTTTCTAGTAGTTGTGCATCTGTGTTCGGAATATCGTGAAGAATTTCCGCGGTAAAGTAGCTCACAGTAAGAAAAGGTGCAGACCAACTCCAACTGAAATCGCCGATTTCACATCGTATTTCTTCTAATAGATTAATGTTTTTATCTCCAAGTATATTATCAAACTCAATTCGAAGTTCATTTACATCTTCAATGCTTTCACCATTTCGGCTAACTCCTTCATCAATCATTCGATTTAAAAGCTGGTCAAAATAATCTTGGATACTTTCTTTACCACTAATACTATTATCTACATTAATAGTCCAGTCTGGTTCTTCTTCCAAAATTAAAGTTCCTGATAGGCTTCCTTCAACAGGTCCAAAATCTATTGGATAACTCACGCTAAAGTCAGGACTATTTTCACTTAAATCTTCGTTTAGTTCCTCATTTAAAATATCATCAAATAACGATTCAGGTTGATAAGTTTTGGCCTCTTTATCACTTACATTTGAATTTTCTACCTGGGTGCGGAATTCTTCAAACCCGCCGCTCAAAATATTGGTCGGACAATTTTTGCCACTCCAATGCCGGTGAGGCACGACATTCGACAGCGAGATCCCATAGTCATTCATCAGCCGTTTGACCAGAGCTGCCGCATTCCGGCGCGTTTGGCTGAAGTTCCCGTCGCTGTTCACACACATCTCTATACCAATACTGTTGGTGTTGCCGTCTCCACTGCCGTCTCCCGCATGATACCCGGTTTCGTAAGTGGGGAGGTGCTGATAAATCGTCGTGCCATCGTCTACCGTGAAATGCCACGAGGCAGCCGTATCGGGGCTCCTCACATAGTTGTTGTGGGATTCTGCATCTGCTCCTACTCCTGTGCTGGCCGTTTCATGCACCGTGATATAATCCGGAGACATTTCAATTCCCGGACGGTTGTTATTTTCAGGAGGAATCAGGTCTACGACAATGTCGAGGTCTCCAATGCTCCCGCCTTCAATATTGTCATCCAGATCGGAATCCGGAATCGATGGTCCCGGGAGATCGCTGTCTCCTGATGACCCATCATCGTTCTCCAGGGCTTCCATGGTTTCCGGCCCGGCAATGCCGTCGACCGTCAATCCATTAGCTTGTTGGTACGATCTCAAGGCGGTTTCTGTGCCCGATCCGAAGATGCCGTCAATGGGCCCTGGCGAAAAACCAGCGTCTTCCAAGTCCTGTTGAAGGTCTTCGACTGCGGTTCCCTGATCTCCTTCGCGGAGCAACGAATCATCACTGCCGGAATCGCCACTCTCGTTTTCATCCAGCGAACCCATCGTTTCTGGACCGGCAATGCCGTCGACTGTCAATCCATTGGCTTCCTGGAACTCCCGCACTGCGTCTTCCGTATTTGGACCAAAAATCCCATCGGTGGCCCCAGGGGAAAAACCGGCTCCTTCCAAATCTTCCTGTAAATCCTGTACAGCTTGACCCTCATCGCCCTGTTGAAGCGACGATCCACTGCCGGAAGAACCTTCTTCCTCCAGAGAACCCAGAGTCTCGGGTCCGGCGACCCCATCGACGGTAAGTCCATTAGCTTCCTGGTACTCCCGCACAGCATCTTCTGTGTTTGGACCGAAAATGCCGTCGGTGGCTCCAGGAGAAAAACCAGCGTCTTCGAGTTCCCCCTGCAAACGCTCGATCGCCGATCCTCGATCCCCCAGACTGAGTACCGATCCACTGTTTCCGGAATTACTGTCCTCTAGAGATCCGAGTGTTTCGTCTCCCGCAATGCCGTCGACTGTCAATCCATTGGCTTCCTGATAATTGAGCACGGCGTCTTCCGTGTTCGGACCAAAAATGCCGTCGGTGGCTCCAGGCGAAAAGCCGGCTGCTTCCAACGCTTGCTGCAGATCTTCGACTTCGGACCCTTGATCGCCCAGCCGCAGCGTGGAACCATCACCAGATCCTCCACCATCTTCCTCTAAAGAACCAAATGTTTCGTCTCCCGCAATGCCGTCGACTGTCAGCCCATTGGCTTCTTGATAATCGCGAACCGCCGCTTCCGTATTTGGACCAAAAATGCCGTCGGTGGCTCCAGGCGAAAAGCCGGCTACGGATAGTGCTGCTTGAAGGTCTTCAACGGCCTGACCTTCATCTCCCAATCGTAATGTTTCACTCATTGTATCTGTCTCCTTATTGTTATTATTGGATGGTTCCTGCTTCATAATGGGGAATGCATCGTCTTATCGCATGGATTGTTGTTGCTCATTCGTCCAAGTCACCGCTTGAACGGCCTCATGCCTTCGGTCGGCTACTTTCGAGGTCGTACAACCCAGCACCGAAGCAATAGCTTCGTCATCATAACCGTGAAATATTTCTAAATACAGCAATGCTTTGGCCGGCGGGTGTAATGATTCCATCCGGTCTAGTTCTTGGACCGTGGGCAATAATTCAGCAGAAACCTCTGCTTGGCCATGTTCGTCCAATCGGTTATTCATTTCTTGAATCATCCGTACTTTCATGACAAACCATTCGAACCGTCGATCCAATGTATCGGACGCCTCCGAGTTGTTTTTTTCGATGGCTGCTTGCAGCAACTGATCATGACCATCTTGTTCAAAGAATTTTTTTACCAATGGATCCTCAAAAAAAGAGGAATTCTCTTCCCTAAAAGTTCTGAGGGATTTCGTCTGCAACATTTCACCTCCTATCAATTGCTTCAGGAAAGAAAGACACGTAAGTTCACTCGATAACAACCAAACAGAAACATTTGTTCGTATTTTTCCGAAAAAATTTTTGCTTCTGCTCGTTTTATTATTCTCGAAGGTAATCCTCAATAGAGGGAACTTCTTTCCATTCATAGTTTCGGACCAATTGCAGGAGTTTCAGTCGCAGTTCTTGTTCTAAATCATCTTTTTGGTTTTGATGCGTTTGGTTTAACGATTGTTGAATTTTCGGTTCCATACGCTCCATGATTTCCACAAACGCTTCCCATTGGCCTTCTTCATCATGCTGTTGTACCTGTTCGACTAAATCGATGAGCATCTGCTGCTTGTTCCACTCTCTTTCTGTCATAACCTCTCCTCCTGGTATCTTCTTCTCATTTGATCCAACGCTCGTTGCTTCAACTTTGAAATCGATTGTTGTGATTGGGAAAACCGCTCTCCGATCTCTTTATCGGTATAGCCGTAGACAAAAGAAAGGTCCAGCACTTGCTGTTGTTTGTCATTCAACTGGTTCCAAACCTGATCCAACAAACTGGATTCGAACGGATTCCGAAGGGATCTCCCCTCCTTCGATGAATCAGGAACGGTGTCCGTAATCTGTTCATGATAGGAAAACCCTTCGGGAACCGGCTGATCCAACCAGGCCTGATTTCGATCCAAAAACCGCCGTTCTTTTTGATCAAAATGGACAGCCGTGTAATGAATACTCTTAGCCAAATACGAAACGAGCCGTTGTTCATGAATAAATCGCTGAAAAGCTTGTTCTACCATGTTTTTATTTTCTTTGCTGGGGGTCCGCACGTAAGTAATCAACAATTGGTACGACGATGGGTCCTTTAAAAAGGTTTTCCATAATTCATAATATTTAGGCTTTGCGCGTGGAACACATGCATGATTCATATAAACAACCTCCAAAATAAGAACGTATGTTCGTTTAAAAAATAGCATATCATTCAAAAATTGGTAGTTCAATGTCTTTTTTCCTAAAAAGTTTTGGTTACAGGTTGTTATTTTTGTCGAAAATTACCTTTTATTCCTATACCAAGAAGGAGGGATAGAGCGTGAAATATCCAGCTACTATGGTTTTTATTCAAGATACATGTTTTCACTGTTTTCGCCAGCTCGATTGGATGCAAACCTATGGGTACTCTTTCGTAACCAAAGATATATCTCAATGGGCCAATTATCTGGAATTTCTTCATTACGAGGGAACTGTTGTGCCTCTGACCGTTCGGATCACTTCGCAGAAAGCGGTCCTGTCTCATCAAGGATTCGAGCCCGAGAGCCTTTCCACGCTTCTCTCGAAATCATAAGAATCTGCAAATAAACTTGAAAGGAGGTGTCCATGATGCCAACAACCAAGCAATCACTGGGTAAACTCGTACAACTGTTTCAAAATCACCCTCAGTATCCGGTATGGAAAGGCATTGCTTTATTTATTAGCGTGCTTTTATTGTCTGTTCGTCATCTTTTAGAATCTTTTTTTGGCATTTCTTTGAATACAGGTGCATGGGGTGCTTTGGCTGATCTTTTGTTTGCCGGTGTAGTCATTTACGCCGCTTATAAAAACAATTACTTTGGCAAGAAAGGCCAAAAACAACTTAGCTTATTGAAAAAAGAACGTCTCGAGTAGGTGATACATGCATGAAGCAGAAAAACTATTTAGGAAGGAAGCATACCGAAGCATGCTTAGAGGAAAACCGAAACATGGATATATGCTGGGGATGTCTTTGGAACGACATGCATACACTGTATCAAGAAATGGAGCAATTAGAAGCTCGTCAACAATCCGATAAGGAGGAGCTGCAAGCAGATATCCGTCACTGGAAAACGCTGCAGCACAAACAACAGCAGGAAAACCGACGGAACATGATCGCCCTTAGTAGCGTCTTTACCGCCTTGCTTTCGCCTTTTATTACTTTCTTTTTAACTACATTTTTCTAATCATAGATGAGGATCTTTTTGCTTTTTCTAACCAGCAAACCAATGACAAAAGCGAGCGTGGCTGTCCACGCTCGCTTTTGATTCGTTGTTTTATTATCGTAATTCAGAATCCAAGACGGTGAGCGTTTCACCGATATCCTGGATTTCATCTGGCGAAGGTGCTCCCTCTTCTTTTGGCACGGTGCCTTCCACAACAAACTCCGTATCATCTTCAAAGACATAGAACCCAAAGGAGAATTCATCTCCCCAGTCGGTAACCGAATAGTAGCCTGTACCACCATTGTCTAAAGAAACTTCTTCATACGATTCGTCGTCTGTCACAATTGGTTTTACACTGGCACTGGTATCTTGACTCACGTACACTCGGACATCATTGCCATCGCTAAAGGACTGAAGGATCTTGCCGTCTCCATTATCCGCTTCCGCCTGCGCGTCCCAATCTGCCGGATAATCCAATTGGTAGCCAAACCGGGTATTCACATAGCGTTCTGTATCGTCACTTTCCGAGGAAGATCTTTCTTCGTTAACCTCCGTTTCTTCATTCTCCTCACTCGTCGGTGTGGAGGCCATGGCTTCCCGGGTTTCTGGCCCAACAATACCATCCACGGTCAGTCCGTATTGCTGTTGGAATGCTTCTACATTCTGTTTCGTTTCTGGACCAAAGATGCCGTCAATCCTGGTATCAATACCTTCGTCATGGAGACATTCCTGCACCATTTCGACGTCTGCTCCTGTGTCTCCCTGCGTGATTAGACCGGTAGGCTCATGCATAGAAGACTCCATAGCCCCGAACGTTTCCGGCCCTACAATGCCATCGACGACCAGGTCACGATCCTGTTGAAATTGTTGCACATTGGCTTTCGTTTCTGGACCAAAGATGCCATCCACTGCTGTCGCAATTCCCGCTTCATTCAAGTCCTGTTGAATATCTACAACTATATCTCCCCGGGCCCCTTCCATAACGAGTGACGTCATCGACTCCTGATGACTCGAAGGTGCCTTATCTTCTGCCTTCTCCTGTCCTGCATCATCGGTCCCGGAAGCAGCAGCTGTTAGTGGCAGCACTGTAACGCCGGCAGCCAGCGCAGTTGTTGCTGCCCATCTATGTATACGTTTCATTTATCAAAACCCCTTTATGTAAGTATACCAACGATATTCCCATATCCTCACTTTTAAAACAATACATAGGCTAAAAGTTATAAAATGTAAAAACTTTCGGTTTATTTGTTCGCAATTCTTTTATTGTTTTTCGATCGCAGAACATTCTTTAACAAAAGTTACTGGTTTTTGTCGCAAACGCTCTAAAACAGTAGTTACCATAATGGCCCTTATCGGAAGTTATAAACTATAGAAGCTATAGCTCTTTATCAATACGTTAGTATAGCAACTATAGTCAACTAAAATTCAAATTAAGAAAACAATTTAAAATACACGTTTTCAATGGTCTAGTGTTTTTCATTAATGAATGTGCTATATTTGCCATAGACATTTTATATCAGCCATATTAGGTAGCATAGTTGCTATATCAACAAGTATGGTTGCTATAGAGAGAGGTGGTATAGCTGATATGGAAGTAGAATATCGAATTAAACATCTAGCAGACGATTTAAATATTTCTTCATCTGCGGCTCGAAAATATTATGCAATGGTTGAAGAACAGCGTTCTAAAAAGTTTGAACGAAACAGACATGGATATGTAATATTCAATCAGCAAGACGTCGCTCTTTTCAGGAAAATGCTTGAATATAGAGATGAGTATGAATTTAAGCTCCAAGATGCTATTAAGTATGCTATATCTGCCATAGATGGTGAGGATGTGTCAGAAGAGGTTGTTTCTAATAATGATAACCCTATGGAATCTTTAAAATTTCTTAGTAAAGAAGTACATCGACTAAATAATTTACTTGAATCTCAACAAGAAGAAGCTTCTAAAAGAGAAGATCTGCTTTTGAAAATTGTTCAACAACAGCAAGAGTCTATTTCTCGCATTGAAAACAAATTGGATGAGCGAGAAGAAACCAAACAAATAGCTGAAAGTTCCGAAGACGAAACTGAAGAAGCCTTTGAGGACCAAGAGGAACTATCGTTAGAAGAAGATGACACACAAAAAGAAGTGCCGGAAAAAAAGAAAAGTTTTTGGGTTAAACTGTTTGGTGGTTAATAAAAAAGAAGTCGCACCTGGAGGGTTACGACTTCTTTACAAGGGATGGCTATATGTACTAAATAAAGCCAAATTACAGTTTACTTTAGGTTGGTAACATTTTCAAATAAGTTTGCCTAAGCAATTTAAGTACGTTAATATATATCTAATAACATAGAAAGAAGCCAGTGCTGGTAACACTGGCTTCAGTCGGGGCTCCCCCAACAAAAAAGGTAAAGATGATTCTGTCTGATAGCAGAATAGTTATTTAAGTAGATTCTAACACATATGAAGATACGTGCAAGTATTTTATATCTGCTCAAATTCTATTTCGATACTTATGACAGCTAGTAAGTAATGGGGGAGCTCTTTATCTAAAAACAGATAGGAGCTTTTTATTATGTCTAATTATTACAATATCTATGAAGAATTTCGTTTAAAGCATGTTCAAATCCCTAAAGTATTTTTTACCAATAAAGAATACAGCAGCATGAGAAATGATTCTAAAATTGCGTGGGCTATTCTCGCCGATAGATTTAACTTGTCCATAAAAAATAACTGGTTTGATGATGACGGAAACATTTACTTTATTTATACCAATGAGGACCTGGCTAGAATTCTCAATATGAGTAAACGCAGCATAGTAACTATAAAAAAAGAATTGATTGAGAACGATCTGTTAGAACAAGTAAAAGTAGGTCAAAATAAACCAAATAAACTTTATATTAAAAAGCCAGTGGTAGAAAAAGAAGATGTTTATGAAATTCAAAAACAAGAATCCGATATAGGATCTGAACCCAGTAATGACAAGGAAGTGCAAAATTTGCACTTCCCTGGGGGTGCAAATTTTGCATCTCCGGAAGTGCAAAATTTGCACCCGAGTAATACTGAGGTTAATAATACTGAGGTTAATAATACTGACATTGTTAACAAGAACGTTGACAATTCTTCATTGGAATCTCGAGATACGTCTGATATAGAAAAAGAATACATTCAAGAAGGCTTATCGCCCGATGTCATTCAACGAGTCAAAGACGAAATTGCCAACAAACAAGAACCAGTCCGTCATTACGAAGCCTATCTTCGAACATGCCTGGACAATACCTTACATAAGCACCGCCTGAAACGAGACATGATTGACCAGCCATATCCACATTTACCAGCTGATCATCCGTTGAACTATAACTGGCTGCAGGATGGCTCATAACTCCATAGATGGAAGGGTGATTCGATGGCAGGAACCATCTCTAAAATCAATCGAAGTGTGAAACAGTTGGAAAAGGAATTAACGACGATCGGCTTTATGGTGGATATCGACGTGGATGCCAACGGAGCTACCCATTACCTGATCGTCAATGAGGGCCAGGTTCCGGGCATCACGGTCAGCGATCGTCGATCCAAAGGAAAAAAGCGTGCGTCGTGGGCCGCGGAAGTGGTCGTCACAGCTCCCACCGAAACGTATGAGATCAATACCTATCAGGATCCAGAAACCAAGCAGCCGTTTACCCATTACGTCGTGTCCTCACACAAAGCGAACAAAATTCCGAAACTCTGGAAAGCCTTTGGAGAAGATGCAACGTAACCACCGTTGGTTAGGAGTAACCCCTAGAGCAAACACAGCAAGCACCAGAGGATCATTCCTATCTCATTAGACTTAGGGGAAGAGAACAAACAGCCAAACGCTTCTGTGGCTTCTCAGGGCCTTTCAAGATGTACAATACGGTTTCGCCTATCGAACGGAGGGAAGCTTCGGTTTGATAGAACCAAACGTTGGTGGTTGCCGCAACCATTTCTCCATCGTTCTAACGGTATATGGTCTAACGAATGATGCGTCTAACTGCTGGAAGAAAGCGAAAAAGAGCCCTCACAGGAAACGTCAGCGTGGGCGCTCAATACGCTATCAAGACATCATGAAAGAGACCGTTGTTGTTTGGATGTTAGGCATGCATGAACCAGGTTTTGTCTTTATTTGGACCGATCACCTGCCATAAGAGCCTCAAAACCAGTACGCCAAAGTGTCGAACATCCCCGATGTTGTACACAAAACCGTGCACAGGCTGTACACAAATCTGTGACAAATGGCCTTTTTGAAGATATCAAGCAAAAACCCCGGCACTGCCGGGGATAGCACGACGTGATATCATTTTTCCCTTATGCTCTTTCAACTTTTTTGATCTTACAGGGTACGTGTCCTGTAACTAGAATGGCTGATAACCAGTAGGTGGTCGAAAACCGGATGGTCTTTCGTCAGATTGCTATGGACATCGGATGCAGAGGCATGAATAAAAAGAGCCTTTGTTTGATCTCCTTTTTGTCGAAAACGAGAGAGGTTAGAGAGCTTTTCTGCACAAGTACTTTGCTTATCATGAGGACGTTGTTAAGCATGTTTGGAACATATTCATGCGCCTAAAACGAGGAACAGGAGGAGAATCATGGCGAAGGTCATTGTGATACGTGGAAATTCGGGCAGTGGAAAAACGACGGTGGCACAACGAATCCAAACCATATTAGGTCCAGGAAGTTTGTTGGTTTCGCAAGACATCGTTCGCCGGGACATGCTAGGAGTCAAGGATAGGCCCAACAACTTATCCATCGGACTAATACAAACAATGATCGAGTACGGCATGAATTATTGTCCATATGTGATTATTGAAGGCATACTAGCGGAGGACAAGTATGGAACCATGCTCAGAGAAACGTTAGCTACTTCCGAAAAGGTGATTGCTTATTACTATGATTTGCCCTTCGAAGAAACGGTAGCGAGGCATCAGACGAAAAATCAGCCTGACTTTGGGGAAGCCAGCATGAAATCATGGTTCATCGAACAGGATTTTCTTGGATTAGAAAACGAACAACGCGTGACGAAAGATATCACTGAAGAAGAGATGGTGATCAACATCCTTGCAGATGTAAAGGGCACTAATTGAAAACTAAACCATGGCATTTGGTTAACTCAAGTGTTTGGCGAATAGAAGGAGGAAGGATCGCATGAAACGTATTGATACACGTTTAAAACTGTCCGAAGATACGGCAACCTATGTAAAAGAACAACAGGAAGCGAAAGGCTTATCCTCGTTAACCAAAACCATTGAACACCTGCTGCAAGAACACAAAAACGAAGAGGAACGACGCGCGGAACAAGCCTATTGGACGTCCATGATGATCGAGACCGTACAGGAGAAAGTGCAACAAGAACTCCAATGGCATTTCAAACAACTGCAAGTCGGGGTGAATCGGACGGACCGCCATTCGCAAATGCTCTTAGAACTGATGAATGGGCTCATGTTGAATAATGGTATTCGAGATATCATGCCGACGAGTGAAGTGATGTCGACCCCGTATCAGACCGCAAAAGAAGAAGTG
>NZ_JBQLIA010000034.1:0-24668 GCF_056034345.1 Marinococcus sp. LNSP9103-4 | reverse complement strand
GACCACAGCCCGGTGGAATTCCGGACGGTGGCCGCATAGGTGTTTTTTCTTGTCTCATTTCGCTGGGTCAGTTCACACCGGGCAGGTGTTTTTTATGTGTTGCGGCTGATGAAAATACATGGCTGAGACGCCTTATTGCAACGGGTTTTTGTTTTCATCGAGAGTGAATCCCTCACCGATAACATCCTGGACATCGTTAACTGTAACAAAGGCATGAGGATCCACCCGTTCAACAAGGTGCTTCAGACGCATCAGCTCGTTTTTGCCAACGACGCAGTATAGAATCTCTTTTTCCTGACGGGTGAAGCTGCCCTTACCGTTTAGTATAGTTGCTCCGCGGTTCATCTCCTGCAGAATGGCGTCAGCTACTTCCAGAGCCTGGTCGGAAATGATCATAGCGGCTTTTCCGGAGTACGCTCCCTGCTGAATGAAGTCAATGACGCGGGCAGCCACGAACACAAACACGAGTGTGTACATCGCTTCCCGGTAGTCTAAATACAGGAGGGAAGCGGTTATTACAACAGCATCAAACATAAACAGCGAGCGTCCCATTGTCCAGCCGAATACGTTACTCGCAAGCTTGGCGATAATGTCAGCTCCTCCGGTGGTTCCGCCGTACCGGAAAACAATGCCGAGGCCCGAGCCGACAAAAACGCCGGCGAACAGGGCCACAAGAACAAGATCATCCTGAAGCGGCAGATGGAGAAGCTCGACCTCCTGGAAGAGCCATAAAAATAAGCTGACTGCCGCCGTGCTTATTAACGTATAGACGAAGACGTGCCGGCCGAGCAGACGCCAGCCCAGAATCAGGACGGGAATGTTCAGAACGAGGTTGCTGAAGGCAGGGTTGATATTGAATAAATTATAAAGAATTAGGGTAATACCAGTAAAGCCGCCGTCCGCTAGCTGGTTTTGCATGTTAAAATAGACAAGTCCAAAACTCATAATAGCAGAGCCGAGCACGACAAAAAAGATATTGCGTGTATGTATCCAAATGTTCATGATGGTTCCTCCTCTCCGGCCGGAAAGCTTGTATCAACCGTTACATTATAGTAAAGCCCGGGGCAGGAGGCAATCTATGTTTGTCAAACCGAATGGATTTTTATACGATTGAAAGGAGGACGCCGGAATGGCCGGGGAACCAATGACGATGAAAGAAATGCAGGAGAAAGTGGATGCCTTCATCGGCCAGTTTGAAGAAGGTTATTTCAGTCCGCTCGCCATGCTTGCAAGAATGACCGAAGAAACGGGAGAGCTTGCCAGAGAAATTAATCACTATTACGGTGAAAAGCCGAAGAAAGAAAGCGAAGAGCATAAATCACTGGAAAAGGAAATGGGTGATCTGCTGTTTGTGCTCATCTGCTTTGCCAATTCGCTTGATATTGATTTGGATGAAGCGTTTCGTATCGTAATGGAAAAGTTTGAAACAAGAGACCAGGATAGATGGACGAAAAAGGAGAATGACAAATGACTGAATCAATCCGCGTTATCGTTGCCGGACCGAGAGGAAACATGGGTAAGGAAGCTGTACATATGATTGAAGCAGCGGAGCACCTGCAGCTCGCCGCTGTGGTGGACCATAAATACGAAGGCTCGCTGTTGTCGGAAATCGAAGGCATGCCAAAATCCGGGGCCCGCGTCTATACGGACGTTGACCAGTGCCTCGGCGAAGTCGAAGCAGAAGTGTTTGTAGATCTGACCACGCCGGAAATTGGAAAGATACATACAGAAAAAGCACTCGACTACGGTCTTGCACCGGTCGTTGGTACTACCGGCTTTACCGATGAAGACCTCGAGCGCCTGCGTCAGAAAGCAAAAGAGCAGCAGCGGGGAGTGCTTATTGTACCAAACTTTGCTATCGGCGCTGTTCTGATGATGAAAATGTCGCAAATGGCTGCAGCCTACTTCCCGGATGTTGAAATTACTGAATTGCACCATGACCGAAAGCTTGACGCCCCGTCCGGCACCGCAGTGAAAACAGCAAAGCTGATTCAGGAAAACCGCACCAAAAAAACGCAGGGGCACCCGGAGGAAAAAGAAACGATGCCGGGGGCGCGCGGAGCAGAGCTCGACGGCATGAGGATTCACAGTACGCGCCTTCCGGGCCTCGTGGCACATCAGCAGGTAATGTTTGGCGGCGAAGGCCAGACGCTTACGATCCGGCACGATTCGATCAACCGGGCGTCATTTATGCCAGGGGTCAAATTTGCGATTGAGCAGGTAGTCACGATGAAGGAACTCGTGTACGGCCTCGAAAACATTCTGGAGTAAAGGGGAACTTTTATGAATATCGCACTGATTGCCCATGATAAGAAAAAAGACGATCTGATCCGGTTTGCCGAAGCGTATAGGCATATCCTCGAGCGTCACACCCTTTCAGCAACAGGAACGACCGGGGGGAGACTGAATGAAGAGGTCGGCCTGAACGTCAAACAGTACCAGTCCGGGCCGCTGGGCGGCGATCAGCAGATTGGGGCAAAGATTGCAGAACAGCAGGTGGATTTGGTGCTTTTTTTCCGGGACCCATTGACCGCGCAGCCGCATGAGCCTGATATCACTGCGCTTATGAGGCTCGCCGACGTGCACGGGGTGCCGCTTGCAACGAATATGGCCGCAGCTGAAGTGCTGATTAAAGGCCTTGAACACGGATTGTTTGCCTTCCGGGATATTTTAAAGGAGTCCACAGATTAATATGACACATAAACGAACGCTGTTAACCGTCGGGGCCCACCCTGATGATATCGAAATCGGAATGGGCGGGACGGTAGCGCTGCACAGTAAAACCGACAATGTCTATATGCTTTCCCTGACAGAGGGAGATCTTTCCTCCAACGGTACCGTGGAAACCAGACAGCAGGAAGCAGAGCAGGCAGCAGAGATCCTCGGTGCAGGACGGCTCCAGCTTACCTGGAGGGACCGTATGCTTACTGCAGTAACCCAGGAAGAGTACACCCAGCTTGTGCAGCTGATCCGCCGCATCCAACCTGACACGATTTTTGCCCCGTACTACATCGACCGGCATCCGGATCACGGTGATGCCGGAAGTATTGTTAAGCGGGCCGTCTTTGATGCCGGGGTCAAGCTGTACCCTGGTGTGGACGAAAATGCCCACAAAGTGCCAAACATGTACTACTATATGATCAACGGCTACCACCGGCCTTCCTTTTATGTGGACATCACCCCGGCCGCCGGCGATAAAGAAGCGGCATTAAAGGCGTATAAAAGCCAGTTTAACCCAGGGGAAGAGGCCGTGAGCACACCGCTTACAGACGGGTACCTCGAAACAATAAAGGCAAGAGATCGACTATTCGGCAAAGAAACGGGAGTGACTTACGCGGAAGGGTTTATCGCCGAAACTCCGATGCTTTTTCAACAGGTGCCCAAAAGACAAGGAAGTGACTAAGCGTGAAAATTGGAATAACGTGCTACCCGACGGTGGGAGGATCAGGAGTGATCGCGACTGAGCTCGGCAAGCTGCTTGCTGAGCGGGGCCATGAAATTCATTTCATCACCTCGGCGATCCCTTATCGTTTAACTGAAACCTCACCGAATATTTATTACCATGAAGTCTCAGTAAACCAATACGAAGTATTCCAGTACCCGCCGTACTCATTAACACTTGCAAGCAAAATGGCGGAAGTTGTCAACCGGGAGGAGCTAGATGTCCTGCATGTGCATTACGCCGTGCCTCACGCTGTCTGTGCGATTTTAGCGAGGGACATGACCGATCATCCTGTAAAAGTAGTAACAACGCTTCACGGCACAGATATCACTGTGCTTGGCCATGACTCCTCGCTTCGTGATATTATCCGCTACGCCATTCAGCGCTCGGATGAAGTGACAGCAGTATCAGACGCTCTGGTGGAGCAGACCAGGCAGATGCTTGAAGTCGACCGCGATATTCATACGATTTACAATTTCGTGGACGAACGGGTGTATGGGCCGAAAGTCGACAAAAAGGATTTAAAAAAAGCATACAACATCGACGAAGACGAAAAGGTGCTTCTGCACGTCTCCAATTTCCGGCCGGTGAAACGGGTCGTAGACGTCGTGCGGACATTTGCTGCAGTGCAGGCAGAGGTTTCCTGTAAGCTGGTCATGCTTGGGGATGGACCGGACCGGGAAAAGGCTTGGGCGGAGGCGAAAAGGCTCGGCGTCGATCAGGACGTGCTGTTTTTAGGCAACCAGCGGGAGGTAGCCGACTATTTGCACGTTGCCGATCTGATGCTGCTGCTTTCGGAAAAAGAAAGCTTCGGCCTGGCTGCGCTTGAAGCGATGGCCTGCGGTGTGCCGGTCATTGGTACAGATGTCGGAGGTATTCCTGAGGTGGTCTTTCATAATGAAACCGGCTATGTTGTCCCGCTTGGAGCAGTGGAACTGGCTGCCCAGCAGGCGGTCGGGCTACTGACGGATCCGGATAGAATGAAAAGGTTTAAACAGCGCTCGCTCGACGTGGTGGAAGAATATTTCTCCTCCGCCCGCATCGTAGCCCAGTACGAAGAAGTATACCGACGGACCGTGGAGGGCAAGTAATGAACGAGCAGCAGACGTGGCAAGAGGCGCTGCTTGTTATTAAGAGGTTACAGCAAAACGGCATTACTGCCTATATTGTAGGCGGAGCTGTACGCGACCGCCTGATGAAACGGGCGCCGAGCGATATAGATATAGCAGCGGCTGCGACCGTTGAAGAGCTTTCGTTTGTTTTTCCGAACGCTGTGAAGCCGTCGGAAAAATTCGGGACGCTTCTTGTGAAGAGCGGAAATAGTATCGTGGAAGTGACTCCGTTCCGGGAAGGGGCGGAAACAATCGAAGAGGATCTGCAGCAGCGGGATTTCACATGCAACGCGATGGCAGCAGATACAGACGGCAAGGTGATCGACCCGTTTAACGGGAAGAAGGATATCCAGAGGCAGGTGCTTCGCACCCCGGCCTCAGCTGAACGCGCCTTTTCCGACGACCCGCTCCGGGTGATACGGGCGTTCCGTTTTAGGGCGGTTCTCGGTTTTTCACTGGATCTGGAAGCTGAGCGGGCAGCGGAGGCAGCTGCAGCAGGGCTTGCGTATACCGCCGTGGAACGAATACGCGATGAAATAACCAAGCTGCTTGAAGGGCAGAAACGGCTGAGCGCCCTCGAAGGCATGCGAGAGCTGCGTTTGTTTTCACATTTTCCGGAACCGGTTCGGACGGCCTCTCCATTTTTTCACCACTCCACGCTTGTACAGTTTCCAGCGGGCACGAAAGCTTCATGGGCGGCTCTGCTGTATGCCCTGTACGGTCAAAAAAGTCTGGATATGCTGAATGGATGGCGGTTTTCCAATCAGGTACGGAAGCAGTGCCGCTGGCTGCTGGAACGAGTCGATGTCCGGGCTTCTCCCGATACGTGGCTGCAGTGGCTGTATTATTTTGGTCCAACGCAGGTGGCAGATCTGGAGAAGCTCAAAAAGTGGAAAAATTTTACTTACCAGGAGCTTTCCTGCACAGAATGGAGAAAGAAATGGGAAGCTCTTCCGATTCATTCCAGGCAGGATCTGGCCCTTCCGCCGAAGTCAATCGCCTCGATGCCGGGTTATAAGGACACGGCGAGAATCGGAAAGACGATCGCCTTTTTAGAGCAGGCAGTCGTGAATGAAAAGGTAGAAAATAGTGAACAAAAGCTGTTAGCCTATTTGGAGGAAATGAACGATGAATAAAAATCGATTGCTGCAGCTGTTGATGGCCCACCGGGACCGTCCGGTATCCGGTCAGGAAATCAGCGATGAACTGCAGGTGTCCCGTACCGCTGTGTGGAAGCAGATCGAAGAGCTGCGGAAAAATGGATATGAAATTGAAGCGGCATCCCGGCGCGGTTACCGGCTGGTGCGTTTTCCCGACCGGGTTGGTACAGAAGAAATTATGCTTCATCTTACAACTGAACGTCTCGGCCGTACGATTATTTATAACGATACTGTCACCTCCACCCAGGAAATTGTGAGGGAGCAGGCTGAAAAAGGAGCCGGGGAAGGACTTATTGCCGTCGCGAATGAACAGGTGCAGGGACGGGGGAGGCTTGGACGCACGTGGCAGAGTAGTCCGGAACAGGGCATCTGGATGAGTCTTCTGCTCCGCCCGCAGGTGCCTCCCCGCTACGCTCCGCAGCTCACGCTGCTGTCGGCGGTAGCTCTTGCCGAGGCGCTTGATAGCTATCTTCCGGCTCCGACTGCGATTAAATGGCCGAACGATATCCGCATTCATAAAAAGAAGCTGGCAGGTATACTGACGGAGATGCAGGCAGACATGGATGAGGTACAGACAGTAATTGTCGGCATGGGTATTAATATAAACCAGGCGGACGGGGATTTTACCGGAGAGCTTGCGGATAAAGCCGCTTCCATCCGGCAGTATGCAGGAGTCCGGCAGAGTCGTCCGCAGATTATTGCATCTATCTTAAAAAGCTATGAGTCCTGGTATAATGAATACTTAACGAATGGATTCGGTGCAGTCAAAGCTGCCTGGTCCCAAAAAACAGATACGCTGGGGAGCTTTATTCAGGTGGAAACGTCCCGCCAGACAGTGGAGGGCACAGCTCTTCGTATAACCGAAGAGGGGGCCCTGGAGGTGCAAAAAACAGATGGAAGCATACAGACGGTGCACAGCGGCGAAATTCTGGACGTTCCCCCGCCGGAATAGCGGAAGAAAGGAGGCAGGCAGATGGGACAAAAATATGTAGTCATAGATGTAGAAACAACCGGCACTTCTCCAAGAAAAGGAGCAAAAATTATTGAAATCGGCGCAGTGCTTATGGAGGACGAAGAAGTGCTCGACACTCTTTCCACCTTTATTCAGCCGCATATGCCGATCCCTCCTTTTATCCAGCAGTTTACCGGTATCCGGGAGCAGGACGTAGAGCAGGCCCCGGAGTTTTATGAGGTGGCTCCCACGTTAACCGCCTGGCTTGAGAACGCTGCCTTTGTCGGTCATAATGTGCAGTTTGATCTGGCATTTATCAATGCAGGCATGCAGGAAGCCGGGTTTCCGCTGTTTCAGGGACCAGTCGTGGACACAGTAGAGTGTGCGAGACTTGCTTATCCGGAAGCGCCGGGCTTTCGGCTTTCCCAGATCACATCTTGGCTGGATCTTGACCACGACCGTCCGCACCGGGCGGACAGCGATGCCCTCGTCACTGCAGAGCTTTGGATATCCATCCGTAAAAGGCTAGCCTTGCTTCCAAAGGACGTGCTTCACCGCCTGGACCGGCTGGCTGCCTTCTTGCACAGTGACCTTCACCAGTATATTGAGCGCTGTATTGCAAAGGCCCCGCAGCAGCTGCCGTATGATTTAGAGGAAAACCACGGCATTGTGTTCCGCAAAGAGCTTCCGGCAGAAAAGCCGGAGCAGAGAAACGTATCACTGCAGGAGACCCTGAGCGGAAGTCATGCTAAAAGCCGGGGATGGGATCGTTTTGAAGAGCGTCCGGGGCAGCTGGAGATGGCAGAAATGGTCTATGCCTCGTTTGAGGAACGCTCCCACGCTGTTATAGAAGCGGGCACCGGTCTTGGGAAAACGCTCGCCTATCTGCTTCCAGCCGTAAAATATCACCGTACATACAATCAAAAAATATTAATTTCCACGCAGACACTCACGCTGCAGGAGCAGCTGATGAATGAAGATCTCCCACTGCTTGAGCGGCTGATCGACGACCAGGTTTCTGTGGCTGTTTTAAAAGGCCGCGGCAACTACATTTCTTTGCAGCGACTTGAAAAATGGCTGCAGCACCGCCAGTTTTCGCTCGAAGAAGCACTCGGCCTCGGCCAGGTGTTAATATGGCTGACACAAACCCGGCACGGGGATCTTGATGAAATTAATATGGCCGGCGGCCGCAGAAATGCTCTCTGGGAAAGCCTCCGCCAGAATCATTATCAGGATGAGCACGCGCAAAGAGGGTGGGAGGCGTACTGTTTTTATGCACGTGCCCGCCGTAAAGCCGAATATGCCGATATCGTCGTCACCAATCATGCGATGCTTTTGAGCGATATGTACCAGGGTAAAAATTTATTTTCATCCTATCCATACGTGGTCATTGATGAAGCGCATCACCTGCCGGAAACGGCGGGGAAATATGCAGGCAGATCCGTTCACTACACAAAAGCAAACCGGCTGCTCCGCAGGTTCGGCCTGGATACAAAACAGAGCGTCGTGCGCCCGCTCATCTGGTTTGGGGAAGAAGCCGGCATCGTTTTTGAGCCGGGCTGGTACCAGGAACGCGAGGACAATCATGCAGTGCTGATGTATGAATGCGACGAGCTCTTTCGTCTGCTCACACGCTGGTGCCGCACGGCTTCCGGGCGGCGGCGTTCGGAAGTGGGCCGGTACAGCCAGCGCTTCACACCCGGCGGGGAATCCGGCTCCGTGTGGGAGCAGGTGGAAGAAGCCGGACGCCGTTTCCTTACGCTTCTGGAACAGGAATTTAAGGCGTGGGAAACGTTCGAACAAGCATGGGAAACGCAGCCTTCTTCCAAAAACTTTGTAAATGAACTTGCCGAACTAAACTCTTACCTGGGGCAGCTGGACAGCCTGGGGGACAATCTGTTCCACCTGCTGTTTGAACGGGAACCCGAACATGTTTACTGGGTGGAAGCAGAGCAGAGCGGCGCCAAAAATGCTGCGTACATTTACGCCCGGCCGGTGGAGGTAGCCTCGGAGCTGAGTGAACAGCTGTTCATGAAAAAAGCAAGCGTCGTGCTTACCTCCGGCTCTCTTGCGGTCAACGGTTCATTTGAATACATGAAATCAAAAATGGGGCTGGATGATTTTCTGCCGCACACAAGCCTGATTGCTTCCCCTTATCATTATGCTTCCCAGACGCAGCTGCTCGTTCCAAAAGACATTTCCGGGGTGAATGATAAACATGCTGATTTTGCGCAGGAAGCGGCCGAATACATTTTTCACGCTGTCAACATTACGGAAGGAAAAACGATGGTTCTGTTTACTTCCTTTAACATGCTTAAACAGGTGTATCATCAGCTGAAAGAATGGACCGAGGAATCGACGCTGAGCGTCATCGGCCAGGGGATTACGAGCGGCACCCACGCCAAGCTGACCAAGCTGTTTCAGCAGCAGGACAATGCGCTTTTGCTTGGAACCAATGCGTTCTGGGAGGGTGTCGACATACCCGGGGAAAAGCTGCAGCACGTGATAATTGTGCGTCTGCCTTTCTCTCCGCCCACGGATCCTGTTTATGAAGCTGTGTCGGACAAAATGCAGCGTCAGGGGAAACGATCGTTTTACGCAGAAGCGCTGCCGCACGCTGTACTCCGATTCAAGCAGGGCTTTGGCCGGCTGATCCGTCATTCCGAGGACCGGGGCGTGGTAACAGTACTTGATAAGCGGATTATGGAGGCTTCCTACGGCTCGTCGTTTATTGACTCGATTCCCCGGACGAATACGTATTATGAACCGATGGATGCGGTGCTGGACCGTATCGCTGACTTTTTTGAAGAAGCAAAAAAACGTTAAAAAGGAGTACGGATATGGAACACTTTGTAATCGAGCACGTTTACCCAATCCCGAATGCACGGGGCGTTCAGGCAGTCGAGAGCTATATTGAAGTCAAGGACGGTAAAATCGTTCAAGTAGAGCCTGGAAACTATCCGGAGAAAGAGAACGGCGCCGATATTCTGGATGGACGGAGGAAGTGGCTCAGTCCTGGTCTTTATAACACCCACGGCCATACACCGATGACAATGATGCGCGGCGTTTCGGACGATGTAGTGCTCCAGGAATGGCTGAACAACCACGTCTGGCCGCGGGAGCGCCTGTTCAGCAACGAAACAGCGAAGGCTGGTACAGGTCTCGCTCTTGCGGAAATGATCCGCACCGGAACAACCGGGTTTCTTGATATGTATCATATGGGCATGCAGAATACGTATGAGCTCGTGAAAAGCTCCGGCATTAAATCCATGATTTCCAAGGGCATGATGAGTATTGGCACTCCGGAGGAGCAGAGCGAAAAGCTGGAAGCAGCGGCCCGCGACTTAAAGGAATGGGAGCAGGATACAAGCGGCCGGGTTACGGGCATGCTTTTCCCGCACGCCCCGTATACGTGCACGCCGGAGTTTTTGGAAAAAATTGTCGACGCCGGTCACCATTATGACCTGCCGCTTGGCATTCACCTTGAGGAAACGGCCAAAGAAGTGGCTGATTACCGGCGCGACTACGGGATGACACCGGCAAAAAAGCTAAAAGAAATCGGATTTTACACACGTCCGGCGATTCTTACGCATGTCGTGCATGCGACCGATGAAGATCTTGACGATATGAGCGTACCAGAAGTGACCATCTCCTATAATCCGATGAGCAACGCCAAGCTTGGATCGGGCATCGCCCGCATTCCCGAAATGCAAAAGCGTGGTCTGCGGATTACGATCGGTACGGACAGCGCTGTGTCAAACAACAACCTCGATATGTTTGAGGAGCTTCGCCTGGGCGCTTTGATGCAGAAGGTCGCCTTTCAGGACCCGAGTTCGATTGAAACGGAGGCGGTCTGGAAGATGGCAACCGAAAACGGAGCCGCTTCGATGGGATTTAGCGACAGCGGCAGGCTGGAACCAGGAGCCGCGGCGGACTTTATTCTGATTGACAGTGAATCATTTGCGCTTCAGCCATACGATAATATTTTATCGCATCTGGTGTACGCAGCTTCCGGCCGGGACGTGACGGACAGCTTTGTGAACGGCAGGCAGCTGATGAAAGACGGCGAACTTCTGACGCTCGATGAAGAAAAAATTAACGCCGAGGCCAACCGCCATTACCGCAAATTAAATGAAGCGTACTTATAGTACGCCGGGTGAGGTGAAACGATGGGAAACGAACAGCTTGAAGTCGTCGCGTCGGTTAAAATCGAAGCGTCGTCAGATCTGTATAAAATTGTTGATACACTGAATCGCACGTTAAAGCAGGATGAATTAATGTTCGGCCTTTCTCTTGATAAGGAAAACGAGGAGCAGATGGTGTTTACCATTTACCGCACATAGGGGGATATGTCGTGAAAAACTGGATCACGCTTGCGGCTTTTTTAATTGTCTTTCTGGTTGTTCTGGGGCTTGTGACCGGTTACTTTCAGGCCCGTGCGCCTCTTGCTGACGACAGGGAACGGGCAGAAGCACTGGCGCTTGAAGAAAACAACGTCGCCGAAGTACAGAATACGTTTATATATAACGGCAAACAGCCGGTGAAAACAGCGCGCGTCGAAACCAACGACGGCAGCAGGGACTGGCTGTTTTACCACGACGGGGAACTGCTCGAACGCCTGGCGGCGGCTGATACGCTGAGCATTCAGGAGGCTGAGGAGCGTATAGCGGAACAAGAGGGAATTGACGCCGTGCGAACAGTGACCCCCGGCTACGAAGACAACCGTGCAATATATGAAGGCAAATACCGGACAGAAAACCAGCAGCATTATGTGTACATTGATATGGAAACAGGAGAATTTGTGAAAAGCTTCAGCCTGGACCGCCCTTAAGCGGCGGAAACCACGCTTGAACTCCTTTTCGCTTTTCTTTACACTAACTATGGATAGATTGAGTACGGAAACTATTGAGGAGGAAAGAGTATGGAATTGTCCCAACGAGTGAAAGAAATTACCCCTTCGTCAACCCTGGCGATTACCGCCAAAGCCAACGAACTAAAGGCAGCCGGCCAGGATGTTATCGGCCTCGGCGCCGGTGAGCCGGATTTTAATACTCCGCAGTACGTAATCGATGCGGCTGTTCGCTCCATGCAGGAAGGAAAAACAAAATACACTCCTTCCGGCGGCCTGCCGGAACTGAAGGATGCGGTCATTCAAAAGTTTAAGCAGGACCAGGGGCTGGAGTATAGCCGCGAGGAAATCATTGTCGGTACTGGCGCCAAGCACATTTTGTTCACGTTGTTTCAAACCATTCTCGATCCGGAGGATGAAGTAATTATTCCAACGCCCTACTGGGTCAGCTATCCGGAGCAGGTCAAGCTTGCCGGCGGGCGCCCGGTATTTGTGGATGGCAGGGAGGAAAACCAGTTTAAGATTCTTCCGGAGCAGCTGCGCGGGGCGGTAACGAATAAAACGAAGGCCGTCATTATTAACTCCCCGAGCAACCCGACCGGTACCATGTACAGCCGGGAGGAGCTGCATGCGCTCGGTGAAGCCGCCAGAGCAGAGGGTCTGCTGATTGTTTCCGACGAAATTTATGAAAAGCTGATTTACGGGGACAAGCAGCACACATCCATCGCAGAACTTTCCCCGGAATTAAAAGAGCAGACCATTGTCGTCAACGGCGTCTCCAAATCCCATTCGATGACCGGATGGAGAATCGGCTATGCAGCCGGTAATCGTGCTATTGTGAAGGCAATGACGAGCCTTGCGAGCCATTCAACGTCCAACCCGACAACGAACGCCCAGTACGGGGCTATCGCTGCCTATACGAAGGATGACGGTGCTGTAGAAACGATGCGCCAGGCATTCAGCGAACGGCTGAATACTATTTATGACAAGCTCGTTTCGATTCCGGGAATCACCTGCGTGAAACCGGAAGGGGCCTTTTATCTGTTCCCGAACGTCAAAGAGGCAGCTGCTTCGTATAAGGATGTGGATGAATGGGTAAAGGCTCTGCTTGAGGAGGAAAACGTGGCGGTCGTTCCGGGCAGCGGATTTGGTTCTCCGCAAAACGTCCGGCTCTCCTACGCTACTTCTCTGGATCAGCTTGAAGAAGCGGTGGCGAGAATCCGCCGTTTCACAGAAAAATAATTCGATCAGCATAAACAGGACGAACCGGAGGGACTAACGTGAAAGTAACCATTGAACGTTTGAATCAATATATCGGCCAGGAAGTAAGATTTGGCGCCTGGCTGGCCAATAAGCGGTCGAGTGGCAAAATTGCCTTTTTACAGCTGCGGGACGGCACCGGCTTCGTGCAGGGAGTCATTGTAAAAAATGATGTCGGCGAAGCGCTGTTCACCGAGGCCAAGAATCTTCCGCAGGAAAGCTCGCTTTATGTGGACGGCACAGTGAAGGAGGATGATCGTTCGCCGACCGGGGTGGAGCTTCAGGTAACCGGATTTGAGGTTATCCAGGAGGCGGAGCCTTACCCGATCACGCCGAAAGAGCACGGAACAGAATTTTTAATGGACCACCGGCATCTGTGGATGCGCTCGCGTAAGCAGCACGCGCTTTTGCGTATACGCGATGAAATCATTCAGGCGACCTATGCTTTTTTCCGGGAGAATCAGTTTATTAAGGTGGATCCGCCGATTCTGACCGGCAGCTCGGCGGAGGGGACGACATCGCTTTTTCATACGAAATACTTTGATGAAGATGCATACCTCTCCCAGTCCGGTCAGCTGTATATGGAAGCGGCGGCTCTCGCTTTTCAGCGCGTGTTTTCATTTGGCCCGACATTTCGGGCAGAAAAATCAAAAACCCGCCGGCACTTGATTGAATTCTGGATGATTGAGCCGGAAATGGCTTTCTGCGACCATAGTGAAAGCCTCGAAATCCAGGAGCAGTATGTCTCCCATGTCGTGCAGGCGGTGCTTACCAACTGCCGCCAGGAGCTTACTGTGCTTGAGCGTGACACCTCCAAACTCGAAGCCATCCAGGCACCGTTTCCGCGCATTACGTACGATAAAGCAGTCGAAATGCTGCAGGAAGCGGGCTATGAAGTAAGCTGGGGCGAAGATTTTGGTGCTCCGCATGAAACGTATATAGCGGAGCAGTTTCAAAAGCCGGTATTTATTACTAATTACCCGCTCGAAATCAAAGCTTTTTACATGAAGCCCGACCCGGACTATCCGGAAACCGCACTCTGTGCCGACCTGATTGCTCCGGAAGGCTACGGGGAGATTATCGGCGGCAGTCAGCGCATCGATGACCCGCAGCTTATGAAGCAGCGGTACGAAGAACACAACTTATCGGAAGAAGCCTACGGCTGGTATCTGGACTTAAGAAAATACGGCACCGTGCCGCACTCCGGATTCGGTCTCGGTCTGGAGCGGACGGTCGGCTGGATTGCCGGCACCGAGCACGTCCGGGAAACGATACCGTTTCCGCGTTTGTTAAACAGGCTGTATCCATAAGAGAAAAAGCCCCCGTTCCGGGGGTTTTCCTTTATGCACTTTGCCGACAGCCGGCCGGGTGAAAGGGAGGACAAACAGATGAATAAAGATAAAGAAAAAGAAATAGAAGCACTCATGCACGGCCACCTTTCCATTCCAGTAATTATTCTGGACAAATACGAGCAGGTGGGGCTGAATGAAACAGAAGCAATGATGCTTTTGCATATATACCGTTTTGGCCAGAACAGCGTGCCGCTTCCAACGCCGAAGGAGCTGGCTGAAAAAATGAGTATAGATGAAAATGAATGCGCCGGCTGCCTGCGCTCGATGATAAAGCGGAATCTGCTGCAGATTGATGAATCTGAACGCGATGAAATCCGGCAGGAAGCGTACTCCCTCTATCCTTTTTTCCGTCAGGCCCTTACAGCGGAGGTACCGTCCGGGCAAGGGGATCAGGTTGAAGAGCAGCATCTGTTTCAAAACATTGAGCAGGAATTTTCCCGCCCGCTTTCCCCCATGGAGTGGGAAACGATTAACGTCTGGCTCGATCAGGATCATTACTCGCCGGATATGATCCAGATCGCGCTGAAAGAAGCGGTCATGAATCAAAAATTCAGCCTTCGCTACATGGACCGGATGCTGCACGAATGGAAGCGCAAAGGCATTCAGACTAAAGAAGATGCTAAAGCGCAGACCGAACAGTTTAAACAAAAGGGTGGACGTCGCACACAGGCGGCCCAGTCGGAAAAGCTGCCGGAATATCCCAATATTAACTGGCTGGATGAAGAGTAGAGGAGAAAAAAATGGCATTAACGAATAAAGATTTACAGGTTGTGATTGAACGGATCGAGCACATGTTTCCGGAAGCAGAGTGTGAACTGAATCACCGCAATCCCTTTGAACTGCTGGTAGCAGTCGTGCTTTCCGCCCAGGCAACTGATGCCCTGGTGAATAAGGTAACTCCCGGCTTGTTTGAACAATACAGCTCCCCGGAAGACTTTGCTGAGGCACCGCTTGAGGATATTGAACAGGCTATTCGTTCGATTGGACTTTATCGCAATAAAGCGAAAAATTTAAAAAAGCTTTCGGCGTCTCTGCTCGAACGCCATGACGGGCGCGTGCCAGAAACGCAGGAAGAGCTGGTCGAGCTTGCCGGTGTCGGCAGAAAAACAGCGAATGTGGTAGCGTCAGTAGCATTCGGGGTGCCGGCTATTGCGGTGGATACGCATGTTGAGCGGGTGTCCAAGCGTTTAGGCATATGCAGATGGAAAGACAGCGTCACCCAGGTGGAGCAGACGCTGATGAAACGGCTGCCAAAAGAAAAATGGTCCCAGATGCACCATCAGCTTATTTTTTTCGGCCGCTACCACTGTAAGTCCCAGTCCCCCCAGTGTCCGTCCTGTCCGGTGCTTGACTACTGCAGGGAAGGACAGAAACGGATGCGGAAAGAAGGTGCAGCATGGTAAAAATACAAATTCCAGCGTCATTTCAGCATGAAATTTTTTATACTGTAACGCAGATCGAGGTAGATGAAAATACAGATCGAAAGACCGCGGCTCTGCGCTACCCGTTCTGGTATGAGATTGCCTATGAAAACGGCATCGCCGGTACGCCTCCGTGGCAGGAAAACATTAACCAGCACATTAAAACATTTATGCAGTGGTGGGAAGAGCATCTGCCTTTTTTAGATGAATGCTGGGACGAAAGAGACAAGGAAAAGGCCGCTCCGTATATGAGACTCGGGCTCGCCCACTGGCTGTGTACGCTGTTTTGGATGAACGAACGGCCCGTGCCTTCTGCAGGGCCGGAAGAATTGATCGCAGAAAGCAGGAAGCTTTCCCATAAGCCGATCAACGTGGAGGAAAGGCTCGGCTTTCTGCTTGAGTATCCGAATTATTTTCATTCCTATCTGCAGCTGAAGGAGCTGTATACAGAAGTGAAGAAAAAAGAAGCGCTGGCAAAACGATCCCGAAATAACGAATGATAAAGGAGTAAAATATGGCTAATACAAGCGGTTGGGAACAACAATGGCTGCAGACAGACATGCATTTGGATCCGGCAGAAACCGCGATGCTTGAAGACGTGCAGGAAAAAATTGAGCATCCTTATTTTGAAGTTGCGTTTTGCGGGCATTTTTCGGCCGGCAAGTCGACTGTATTGAATGGCCTGCTTCAAAACGATCTGCTGCCCGCGAGTCCGATTCCAACAAGCGCCAATATTATATCGATTGAAAACGGGGAGCTTGGTCTCGAGGTTGTAACGAGTGAAGGCCAAACTAAAACCTGGGAAGCCGATATTCCGTGGGGGCAGGTGCAAAAGTGGGGCAGGGACGGGGCGGACATTCGCTCGATCCGAATGCAGGCCCCGCTGCCGTTTTTAGGGTCTTACAGCCGGATGGTGGATACGCCGGGGGTGGACTCGACGGATCCGCTGCACCAGGCAGTGACAATGGAGAGACTGCTGTCAACCGATGCTGTTATTTACGTAACGGATTACAACCATGCCCAGTCGGAAACAAACATCCGTTTTTTACAGCAGCTGACAGCGGAAGGCAAGCCGATCATTTTTGTTGTCAATCAGATGGACAAACACCGGGAAGAAGAAATCACGCTGCGGTCCTACCGCAATCAGATTGCCGCCACGCTTGAGCGAAACCAGGTGCACGTGCTTGCCACGTATTATATTTCGATGCGCGATGAAAAGCACCCGGATAATGAGCTGCAGACATTCTCTTCTCATGTGCGCAGCCTTTTGTACCACGGCAGCGAACTGCTCGAAAGAAGTGAGGAACGGATGCGCCAGACCGTGCTGTCACGAATCCGTGACAGGCTTAGGGAGGAACAGCAGACAGCCCTCGAAGACTGGCAGGAGCGGGCGGAGCATGCCGGCGTGCCTGCACAGCTGATTGACGAAAGTGCTCAGCCGGACAGTGAAGAAAGATGGAGCAGCTGGTTCAGGGAATGGAAGCGAACGCTCGATCAGGCTCATTTGTTTCCAGCGTCCACTGTGGATAAAGCCAGGGACTGGCTTGAAAGCTGGCAGCCAGGCTTCAAAGCAGGATCTCTGTTTAATAAAAAACGAAAAACGGAAGAAGTCCGCAACGAACGAGCTGATGCGCTGCTTGCAGATATAAATGAAAATATTAAAGCGTCTTTGACGTTCCACGTGCGAGAACTGCTGCAGCCGGAAAAGCAGGATGCTTCTTCCCACAGTGCCGATTACATTGACCAGGTGCAAAACATTGACGTTCAGCTTGAACGCGCCGATCTCGAGGCCTTTATTCCGGAAGGTGAGACCGGCAGGCAGTATGTGTTTCAAGTGACCGACCAGCTGGCCGGCGTAATTACCCGGCGGTTCAAGGATCAGGCAGAGCCGCTGCTTGAAGAAAAAGAGCGCGTACTTACCTCAGCCGCTGGACCGGCTTTGACAGAAGCAGAGCAGACGAAATTAAATGAACTTCAGAATGACTGGAAAGAGGAAAAGGAACGTCTGGAGCAGGAAATTGCCCAGGTGGAGCGTCAAATGGAAAGCGTATCTGCCCGGCGGGAATGGGAACAGGAAATCCGGCAAATGATGAGTGAAGAGGCACCATCCGATGTCCCGGAGATTTCTATTTCCAGGGAGGATGAAGTGGTGGAAGAGCAGGAGAGTGCTTCTAGCGGGCAAAAGGAGCTTCCTTCGTACAGTGAAGAAATCCAGATGGTGGAAGCCTTCGCCGCCGAACCATCCGAATCCTCGTTAATCGAAGAAGAAAAGAAGCACCTAAAGCGTTTATGCGAAAATCTGCACAACCAGGAACTTCACGTTTCGGTTTTTGGCGCTTTCAGTGCCGGAAAGTCGAGCTTTATCAACGCGCTTCTCGGTGCTCCGGCACTTCCTGTGTCGCCGCATCCGACCACAGCAGCCGTAAATATTGTGCGTGCTCCGGAGAAGGATTACACACACGGTACGGTTATTCTGCAGCTGAAGGATGAAGCGTTTCTTGATGAGGAAATCCAGGCCGTGTCGAAAGAGCTTGGAGAAGTGTACACGCTTGCCTCCATTCAGAAATGGAGAAAGCCGAACCGTACCCGGGACGCACGGATGGAAACATACAGCCAGTATATGTTCACGCTTCAGGAAAGCATTAAAAAACACCATTCCTCGCTCGGGGAGACCCGCACGATTGGGATGGAGGACTGGGGCTCCTGGGTGGCAGATGAGCAGAAGGCGTGTCTTGTCAAACAGGTGACGCTTTATTACGAGAGCTACTGGACGAACCGGGGACTCGTCTTAACCGATACGCCGGGCGTGAATTCGATCCACGGACGCCACACCAATGTCGCATTTGACCACCTGCGCCAGTCGGACGCCATTTTTTATGTCACATACTTTAATCATGCGTTCTCGGATGCCGATGAACGTTTCATTCAGCAGCTTTCCCGGGCGAATGAAGAATTTGAACAAAATAAGCTGTACTTTCTGATCAATGCCGCTGATCTGGCAAAAGATGATAACGAGCGCCGTCAGGTTGTTAACCATGTGCGCGGCCAGCTCCGGCAGAATGGATTTGAAGAGCCGTTTCTGCTTCCTGTGTCAAGCCAGCGCGGTTTGCAGGAAAAGCAGCAGGGCGGAGAAGACGACATGTTTTCAGCCTTTGAAAATTATTTATCCGGACAAATTTGGCAGGAACTCCTTGTCGTGCAGCAGCAGTATGTTGTTGAACAGGCGCTGAATTTAAAAGAACAGCTTGGGCGGGCCCTGCAGGTGCAAAAGCATGATGCGACAAGCGTTGCTGCTGAAGCAGACAGGCTTAAACAAAAGCTCGGGCAGTATGAAGAAGTGCCGGAACGCTTTCATATGGAACGGTTGCGGAAAGAACTCGTTTCAGACACCGAAGAGCGGCTGATTCATGTGCGCAAGCGTCTGTATTTATTCTATCAGGACTACTTTAATAAAGTGGTGAATCCCGTCACTATAGATGGCTCCTCACGAAAAGAACAGCGCAGGCAGCTGACGGGACGGCTGACGGAAATTAAAGAAGAGATACTGGTGCAGGCAGGGCAGGAGAGAGAAACGGCGTTCATCCGTCTGGAGGAATTAATGAAACGGCAGTTGAAGCAGGAGACTGAAGAACAGTACAGAGAGGTTCAGGCGGACTTCCCGATGTTTCAGGTTCCTGACGCCGGCCGCTCCTTTATTCCAAAACCAGAAAAGACGCTTGACTTAGAGGTGGATGCTAAAGCATTTGAAACGTACTTCCGCTCGGCGAAGGACTTCTTTGTTCATCAGGAAATAAAAACTCTGAAAGAGGCATATGGGGAAAATGTCCAGAGCGCTGCTGCGGAGATAACGAAAGAAGTAGCACAGGAGCTTGAAGAAAAAATAGAGAACGGTGTTAAAGCGGCGTCTGACTATATTTATGCCGAACACAGGAAGGCGCTCGACAAAGAATTCGATCGGCTGTCTACGTGGTACGACAAGAGCTATTATTCCGTATTGCAGACAGAATGGGAGAAACTTGCCCCGTTAACTAGAAAAGAGGACCACGTTCAGGTATAACAAAAACCGCACGGCCGAAAAGGCGTGCGGTTTTTGTTATTCGTTTGTTTCGGATTCCTGTTCCGGTGCAGAGGTGCTGTCATCCGTATCAGCAGGCTCTTCCTCATCTGGGGTCTCTGCTTCCGGCTCTGTGTTCCCGGAGCCCTCATCTTCGGTATTTTCACCGCTGTCGCTTCCCCCGCCGTTGTCTGATTCGGATTCTGCAGGCTCGTCTCCGCTGGTATCTGTTTCTTCTTCGCGGCCTTCCCCGGAGGCGCCGGAATCTTCATCCGCCGGAGCTTCTTCGGTTTCATCATTTTCTTCCGTGTTTTGCTCTGTGTCCTCTTCCGGAGCTTCTTCAGTATTTTCTTCATTTTCATCCGTTTCTTCTGCTGGTTCCTCTGCTGGTTCAGACTCATTCTGATTGTCGTTTGTTTCCCCAGAGTCACTGTCGTCAGAAGGTTCTTCGCTGTCTGATGCCCCGCTGTCATCCGATCCGCTGTCAGAGGACGGTTCAGTGACCTGGGCGTCCACTTCGCCTTCTACAAACAGCTCGGTGATCGTGTCAGCTTCGGGAGTGTTAGACGTAGCTCGCTCCCCGGTCTCTTCATTTAACCGTACTGATACTACAGAGTCGGGCTGTTCAAAGTCGGGAGTGTCAATGCCGCTGCTGACCTGCTGCATTACCTCGCGGAAAACATCTTTGGCAGCATCAGTCTGTCCGTCGACAAGATAATTGTTTTCCGACCGGGTTTCAAAGCCGGCCCAGACAGAAGCTGTATAGTTCGTAGTGTAGCCGTTAAACCACACATCAGGGACGCCGCCGTCAGGGATATTCAGGGTGCCCATTTCGTCCTCGGTGAAATTAGTGGTTCCGGTTTTACCGGCGAGCGGAAGCCCGTCAATCTGGGCACCCGTGCCAGTACCATCGGAAACGACATCTTTAAGCATATCTGTGATCATGTAGGCAGTATAATCCTCCATTGCCTGCTCCTGCTCCGGTTCAAAGTCAATCGTTCGTCCATCCGGAAACTCAATCCGCCGGATGGAATGGGGATCGTTATAAACTCCTTCGTTTCCGAAAGCTGCGTATGCGCCGGCCATCTGTTCAGAGGAAACCCCCTGCTCCAGGCCGCCGAGAGCTGAACCGTAGTAGACGTCCTCAAGGCCGAGCCCGAGCCCGTTTGCAAACGATTTGGCGTTATCAAGGCCGACTTCCTCAAGCGTCTTTACTGCAGGAACGTTCAGGGAATCCGTCAGTGCTTCGCGCATGCTCACGCTGCCCCGGTAGTCCCGGGTATAGTTTCGCACGTCGGTGTCTGTGTCCGGATACTGGTATTCTTCATCTTCGATCTGATGGTACGTGGACCACTGCATGTTTTCAATGGCCGGCCCATAGTCCAGGACGGGCTTAATGGTCGACCCAGGCTGATTAGGGTCGGTAGCGAAATTATAGCTCATTGCAGTATCCGGATTCTGCCTGTTTCCAACAATGGCTTTTACCGCCCCGGTCTGAGTGTCAAGCAGCGTAAACCCAATTTGAAACTCTTCATTGTCTGGAAAGCTGTCAACGGCGTCCTGACCTTGAATGAGCTCTTCAGCCTGCTCCTGGGCTTCGGTGTCAAGCGTTGTGTATACTTTCAGCCCGGCGGTATATATATCTGACGGCTCAATACCGTCAAAGTCTTCGAGCTCATTTTGCACGTAAGACATAAACGAGTCATAGGCAACTCCGTTCTCCGGCGGCTGGTAGTTAAGCTGCTCGTCCACCGGAGTGCTTGAAGCCTCTTCGGCTTCTTCGTCCGTAATGTAGCCCTGCTCATTCATCATGGAAATAATCTGATTTCTGCGGTCCTCGGCGTTTTCCGGGTTTTGAACCGGGTCGTAGTACGAAGGCCGGCGGGGGATGGCTGCAAGCAGCGCAGCGTCTGCGATAGTGAGCTCGCCTGGATCCTCTTTTCCAAAATAGGTCTGGCCGGCCTGGGTGATGCCGTAGGCTCCCTGATTGAAATAGATCAGGTTAACGTACATTTCAAGAATTTCATCCTTACTGTACTGCTGTTCAAGCTTGATGGCTAAATACTGTTCCTGGACTTTACGTGATATGTTTTTATCTGGTGAAAGAAACGCATTTTTCACGACCTGCTGGGTGATCGTGCTTGCTCCCTGGGAGCCGAAGCCGTCAGTCACGTTTGCCCATAATGCGCCGAAAATCCGCTGGACGTCGATGCCAAAATGGCTGTAAAAACGCTCGTCCTCGACAGCGATAAATGCTTCCTTCGCGTAGTCGGGCATTTCTTCAATGTCGGCGAGTTCACGGTTACTGCTGTTTTGCAGCTGGGCAATTTCTTCATCGTTCTGGTCATATACAGTAGCCGCTTCTGATAATACCATCGCCTCCGCATCCAGTTCCGGGGCCTGATTGATCATGTAAGCGACAATGATGACGCCGGCAGTCATGAAGACAAGCATGAGGGAAAGCGCCCAGATGATGAATGTCTGCCAGAGCGGACGTTTGCGGTTTTTCTTCTGTTTCTTTTTAGGATTTTTCTGGTCGGCCGTCCGCTTTTCCTGGCGGGACCGGTAATTGTCGCTCATTGACGTTCGTCCTTTCGTTGTGCATAGCATCTAGTTCTGTGTGCCCAGGCATTAGACGTTCAATTTTTCGTTTTGTTACAAGTGCATTCAATGAAAATAAACGTCTTTCACGATCTTCAAGTAGTCCAGTCTTGGATGAAGACCGAGCGGAATGGGATGGCCGTGCGTCTGGATCTCCTGGTAGGGAATGGATTTCCGCTTCGTCTGGCCGTAATACCAGTGAAGAAAATGGGAAGCGTCATATAAATACGTCTCCCCATGTACGGCAAAACGAAGAAGAACAAATGCGATGCCGTCCTGCTTTTGAACTTTGTGCATATGATCCGCCTGGTGGTCATGAAAATTCTGCAGGGGAAAAGCTGTTTTGTTTCGTGTTTCTTTTGCTTCAAAATCGATGTAGCGTCCGGAAAAAACACCGTTATAGTCCGTGGTGGAGGCCTGCTTGAAATATGCTTCGGTGATGCGCGCGGCGCTTCGTTTCGGGTAATGAACATCGACAATCTGTACGGGCGTCGGTTTTTTATGTATGATGCCGATGTCGTGTGCGATATAATATTCGTTGGACTCATTAATGTCTTCCTCAAGCGTCATCCCGCGGTTGGCAAAGCTTTTTTCCGCAGGAGGGCCCTGGGGGGAGGAAGCATTTTTTTTCGGACGGTATACTTTTCCGTTTGGGTAGCGGTAAGCCATGATAATCTTCCTTTGCTGAAATTTACTGCCTGCTGCTATTTTACCATAATTTCAGCAGGATATTACGTATGCCGCGCTTAGAATGATAGACAAAGCCTCGGTTATTCGTGTTAGGATAGAAAAGAACGAGAAAGGAAGGGGATAGCATGAGCGATACACCGATCAATATCGGCTTTGGCAATATGGTGATGGCAGAACGGGTAATTTCAATTGTGAGCTCTGATTCTGCCCCGACAAAACGTTTGATCCAGGAGGCACGCGAAAGAAAGATGCTCATCGACGTGACGAACGGACGGAAAACCAGAAGCATTATCCTGTCGGACAGCGACCACGTGCTTCTGTCGGCCATTCAGCCGGAAACAGTAGCCCAGCGGGTGAGCAATCAGCAGGATCAGGAAGAAAGCACATCCTAAAATATTCGCTTTCCTGTAAAGGGAAGCGTTCTTTGTATCGAAGGGGGTTTTTCGATGCCCGGGCTTTTTGAAAGCTGTGACCAGATGAAACGGCGCATGGATGAAGCAGAGCAGATTTTTTACGAAGTACAGGAACGGGAGGACCGCCCCGATTTTTATGAGGAGGTAAAACCGTTTGTCGACAAGGTAAAAGGGGAAGCAGGTATATGGAAAGAGGAAGCTTCTGCCTGGGTGCAGACGACAAGCTACCCGTACCTGCATGAATCCCAGATGGAAGACACATATGATAATATCATGAATGCCTCTCTCCAGGCTTACCAGCGGACAACGAAAGAAAAACAGTTCAAGGAAACGCTGCAGGCCGTAGAGTTTATTCTAAACAGCATTCAAACACAGTTAACACAGGAATCCTAGAAAGGGGAGAGTAAGTTGGGCTTTCTAATTTCTTCTGAATGGCTGGATGAAAACCGCCGCGATGAACATGTCCGGGTGGTGGACTGCCGGTTTGAACTGAAAGATGCAGCAGCGGGTCATGAAGCATACGTTAAACATCATATTCCGGGTGCTGTCTTTATTGATGTGGAAAAGCATTTGTCCGCCCAGGCAGGGACCCACGGGGGACGTCACCCGCTGCCGGATATGGACTTTTTCGCTCAGGTTCTCTCGGAACGGGGCATAGACATGCAGACGACCGTTGTAGCTTATGATGATCAGGGAGGCATGGGGGCAGCCAGGTTTTGGTGGCTGATGCAGTATGCGGGCCACACGAATACATATGTCCTCGACCGTTCTTATTCCCACTGGATGGAGGAGGGATTTCCGACAACAGAGGAAATCCCGACGCCGCTCATGAAGCAGATGAAAATCGACCGTGAGCCGAATCAGCTGGTTCACCTTGAAGAAGTAAAGCAGCAGCTGCGGAATGAACATGTAGCGCTGGTGGATGCGAGAAGCTATGAGCGCTACGCCGGGGAAAACGAAGAAGTGGACGCCGTTTCCGGCCACATTCCGGGTGCTTATCATTATTTCTGGAAGGATGTGCTTCGCGAAGACGGCACATGGAAGTCGCAGAGTGAGCTGCGTGACCATTTTCAGGGACTCGAGGGATTTGATGAAATCATTTCTTACTGCGGCTCCGGTATTACGGCCTGTGTCAATGTGCTCGGCATGAGAGAAGCCGGACTCGAGCAGGTGCGTCTTTATAACGGGAGCTGGAGCGACTGGATTTCCTATCCGGACCTTCCGATCGAAAAAGAGCCGAACAAGTTATAAAGGAACACAAAAAAGCTGCCGGCAGAAGCCGGCAGCTCAGACTGTCGACAATGGCTCTAATTTTAGAGCGTGTCGGCAGTTTTTTTGTGCTATGATAAAAAGAAATAGCCT
>NZ_JBQLIA010000033.1:0-26786 GCF_056034345.1 Marinococcus sp. LNSP9103-4 | reverse complement strand
TTTAACCGCAGCCGGCTTTTCTTAGGCTTTTAGCACGTAAATAATTAAACAAATCCACCCGGCAATAAAAGCCACTCCGCCTAAAGGAGTTACGGCCCCAAGCCAGGAAATGCCAGAAAGCGACAGCACATACAGGCTGCCGGAAAATAAAACAATTCCTGCAAACAACAGCCATCCGGACCATCCCAACAGCGCTGATCCTCCGCCGGTATAAGCTGCTACAGCGCCGATAGCGATCAGTCCCAGGGAATGATACATATGATACTGCGCTCCGGTATTATACGTTTCAAGCATCCGGTTCGACAGCCGGCCTTCCAGGCCGTGGGCACCGAACGCCCCCATTCCCACTGCCAACGCAGCGTTTACTGCCCCTAACACAACGAGTACTTTCCACAGCATGCCTAAGTCTCCTTCTTAATTAAAAATCCAGTAGATTACCTTCCGTTGACGGAATATCTTTTTCCTCTTCCACCGTTTCACGGCTCGGCCTCGATGCTGCAGGCTTTTCCGGGGCAGGAGCCGCAGCTTTTGGCTGCGGAGGTTCTGCAGCCGGGCGCTGTGCTTCCCCGGCCCTGGAAGAAAGCAGAATATCACAATAGTTTCGAAGCGTTCTTGCGTGCTCCTGCAGCGCCCGCTCGTCTCCCTTTTCCCCCTGCTCTGCGAGCTGGAGCAGTTCCTCTTCCATTTTTTCAATCACGGTCTGAACAGATATCTGCATAGGCTCTGCCCTCCCTTTCTCTGCTTCAAAGCATTCACAATTGGAATTCTGTCAAATTATATCATATGTACAGCCCGCAGCCCTATGTTTCTCCTTATTGTCACGAGACGTTCGCAATTTTCCGGCAGATAGTATAAAAAAACTGCCGAACCGAAAAATTCGGCCCGGCAGACTGTTCTTTTACCGACTAAATTCGTTTTGAATTTCATGCATCTTCTGCACTTTGTTTTCCCAGCATTTCGGGCTTAAATCAACTGGATATTCTTCAGGATTTAACGACCGTTTGTATTCTTCCCATAAAAGCGGCAGATTTGATTGCATATAGGCCTGGATATCTGTCATGGAAGGGAGACTGTAAACCAGCTTACCATCTTTGAATATTGTTTCATGAAGATTCACCGCTTTGAAATTCTGAACTTTTTTGCTGATATACGTGTGCACCGGATGGAACATGTGCAGCTCCTCCTGCTCGTTTGGCTCTTCCCCGGAAAGCGTAATGTAATCCCCTTCCGAGCGTTTGTTTTCAGTATTTATTATCCGATAAACATTTTTCACGCCCGGGGTAGTCATTTTTTCCAGATTGCCCGATTTTTTTGCTCCAATTTTCATCGTATCACGCATGTCACCATTATTATTCTCAATCGCCACAAGCTTGTATACAGCTCCAAGAGCAGGCTGGTCATACCCGGTGATAAGCTTGGTACCGATACCCCACGTATCAATTTCTGCCCCCTGGGATTTTAAATTGGTAATTGTATATTCATCCAGGTCTCCGGAGGCAATAATCTGGGTGTCGGTAAAGCCGGCCTCATCGAGCATTCTTCTTGCTTCTTTGGACAGGTAGGCCAGATCCCCGCTGTCGAGACGCACGCCTTTGAAGCGGATATTTTCACCCATCTCTTTTGCGACCTTGATGGCATTAGGTACTCCCGAGCGGAGAGTGTCGTACGTATCCACTAAAAATACGCAATCCGTGTGGTGCTCGGCATACATTTTAAAGGCTTCATACTCTGTTTCACATGCCTGTACCATAGAATGCGCATGTGTGCCCGCTGTAGGAAGCCCGAATACTTTTCCGGCCCTGACATTGCTCGTTACTTCAAAACCGCCGACAAAAGCCGCTCTGCTCCCCCACAGCCCGGCGTCAAGCTCCTGGGCCCGGCGCAGACCGAAATCCATCGCTCGTCCGTCTCCACCCGTCACCTGTTTAATGCGGGCTGCTTTCGTAGCGATCAGTGTCTGGTAGTTCACCATGTTTAACAGCGCGGTTTCAATCAGCTGGGCTTCTCCGAGCGGCGCTTCTACTTTGATCATCGGCTCGTTGCCGAAGACAAGCTCGCCTTCCTTCATCGCATAAACACTGCCGGTAAACCGGAGTTCCGCTAAATAGGAAAGAAAATCTTCCCCGTAGCCTGCTTCTTCCCGCAGATAAGTAAGGTCTTCCTTTGTCATCCGGAAATTTTCCAAAAAGTGTACGACCCGTTCCAACCCGGCAAATACGCCAAACCCATTGCCGAACGGGAGCTCCCGAAAATATAGATCAAATACGGCTTTCCGGGTATGCATGCCGCTCCGCCAATACGTTTCCACCATATTCACCTGATATAAATCGGTATGGAGCGATAAACTGTCATCTTCATAGCGTGTCATTCCAGTCCCCCCTTTTAAATCCTGTTATTTGTACTTGCCTGAGTCGTGTTTGCACTACTTGTACTTTTTCACTTCTTCTTTCCATTGAAACCCGTTTCCCTCTTGTCCCGGGTACATTTACATTTAAAAAAGAGCCCGCCCTGAATCAGGTGCGGACTCTTATACGTCTGCGTTTACTTCTCTACAAGTTCATAGCCGTAGGCTTCGATCTTCGCATAGTCTTCTTCGTCAATCACCCAGTACTGGCCATCGTTATTGCGGACAATTACTTCCTTTTCCGATGCGTCTTCACGGGCGTTTTCAAGCTCGTCGAATTTTTTCGCCGGTACTTGAATATCTTCTACTATGATAAATGACATGAATAAAACACCTCCGTTGTTTCGAAAGTGTTCCCGTTCACTTCTTTATTCAAACAGATATAAAGAATTTTTTTAAAAAAGGGACTTTTTTATTAATCCGGATTCTGCCGTAATTTCTCAGCTTGAATTCTTATCCCGGACGGAGAGCACGGCTTTGATACCGGCAATATTTAACCCCTGGTCGATAAGCTCTTTGATTTCCTGACACCGATCAATATCATTCATCGAAAACAGGCGCTGGTTTCCCTGATTTCGCTCTGGATTGATCAACCCCTGTTCTTCGTAGTAACGGATTTGGCGAGCTGACAATGATGTGATTTCTTGTACCACGCTAATGGGAAAACAAGCAGCATTACGAGGAATATTACCCTTCACCGCGCCCTCCTCCTTTATAAATTTTTTCAGCCTGCCGTAAGGGGTTACCTCCGGCGGTGGCTGAGATGTGCATATACGTCCTGAAGTGTCTCATAGCCAAGCTCCTGTACCGTCTGGATGGAGCGTGTCCAGAGCTCAGCCGCCATAATGGCATCCCCGAGAGCATTGTGTCTTCCTTTTATCGGGATGTCGTAATAGTTGCAACAGTCATCGAGCGAACGAAATTCAAAATCCGGGGCAGCAATACTGAACACAAACGAAGTATCGAGCAGACGATGCTGCAGGTTCGTCCCCATCGTCCGGTACGTATACTTCTGCAGAAACTTTCGTTCATGGGAGGCGTGATGCGCTACGAGTATATCCGCCTGGGCAAACTGATAAAACTGCTCGAGAGCTTCGCTGATCGATTGGCCGTCTGCTTCCAATTCCTCCGCTGTTAAACCGGTGACTTCGCTTACCTCCGGGGACACAGCCTCTGGTTCATGGACAAGCGTATAAAAGGCATCGTCCCGGACCAGCCGGTTGTGTTTAATTTTAATCGCTCCCATCGACAATATCTTATCTCCGGCATCTGCGTTAAAGCCCGAGGTTTCCAGATCAAGGACGGTGACGTTCAGTGAAGACAGCGATTTCTGCAGAGGCTGCTCTGCCTTTACATCTTTTTGCAGCTGACGCATAAAAGACTGATGCTGGGGATTCGTGGAGTCCAGACCGCCAAATCGACTAGAAATACTGCGCATCCATTGAAACATCTAAAAATCACCCGACTCCATGATTTTTTTTGTGTGCTGAAACAAGTGTTTTCCTTCTTTTAATGCAGATTTCAGCTCGGACTTCTGGGCTTTCGAAAGCTGCTGCAGCGGCACGTAGTGAACATCTTCATAAACATTCTGTTTCCTGGAAAATGAAGCCCGCAGCTCCAGCAGATTTTTAAAATGCACGTCCTTGCCCTTCACATAGGAATATTTTTCCGACACCTGCCGGATGCGTTCTATCGTGGAGGAAGCATGAATCCCCTCATGGATCGCAAGCAGACGCAGAGCATGAACGTATGGGAAAAATCCAACATCTTTGATGTGCATCGAGCCTGCGTACTGCCCTTTTTCTTCCGGGAGAAGCTGGCCGAAAGCGTTGAGCCCCTTGTGCAGGTACGCAGTGTTTTCGGATAATCGCTTTAATACGTCTCGCTGGCCGGCCTGCTCGAAGACATGCTCCTTTACTTCCTCAAGAAGCTCATCTTCCCCCACCAGCGTCCTGGCATCGATAAAGGTGAGCAGGTGGCGGAACGGCCCCCATTCATCGGCTTCAATCCAGCCATCCACCTGCTTTTTCCACCCTTCCACCCCGTGGCACCAGCGTTTGTGCGAAGCCATAACCAGCCCTTCACAGCGCGGGTATCCAACAATCGCCATTCCTTCACGTATTTCTGCTCCGAGGCCGAGAAAGTAATCCTGGTGTTCGTCGTCTGTCCCTTCAAAAACAATACCATGATCCTGATCACTGAACTTCGCCTGCTCCTGTCTTCCCGCGCTTCCCATAAGAAAAAAAGCAAAGTGAGCAGGAAGGTCTCCCCGCTCACTCTGGTGATGATGAACAGCAAGAGTAACCGTTTCTGAAATCCACATATCGTGGGCTTCATTAAGCTTTACTAGCTCTCCCGCCAAATCGTCCATCTTCTCTTCTTTGTCTTTTTTTATTTCTTCATAGCTCTTAAAGGAAGGTTCTGCTGAAAATCCCTGTGCTTGTGAGAATGAAGAATTCGACATAATTTATGCTCCTGTTCTTTCCGAAGAATTGTCTGTGGTAGGCTGCACGTTTTCCGGGTACCCGTATGCACCGTGCTCACTCATATCAAGACCCATGATTTCTTCTTCTTCCGATACGCGAAGGCCGCCGATGATCGATTTTGTAATTAAGAGAATAATGTAAGAAGCGATGAGTGCAAACAGGCCGCAAGCTACGACACTGATTGCTTGAACACCCAGCTGGGTCAGCCCGCCGCCGTAGAATAAACCGGCACGGCCGCCGTTCATTTCAGCAAGCTGCGGTGTAGCAAAGAAACCGGTGGAAAGCGTACCCCAGATACCAGCCATACCGTGAACTGAAAGGGCGAAAATTGGATCATCGATGTTACGTTTTTCAAAGAAACGAACGCTGAAGAAGCAGAGTATTCCACCAATTGCGCCGATAACCACGGATGCCCATGGAGCTACAAATGCGCAGGAAGCGGTAATTGCTACAAGTCCTGCCAGTGCTCCGTTCAGCATGCTTGGTACGTCTGCTTTCCCGAGCACAGCCCAGGCAATCAGAAGTGCTGCAAAAGCACCCGCCGCCGCTGCCAGCTGTGTATTCATTGCAACGTAGCCAAAGAAACCGTCCGCTACACCGAAGGTACTCGCTCCGTTAAAGCCGAACCAGCCGACCCACAGGAAAAGCACCCCTAAAGCAGTAAACACCTGGTTATGACCTGGAAGATTGTTGACCGAACCGTCTTTATTGTATTTCCCAATACGCGGCTTAAGTAAAATTGTTGCCGCAAGAGCACCCATCGCACCAGTCAAATGGACTACTGTGGAACCGGCAAAGTCCTGTTTGCCAAGACCGGAAATCCAGCCGCCGCCCCAGATCCAGTGTGCAATTATTGGATACACAATGGCAGAGAATAAAATAGCGAAGACTACGTAAGCTGCAAGCTTCGCACGTTCAGCGAAACCGCCAAAAGCAATCGTAAGGGCAATCGCCGCAAATGCGAGCTGGAAGATAAAGTCGATGGCAGGCGTTAAACCGTCTGCGGTGCTTGCGTCCCCGTAAAAGAAGTTCGAAAGCCCGATGATGCCTCCAACGTCGTTACCGTAGATAAAACCGTACCCGACAGCCCAGAAGACAAGTGAGGAAATCCCCAGTGTAAAGATTGTTTTTCCTGCAATGTGACCCGCGTTTTTCATCCGGGTCGAACCTGCTTCCAATAGAATAAATCCACCCTGCATAAGAATAACTAAAATAAATCCAAGCATAACCCAAAGGTTATCAAGTAATACTATCGGATCCACGTTTTTTCCCCCTCTGTTATTATCGTGCAAGATTCATGTGAACTTAGCTAACATCTTGCGTTAAATAGTATTTTACCGTTTAAATTTTCAAAATCTAGTACTATGTAAGATAATCTTACACAAAAATGTCCTCCTTATGACTTAAAAATTCGAAAAATCAGTGATATGCAACGGGTTCAAAAGGTTTATTATTTTACGAAATAATTTTGTTTTCATTATTTTTGAAAGCGTTACCTTAAAATAATAGTCTTTTTATTTTTTCTCCAGCGTTTTCTCCCAAAAAAAGACGATAAAATTAATTATCGCCCCAGATGTCTATTTCTATTCAGTTCTGCTATACCGACTGTTTTTGAATAAGCCTCTGCAGCAGACGCACAAAAAATGGCAGGCAGAGAAACAACACGAGCACTCTTATAATATGGAGACTCGATACAAGAGTCGGTTCAAGATTTAAGGCAACCGCCGTGCTGCTCATCTCTGCTGCCCCTGCAGGGACTGTGCTGAGCAGACTCGTCACATACGGCAGACCCGTAGCAGCGTGAAACATTAGAGCGAGCAGCAGGCTGAAAATGAAGTAAAATCCGAGAAGCACCGCGCTTGGACGTCCGATCTCCTTTAATTTATAAAAGGTCGGACGGTCAAAACGAATACCGACCATCGCTCCGAGCAGAGCCTGACCGCTCCCGCCAATAACAGAGGGGAGTCCATTGTCTGTTGTCACCACCCAGTGGCCAACGACAAATCCAATTAGTAACCCGTAAAACAACGTTCCTGCCGGTACTTTATACAAATAATAAAGCAGAACCGTAGCCACAACGCAAATACCGAACACTCCCATTACTGCAGGAGAGACTTCGGATATCGCCGGTCCGGCACTTCCTATCGAGCCAATATCCGCCGGGGTCGTAAGACCGATAAAAATTGGTATCGTTAACACAAACAGCGTTATTCGCGTAGTGTGAAATGCCGCGACCATGCGGTTGTCAGCTCCGTAATCGCTGCTTAAGCCGATCACCTCCGAAGCGCCTCCCGGGACACAGCAAAAATAAGCCGTCAGCGGATCCAGATCCGTCCAGCGGTTCATCAGCCAGCCGAGACCAACGCCGAGCGCCATTGTTAAGCTGAGGGTAAGAATCAGCGGAAAAATATACTGTCCAAGAAGAGCAAAGATACCGGGCTCCATCATAAAACCAATGTTGCATCCAATCAAAGCAAGAACAGTGCGGAACGGCCAGCCATCAAATACGAGCCGTTTGTAAGCCATCCCGCAAACAATCCCTGTCACGAGCCCGCCAAGCAGCCATCCTGCCGGCAGCTGTAAGTAGGTAAACAAGCTGCCTGTTAGTACGGCAGCTGCTAATAATAAAAGTTTTGTCCGCTTCATCCTGATGCCTTCTTTCCTCATTCATCCATATCGGTTAATATTATAGCATCCTGATGAAATTGAAAAACCTTCCCGCTATTTCCTGCATTAATTGCATTTTATTCACAGCAGAGGAGTTTGAATGGGAATGGCGGAGGCTATACGAAACGTATTATTCGCTCAAAGGAGGAAATTATGACTGCCAGTATTTACAACATTGAGGCCGTCCAGGCTGATGGCACAGAAAAAACGCTGAACGAGTACAGGGGAGAGGTACTGCTGATTGTCAACACTGCTTCAGAATGCGGCTTCACTCCGCAGTACGAAGAATTGGAGGAGCTGTATCAACGATACAAAAACCGTGGCTTTCAGGTACTCGGCTTTCCTTCGAACGACTTTGGCGGCCAGGAGCCGGACACTATTGAAAATATCACGGAATTCTGCGAAACCAATTACGGGGTCAGCTTCGATATTTTTGATAAGATCCATGCCAAAGGAAACGAAAAACATCCCCTGTTCGACTGGCTTCTGGAGCAGACGAGCCCAGACCGTGAGATCGAATGGAATTTTGAGAAGTTTCTTGTTTCCCGCCACGGCGAAGTTCTCGGCAGCTTTAAAAGCAGTACAAAACCGACCGATCCGCAAATAACGAGCATGATTGAAACTGGCCTTCAGCAGTCTTAAAGATGGTAAACATAAAAAAGCAGCCGGCATAGCGAATATGCCGGCTGCTTTACTTCATTATTTTGTCGTTGACGCGTAATCGAACTCATCCGGGTGCAGACCATAACGGGCATCTTCATTCATGCCGTTGATCGTGTCCATGTCTTTCGTATCGAGTTCAAAATCGAACACTTCTGCATTAGAGCGGATTCGTTCGGCTGTAACAGACTTAGGAATAGATACAACCTTATTTTGAAGGGCCCACCGTACCAGAACCTGCGCCGGCGTTTTGCCATGCTTGTCAGCAATTTCTTTCACCGCATCGTGTTCAAGAAGATCGCCTTTCCCAAGCGGTCTCCAGCCTTCAAGCTGAATATCATGGCTTTGGCAGTATTCTAACAGGGCTTTTTGGAAAAGACGCGGATGAAACTCCACCTGGTTCAGCATCGGCGTGATTTCTGCTGTTTTCAGCAGCTCTTCGAGGTGCTGTTCGGTAAAGTTACTGACTCCTATGGCACGTACTTTGCCGTCTTTATACAGCTTCTCAAGCGCTCCCCAGGTTTCTTTGAACTTTCCGGGAACCGGCCAATGGATCAAATAAAGGTCCACTACATCAACGCCGAGTTTTTTACGGGAGCGCTCAAAGGCTTCCAGCGCTTCGTCAAAGCCGTGTTCATTGTTCCACAGCTTTGTGGTGATAAACAATTCATCACGCGGCACTCCGCTTTCCTGAATCGCTTCTCCGACGCTTTCTTCGTTGTCATAAAAGGAAGCGGTGTCGATGGAGCGATAGCCTGCCTGCAGGGCGGTTAAAACAGCATTTTTTACTTCTTCACCTTTTTCTGCCTGATAGACGCCAAGGCCTAACCACGGCATTTTTACTCCATTTGCTAAGGTTGTTACAGATGTTTGAATACTCATGTACGATCTTCCTCCTCTGTTGGAATACACCAGTCAATTTCCGGACGCCCGGCCTCTTTCAAAAACTGATTGGTTTTTGAGAACGGGCGGCTTCCAAAGAATCCTTTATTAGCGGAAAACGGACTCGGATGTGGAGATTTAATGACTAAGTGATGCTCATTTGTAATAAGCTCTTCTTTTGCCTGAGCATGGCGGCCCCATAAAATGAATACCACGGGATACTCTTTTTCGTTAGTCTGCCGGATTACTTCATTTGTGAAGGTTTCCCATCCTTGTCCTTTGTGCGAATTCGCTTCCCCTTTTCGCACTGTAAGTACTGTGTTCAGCAGAAGCACTCCCTGCTTTGCCCAGGAAACGAGGGAACCATGACGCGGTTTTTCACAGCCCAGGTCTTCTTCCAGCTCTGCATGGATGTTTTTCAGCGATGGGGGGATGGAAACATCCGGATTTACGGAAAAACTTAACCCGTGGGCCTGCTTCGGCCCGTGGTAGGGGTCCTGACCAAGAATAACCACTTTTGTATTCTCGTATCCTGTATAATGCAGCGCATTAAAAATATCGTGCATATCAGGATAGACGGTCTTTTCCTGGTATTCTTTTTTTAAAAATTCCCGCAGCTCCTGATAGTACTCTTTTTCGAATTCCTTTTCGAGCACAGGAGCCCAGTCATTCTGCAGAATTTCCATAGCCGCGTCGACTCCTTCGCCTGCTGATTTCTTTTACTGTATGCTCTAAATCCTTAATATCCTTTTTTTAGAAAGATCAAACGTAAGCAGTCCGGGAAATGTCAATAGAATGCCACTCCTGTTCATTGTTTTTGCTTCACAGTCGCGTTACGATAAAAAAGACGATAATGTGATCTGGTATAGTGAAGGAGCGGCAGCCCATGAATGAAACTGATACAGTGGCGACCCAGCCAAGAAGCCTTAAAGCCATCATTTCCTTAGTCCTGGGGTTTGATGCATTCATTTTTCTTGTAATTCTTTTTCCTTTCAGTGTAATTTTCGGTATTATTGGTTTGTGGACCGGGATTAAAGCATTAAAGGACATTAAAAACTATCATTACCGCGGAAGAAAAGCAGCATTGGCCGGAGTCATTTTCAGCTTAATTGGAACGATAATAGGAGCTATCATTACGTTAAATGTTTTTGTATTATGATAAAAGTATCGGCGCTTTTAGGTTTTTTGCACCTAAAAGCGCCGAATTTTTGTCCGTAAAGTAAAGCATCCCTGCAAAAAAAAGCAGCTGCCTATAAAAAGAAATGGCCGGCAAACAAATACTTGTTTATCCTTCTCACCGGCAGTACTATATAACTATTAAATACATTTTATTAGGAGGTTATATGAACAAAAAGATTATACCTGTCGTAGGTCTTGTTTCCTTATTCATGCTTTCAGCCTGCAGTACTTCTATAGAGACCGAAGCTGCTTCAGGGTCTTCTGTGAAGGAAGAACTGCAGGAAATAAAGGAAAAGAACGAGAAACTGAAAACAAAAGTGTCCAATCTGCAGGAAAAAAATGAAGAACTCCGCGAGAAAAAGAACAGTCTAAAAGAAAAGAAAACAAATCTAAAGGAAAAGAACCAGAATTTACTGGAAGAAAACGAAGAGCTTAAGGAAGAAAACGCAGAATTAAAAGAAGAAGCAGGGGCCTTCAACGAGGAGGAAGAAGAGACAGAAGCTTCATCCGATTCCAGCGAAGAGACAGACGGAAGCTACACGAACGTTATCGCTTCGATTACTGAAGAAGAGGCAGAGACCCGTATTAAAGAAAATGCAGAGAGCGACTGGCCTGACGACTACGTCATGCAGGATTTCGTCATAGAGGAGCAGAGAGCTGCCTACGAGAGCTTATCAGAGCTTTCCATCGACACAGGTACAAAGGAAACGCTTCTGCAAAACGCTTACGACGACTGGGGCTATGATTTTGTTATGGTCGAATTCGCCTATGAAGAACAGTTAAGCGCCTACAATAATTAACTGTTAAACAAGCGCCTGCTCCTTTAAGAGTAAGCGCTTTTTACATTCCTTTTACTTATGGTACGGGCTACCCGCATTAATTTGTACTACACGGTAGATCTGCTCTGTAAGCATCAGGCGTATTAATTGGTGGGGGAAGGTTAACGCAGAAAATGACCATTTGAAATCCGCCCGCTTTAACACTTCTGCGGATAGGCCGAGCGATCCACCGATGACAAAAACAATTGTACTCGTCCCCTGGACGGCTAAATCCTGGAAGGTTGCAGCCAGCTGTTCAGAAGAAATCATTCTGCCTTCCGGCTCAAGAGCAATCACGTATCCCCGTTCAGGAATCTTTTTGAGAATGCGTTCGCCCTCTGTATTCTTTACCTGCTCATTTTCCTTATCACTGGCCTGCTCCGGTGTTTTTTCATCCTTTACTTCAACAATTTCCAAGGAGCCCTGCCTGCTCAGTCTTTTTTTATATTCTGCGATTCCTTCATTGATGAATGTTTCTTTGCATTTACCGACGGCAATAATCAATATATTCACAAGTCTTTTCCCTCCAGCTTATTTTTCCACAGAAATTGTCCACATATTCACAAGTGAACGAGCCTAAATTGACAAGATATATTCTGCTTTTTCTCCCCGATACTCACAGGGTGTGGATATTTTTTCGCTTTCATCCACAATCCTATCCACACCCACAGCTATACTTTTTTCATTTTACAATACGTCATCCAATGATTATCTTATATGTTCTTTACAGCAGTATAGCAAGGGTTTGTCCCTCTTTCTCCATACAATTTTCTTAGCGTCTATTGTAGCATATATTTTCTTCAGTTCGACCATATCTATATTTATCCACAAAAAAAGAGCCTTCAATGGAAGGCCCTGAATTGATTTATTCACCTGTGGATGCTGTCTGTGTTAATTCTATATCCGTTGTCTGCTCTTCCCCGTTCCGGTAATACGTTATAGTAACTGTATCTCCGATTTCGGTGCTGTTATAGAGATAATTCCTGAGGTCGCTGCCTCCCTGTACTTCTTCGCCGTCAATTTGAGTGATCACATCGTTTTGTTCGAGTCCTGCCTCCTGCGCGTCAGAATTTGGCTGGACCTGGGTCACGTACACTCCGTGATCCACATCTTCCGGAAGTCCCAGCTCTTCTGTCCAGTTGTAGCTTGACAGTTCAGAAATTGATTGAATAGCAACACCCAGCTGCGGGCGTTCTACTTCGCCGTCTTCTTCTAAATCTTCAATGATTGGCACTGCCACTGATGTTGGAATCGAAAACCCGATGCCTTCCACCGAAGACTGGGCAATTTTCATCGAATTAATGCCGATGACCTGACCTGAGCTGTTGACCAAAGGACCACCACTGTTGCCGGGGTTGATCGCTGCATCCGTCTGCATGACGTCTGCTTCCCAGTCATCCTGTCCATCCCCGTCGTAATCCACCGGAATACTGCGATCCTTCGCGCTGATGATTCCCTCTGTCACTGTTCGTGACAGATCTGTGCCGAGCGGATTCCCAATAGCGATTGCCTGATCACCTACCTGCAGGTCATCCGAACTGCCAAAATCAGCTACCGTGTCTATCTGTCCGCCATCTACTTTTAACACGGCCAGATCAGTATAAGGGTCAGTACCGACAATCTCTGCTTCCAGCCGGGTATCATCCTCTAAGCTGATTTCTACTGAATTTGCCCCTTCTACTACATGGTTGTTGGTAACAATAAACGCTGAGCCGTTTTCCTTTTTATAAATAACGCCAGAGCCGGTCCCCTGTTCGACAGAGTCTTCGCCCTGGTCCTCGCTGCCCTGAATACCGGCGTTTTCTGACTGAACCTGATTAAACACTCCGACTACAGCCCCGGAAACCTCGTTTGCTGCTGCTGTTACCGTGCCAGCCTCTGCACTGACTTCTTCCGTAGAGACGTCGGATCCGGAACCGTTGTCCGATAAATCTGCCGTCCCGTCAATCGTTTCAGTATTTTCCCCTGAAACCGAATCATATATAAACGGTGCTGATACTGTCATTACCCCTGCACCGAGAATTGCCCCCACAAAGCCCGCGATACCTACATTTCTGCGACTTTTCTTTTGCTTCTGACTTTCTTTTCTTGCATGATCATCATAATAACCCATATTCCGACACTTCCTTTTTCATAAGATACCGGGGCTGATTTCAGTGCTTTTGACATATACTGAAATGAAGACCCTTTATCATACCCGTCTCGGGTGCCGGGATGTATGTTTATTGTACGAAGAAAAAGCACGCCCCGTCCAGTAAAAGGGTGTGCTTTTGATAATTTTTTACGTTTATAGAGAATACCCCTAAGGTGTACCATATATATTGGTTTAAAGGGTATGCAGGCTTGTAGGAAGAAATGGATCCGTATCGTAGAGGTGAAACGTATGACCTATTCCTGTTTCCTCTTCTTCAAGCACCTGCTTTACCGTCATCCGTGCCAGATCTTTCATGTTATTGTCCCGGCTTAAATGCGCGAGATAGATTCTGCTCGTCCGCTCTCCGACAATATCCGCGAGCGCATAAGCGGAATCCTCGTTCGACACGTGTCCGGAATCACCCAGAATTCGTTTTTTAACATTCCAGGGATAGCGGCCCATACGAAGCAGATTAATGTCGTGGTTTGATTCAAAAACGTACGCATCGGCATTTTTTACCGTGCCTTTGATCTGGTCGCTGACGTATCCCATATCTGTGGCAAGCGCCAGTTTTTTGCCTTCATGGTGAAACACAAAAAACATAGGATCTGCTGCATCGTGCGAAACGTGGAACGGCTCAAGCTCAATATTGCCAAATGCAGCCGGCTGATTTCGGTCAAGGTGAAATTTCTGTTCCAGGGGCACCTTCCCGATAAGCCCTTCCATCGCCTGCCACGTTTTTACGTTGGCATAGACCGGCAGCTGGTATTTCCGGCTTAATACCCCGACGCTTTTAATATGATCGCTGTGTTCATGGGTAACTATCAGCGCGTCCAAAGCTGCTGGATCCACACCGATCGCATTTAAATTTTCCACTATTTTTTTGCCGCTCAAGCCTGCATCAATCAACAAACGCTGCTTCCCAGTCTGTACGTAAATAGCATTGCCTGTACTGCCGCTGGCAAGTACACTGAACTGCAGTGTCATTCTATCCTCCTGCTTTCCCTATTCATTAGCCGGTGCTTCTTCCCCGTTTTCCGCTGAACCATCTTCTTCAGCATCTTCTTCCGGGTCAGAGTCATTTTCCGGCACCTCCGGTTCGACCATGATATCCTCTTCGCCGTTATTCTCCATTACCTGCTCCCATGATTGGACGCGCTGGGTTCTGGCATTCACCAGGTACCTCGATTCTCCGTTTACTTCCACAATATACATCGGTGTATATAAATAAACGTTTTCTCCCTGAGGTGTAACCTGGTTAAAGTAACCGACGCTCACATCGCTCACCGTATCGTTTGTCTGCAGAATACCGTTGCTCGGGTTCCCCAGGGCTTCAATAGCATCCTCCGGAGGAATGGTGCTGTCTGCCGGAGTGGCATCGAGCTCAAAATACGACTGTCGGAAGCCCACAATCTCGTCCTGGTCGTTAAACACCAGCTCAAGCTGGGCAGATGTTTCCGGTTTATAAATCTGCTTGTCGTCAAACGTCTGATAATAGTACTGCCTGTTTAACTCTTCATCCATCTGACCCTGTTCATAATCGTCTGCACTCCAGACATAGTCGCTTAAAAAGGAGGCCAGATCCTCGTTCCGGTTAGCTTCAGATATTTCCACCGGTTCCTCGAGCGTAGCACTCATTCCAATCAATCGTTCGTTTGATATATACGTAATTTCACTAATGTTTGAGTTGTCTTCTACCTTTTGAGAGCGGCTCCCGCCTTCAAAATCCACGTAGCTTGCTTCTAGATGAAGCTGTTCAATCCGGTCCGGCAGATCATCCTCTGGATACCCATAGAGCCGCTGTTCTGATTCCTCACCGCCTGTCTGGGAGGCAGAGCTTTCCTGGTAATTGGTCTGCTGTTCTAAATAACTCGAAAGCAAAAATGTATTAAGAAGCAGGAAAACAATAATAAAAATGGTCTTTGTTCTCGCCCAGTCCATCTTATTCTCCTCCTTCTTCGTTATCGTCTCCGCCAAAATCCACTGGAGACCAGCTGCCGTCGCAGCGGACAAACCACCCGGGCTCCATGTCATAATAGCCGGAATTTTCCCCGTTTCTTGAAATGCTGTAGCCGATTTGTATATCTTCAATCAGCGAAGAACTGCACTGCTCCTGTACAGCATCGAGCGTTTCTTCCCCGGTAGGAAGATCGGTGGAGACACCAGCATCCCCGGTCCTGACCGGGTTATTTTCCAAATCAAACAGCGGCCGGGAATACCCACTTGTCTGCGTGCCTACATTCGACACCTGAATGGAAGCAAAATCACTGCCATTGGAGTCCCGAAAGACTGGCAGACCGCCTTTATTCATTCTGAAGGTAACCGTTGTTTCCCCGTCCAGGGTGGTGGAATCATAATACTGGTAATTATCCGACCAGCCGGCATGATTATTCACGAACTCGAAGGAAGAAACAAGGCTGCTTGTATCATTACCGTCTGTCTGCTCCGAATAGGTTGGGTTGGCATAACGAAGGTAATCCCCGGCATTATTAATCCGCAGCTCTCTCGTGCCGTCTGTGAGGACTTCCGATGAATCATAGTTGTACGTCTGAAGGTTTTGGCCATTTCCTTCCGGCAGCAACACCTGCTGAAAGCTGTTGGCTGATAAACTCGTGGAAGCATAGGTATAATTCGTCCGGGATCCCGGATCTTCGGGAATATAAATATGCTTTTCGTACCCGTTTTCATCAGCACTGTAAGTAAGCATGTTTTCGTATTCCGAGAGATACCGTTCATGCTCCACATCGCTTTTATCCAGGCTGGTGTTGCTGTTTACAACTACACCCTGATCGTAGGAAACAAACGCAGCGTTCAGTTCTTCACTTGCCGGTGAAGCTGTTAATATAATCCGGTCAATCGAGCCATCCAGGATGCTGGATGCTTCATCGCTTTCATCTTCAAAGCTGAACAGTTCATTGATCATCGACCACGATACCGACGACGGAAATACAAGCTCCATCGAATATTCTGCTGAAGAGACGTTTTCGTACAGCTCATCATGCTCCAGGTCAGTCGCTGATGTTTCTGTGATGCTTGCCTCTTCGAGCTGCCGGAAGGCTTTGTCCAGGTCAGTTGAAGCCTGGTCCTCGGTCATGAGAACACTTCTGCCATTTGAACGCACTACTCCCTGATTCGGCCGGACGATTTCACCTGCTTCCCGGGTCTCTGCTATTTCTGTCGTTTCCTGTACGGTTTCAGAGGAATTGACGCTATCATATTCGGGCTGAAACGACCAGTTCTGCCAGGTAAGAAGCAGACTGCCTATTACTAAAATCGTTAACACCCAGGATTTGATTGTTTCTTTCATGATCCAGCCTCCGCTTTATTAATCACTGAATATGGCAGCGTAATTAATATAGTGGTTCCTTTTTTCCATTCACTGTCAGCCGCAATTCTTCCGCCGTGCGCATGGATAAATTCCTTGGCAATCGCAAGACCCAGTCCGGTGCCCCCGAGGTTTCTCGCTCTCGCTTTATCCACCCGGTAAAACCGGTCAAAAATACGGTGCTGGCTTTCTTTTGGAATGCCTACACCCTGATCGCTGATTTCCACGTCTACAGCATCGGCACGAGTAAACATCTGCACACTGATTTCCCCGCCATCCGGCGAGTACTTCACGGCATTTGAAAGCACGTTATCAAAGACTTGATAAATCCTGTCTTTGTCCATATCTACGTATACCGGGTAGGAAGGGACTTCTTTATAGAAAGCAATATTTTTATCCTTGTTAATCATTTCAAAGCGTTCAATCACCTGATTAATCATTTCAGACAGGTCCACAGTAAAAAAGTCCAGGCTGATTTCGTCACTGTCCATCCGCGAAAGCTGAAGCAGGTCGTTCACGAGCCGGATCATTCGGTCCGTTTCGTTCTGGGTCACCTGTAAAAAGCGGGGTCCCAGATTTTCATCCTGCATCGCTCCGTCTTCGAGAGCTTCCATGTAGCTCTTCAGCGTAGTCAGCGGAGTTCTTAATTCGTGAGAAACATTTGATACAAATTCCCGGCGCTCTCTTTCGATCTTTTCCTGCTCCGTGACATCATGAAGCACGGTAATCAGACCAGTAACCGGTCCGTCTTCGTTTCGCACGATGGAAAAGTTGGCCTGCAGCAGAAAATCCTGTTCCTCGCTGCTGAAATCCAGCATAATCGCTTCATTATAATCATACAGATCACTCGATGTCAGCGTCTCAGACAAATGCAGAGCTTCTGTAATGTACGTGCCTTCCATTTCGTCGCTGTTTTTGTTTAACAGCTGCTCAGCGCGTTTGTTCATCAAAATGATGCGCCCGAGTTCATCAGTGGCTATAACCCCGTCTGTCATATGGGTCAAAACCGAGCTTAATTTCTTCCTTTCATCCTCGGTGCTTGCCTGGCTCTCTTTTAGTTTCAGCGTCAGCTGGTTAAAGGAATGGGCCAGCTGCCCGATTTCATCGTTGCCGTACACGCGGACTCTGCGGGAAAAGTCTCCTTCCCCCATAATTTTAGCCTGGCGCTGCATGTCCGCGATAGGTCTTGTAATCGTGCGGGCCAGCAAAATACCAAGGATGGCGTTTAAAATCAGCACAATAATGCTCGCTGCAATTAAAATACTGCTGATGTCATTTACCAGGCTGTATACGCTCGACATGTCGGAACGCACGTACAATACACCCAGAATTTCTCCATCTTCTTCGATCGGCCGCACAATTAAGCTGACCCTGTGGCCGCTGTCGGCCTCCCAGCGCACTTCTTCAAGCGTGTTCCCTAATAACGCCCGCTGCACAAGGTCATCGTTCGATTGGTTATTGACGATATCCTGCTCGTTTATATTCGACGTGCCTAAAATAATTTGATTGGAGCCGATCACCCTGGCTTCCGGACTCGAATGGCCCGGGTCATTGTTTGCTCCTGAATTGGCAAACTGGCTTAATAAACTGTCGATATCCTCCTGAACCGTATTATCGTCTTCTCCTCGACTCTGTGTCAGTTCTTCCTGCACATTATACTCCAGAAGATCGGTCTGCTCGGCGAGCGTATCATTAAAATTTTCCACGAGCGTGTCTTCAAGGGCGCTCGTGAAAAATACGGTAATGAACTGCATCGCTACAAAAATCAGCAGCACGAAGATCAAAATGAGTTTAAAATGAATCGATTTGAAAAAATCGATAATCTTCATACATTACTTCTCCTGTTCTGGATGTTTTAAGTAGTACCCAACACCACGTCTTGTCACAATCCACTCAGGGAAGCTCGGATTGTCTTCTACTTTCTCTCTCAAACGGCGCACCGTTACATCCACGGTACGTACGTCCCCAAAGTAATCATAGCCCCACACGGCCTGCAGAAGATGCTCTCTTGTCATTACCTGGCCGATATGCCGGCCGAGGTAGAGAACCAGTTCAAACTCACGATGCGTAAGGTCTATCGGCTCGCCGCGTTTTGTTACTAAATACGCATCCGGGTCTACGAGAAGGTCACCAATTTTTATAGCATTCTGCGGCTCGGTGCTGCCTTCTTCCGCTGCCGGCTGCTTCCTGCGGAGATTGGCTTTAACTCTGGCAAGAAGCTCCCGGTTGCTGAACGGTTTGGTTACATAGTCATCTGCTCCAAGTTCAAGGCCTAGCACCTTATCGATCTCCCCGTCTTTAGCAGTTAACATGATGATGGGCATATCAAACCGCTTCCGGACTTCTCTGCATACTTCCATGCCGTCCTTGTTAGGAAGCATGACGTCAAGAAGAATCAGATCCGGACCGAAATCATCCACCTTTTCTAAAGCTTCGTCGCCGTCATATGCACAAACAACCTGAAACCCTTCTTTTTGAAGATTAAATTCTAATATATCAGCAATTGGCTGTTCATCATCGACTACTAATATTTTCTCATCCATGTTCCCACCGCTCCATTCCTCAAATGTGAAAAGGCATAAATTCAGTCATCTATGTGTAGTAACTCCCTGCAAAGGTATGCCTCTTTATGTTTATTGCAAAATATTTAAGAGGATTACAATTCTCTTTCACATTGTAACACAGCTCTTTATCTGTTCCTATCGAGGCCTGAAGCCTGTGAAAAAAGCGCCTGGACGTCAAAGTCCAGGCGCTGGTTATTTATAAAAATGGTGGCTCGAGACGGAATCGAACCGCCGACACGAGGATTTTCAGTCCACTGCTCTACCGACTGAGCTATCGAGCCATGCTAAAAGGAATACTTTTGCTTAATTGATGCTCTTGCTTTTAGATCCACTGTCCTTACCCTCATCCTTTGCTTATTCGATGAAGCAATTCGGGACGTACAACTCGCAGAATGCTCGGAGAAGCTTTGCTTGTTGCTCTACCGACTGATCTGACTGGCCATGAGTGAATCAGGAAAATAAAATGGCGGGCCTGACGGGATTTGAACCCGCGATCTCCTGCGTGACAGGCAGGCATGTTAACCACTACACCACAGGCCCTTTTTAAAAAGAATACACTGCGAATTTTCTCGTCTGCTGCTTTCGTTGGCTGCAGTCACGTACGCTTTGTACGTTCCTTTGCTCTCTCCCTGGCATACTCAACCTTCTGGTGTCTTCTTTCCAAAAATGAGTAAGGGGGAATACACTGCGAATCTTATCGTTTGTTTCAGTTCTGTTCATTTTCTGCTTGATAAGAAAATGGTGACCCGTACGGGATTCGAACCCGTGTTACCGCCGTGAAAGGGCGGTGTCTTAACCACTTGACCAACGGGCCTTTCATGGTGAGCCATGGAGGATTCGAACCTCCGACCCTCTGATTAAAAGTCAGATGCTCTACCAACTGAGCTAATGGCTCCTAATATGAAGAAATTGTCGCTGTGGATAACGACAACATGAGTAATATTATCACGTCACAGATGCAATTTCAACTAGTTTTACATGAAAAAAGTGATTCGTTGAAAAAAGCATCCGCCTCTATGGCAGATGCTTAGTGGTTTTTATTGGATAGCCCATACACCGCGGACCATATTTGTCTGATTCCGGTCCGGGCCTACTGAGAAAATGCTGATAGGAATGTTGGTCAGCTGGGAAATACGTTCAATGTAATGACGGGCATTTACTGGAAGATCCCCGAGCGACGAAGCACCGGTGATGTCTTCTGTCCAGCCCGGCAGCTCTTCATAAATCGGCTCGCACTCTGCAAGTACCTTCAGGCTCGCAGGGAATTCTTCCATAATCTCTCCCCGGTACTTATAGGCCTTGCATATTTTGAGCGTTTCAATACCGGTCAAAACATCAATGGAATTTAAAGATAAATCGGTGATCCCACTCACCCTGCGGGCATGACGCACGACTACGCTGTCGAACCAGCCGACACGGCGGGGCCGGCCGGTAGTGGTCCCGTATTCGTTTCCGACTTCACGAATCTGGTCCCCGATTTCGTCAGACAGCTCTGTTGGAAACGGGCCGTCGCCAACGCGGGTCGTGTATGCTTTGGAAACGCCCACCACGTGCTGAATTTTGGACGGTCCTACTCCCGAACCGATAGTTACGCCGCCAGCGATAGGATTTGAGGAAGTGACAAAGGGATACGTGCCCTGGTCGATATCAAGCATCACGCCCTGCGCACCTTCAAACAGCACCCGGCGGCCTTTATCGATCGCTTCATTCAACTCTACCGATGTATCGCAGACATACTTCGCAAAGAACTGGCCATACTCATAGTATTCATCCAGAATATCTTCAAGCTCAAACCCTTCTGCGTCATACATTCTTTCGAGCAGACGGTTCTTTTCTTTCAAATTCCGCGACAGTTTTTCCCGGAATTCATCTTTATCCAGAAGGTCAGCAATACGGATGCCTACGCGGGCAGCTTTATCCATATAAGCCGGGCCAATGCCTTTACGGGTCGTTCCAATTTTATTTGTGCCTTTGCTGTCTTCTTCCACGGCGTCGAGACGCAGATGGTAAGGAAGAATAACGTGGGCACGGTTGCTGATACGCAGGTTGCTTGTATCAACGCCGCGCTCATGCAGATATTCCAGCTCTTCAACGAGCGCTTTCGGATCAATAACCATTCCGTTTCCGATGACACATGTTTTATTATCATAAAAAATTCCGGACGGAATTAAATGAAGCTTGTATTTAGTTCCTCCGAAGACAATCGTATGACCAGCGTTATTTCCACCCTGGTAACGGGCCACAACCTCCGCATTTTCTGATAAGTAATCCGTTACTTTTCCTTTTCCTTCGTCTCCCCACTGAGTTCCTACAATTACTATTGACGACACAGCGTCCACCTCCACAATCTCTCCTGCCGGCACCTTAGGCATATTTTTCTTGCTTATCCAATAACGTTCACTTGGCTTCATCTAAAGTTTTCATATTCTTATTTTATTATGGAGAAAATCCCTTAGATAGTCTATCAACCACGGCACACAAAGTCAATAAAACACGAACATTAAAAGTTTTATTTGCTTAATTTGTTCGCTTATACAAAAAGCCCGGAGTCTAAGCTCCGGGCGGGATCTGATTATCGTCGTGTCGCCGGTCCAAATTAACGAATTTATTATATTCTTTAATAAAAGCGAGCTCGGCCGTACCAACCGGCCCGTTACGCTGTTTGGCAATAATAATTTCAATGATATTCTGGTTTTCGGATTCCTGGTCATAGTAATCATCACGGTATAAAAACGATACAATATCTGCATCCTGCTCAATACTTCCGGATTCCCTTAAATCAGACATCATCGGGCGTTTATCCTGCCTGGATTCCACCCCGCGGGAAAGCTGGGAGAGCGCAATTACAGGGACCTCAAGTTCACGCGCAAGAGCTTTTAAATTACGGGAGATTTCCGAAACTTCCTGCTGGCGGCTTTCCCCGCCTCTGCTGCTTCCCTGGATCAGCTGCAGATAGTCAATCAGAATCATTCCAATACCCCGTTCCTGCTTCAAACGGAGGCATTTCGCACGTATATCGTTTACCCGTATGCCCGGGGAATCATCAATAAAAATGCCGGCTGAAGATAAGCTCCCCATCGCCATCGTCAGCTTTTCCCAGTCCTCTTCCTGAAGCGCACCGGTACGAAGACGGTTAGCATCAATGTTTCCCTCCGCACAGAGCATCCGCTGCACAAGCTGGGCAGCACCCATCTCCAGGCTGAAAATAGCCACATTTTCCTCGGTTTTTGTTGCAATGTTCTGGGCAATGTTTAAGGCAAAGGCCGTTTTCCCCATCGAAGGCCTCGCAGCCACAATCACCAGGTCACTGCGCTGAAATCCGGCAGTCATATGGTCGAGCTCGGCAAAGCCGCTCGCAATTCCGGTTACGTCATTTTCCCGGTTCTGCAGCATTTCAATATTGTCGTATGTTTCAATGAGTACATCTTTGATGGAAACGAAGGCAGACGAACGACGCTCCTGCGATACTTCCATTATAGTCTTTTCAGCTTCGTTAAGTACTTCCTCTACATCATGTTCTCCGCTGTAGCCTTCATTCACTATGTTAGTTGCCGCACGTATCAGCCGCCGCAGCAGGGACTTACTGTATACACCCTGACTGTAATAACCAACGTTGGCCGCTGTCGGTACAGCATTTGCCAGATCGGTAAGATAAGAAAGACCGCCGATTTCTTCGAGCACCTGTTTTGCCTGCAGTTCCGTGCTGACCGTAATAAGATCAACCGGCTCTCCCCGTTCAGACAGCTCAATCATCGTATTAAAAATACGCTGATGCGACTGACGATAGAAATCTTCCGGCATCAAATGCTCCGTGGCAGTAATGAGTGCTTCGCCCTCTAAAAAGACAGCACCTAAAACAGCCTGTTCTGCTTCAATATTCTGCGGGGGGACCCGTTCTGTGAAAATATCATTCATTGCTTTCACCTCTATAGAACGTGTTGAAAAAAAGAGCCTGGTTCTTACCCTCTGTTTATGACGGGGAAACAGGCTCTTTATTCATCCACGCAGCTGTTACTCTTCCGTCACGTGTACGTTTACGACAGCTGTGACTTCAGGATGAATCTTGATTGGTACTTTAGTGTAGCCAAGTGAACGAATTGGCTGGTCAATTTCTATTTTACGTTTATCCACTTTCATGTTCATGCTTTTCAGCTTTTCCGCAATCTGTTTTGTAGAAACCGCTCCGAACAAACGACCGCCTTCTCCTGCTTTGGCAGTAAGCTCTACGTCTGTTTTTTCGAGCTGCTCCTTAAACTTCTTCGCCTGCTCAAGCTCTTCCTGCTCACGTTCTTTTTGTTTTTTCTGTGTAGCTTCCAGGTCCCGCAGATTGCCTTTGCTCGCTTCTACAGCAAGGTCCTTCTTTAATAAATAGTTTCTGGCGTACCCTTCGGATACGTCTGCAACTTCACCTTTTTTTCCCTGGCCTTTTACGTCTTGTTTCAGTATGACTTTCATTCGGATGTGCCCCCTTGCAAATATTCATCAATGGCCTGCTTCAGGCGTTTTTCCGCTTCTTCAATCGTAGTATCGGTCAACTGCGTTGCCGCATTCGTTAAATGACCGCCTCCGCCTAAAGCTTCCATTATTAACTGCACGTTCACTTCACCAAGCGAACGGGCGCTGATACTAATTTTATCATCCTGACGCTTAGATATCACAAATGAACCTTTGATATCGTTCATCGTAAGCAGGGTATCTGCTGCCTGAGCGATTAAAATCTGGCCGTACATTTCATCTTCCGCAGCAGCGGCAACAGCCATGCCGTCACGGTAGACCTCCGCCCGCTCGATAAGATGCGACCGCTCCACGTATTGATCGAGATCTTCTTTTAAGAGCATCTGCACCATAGTCGTGTCGGCACCGTGCATTTTTAAAAATGAGGCTGCATCGAACGTTCTAGATCCGGTTCGGATGGCGAAGCTTTTCGTATCCACAATAATGCCTGCAAGCATCGCCGTTGCTTCAAGCACATCCATACTGAGCTTTTTCGGCTGATACTCCAGAAGCTCTGTTACAAGCTCGGCTGTGGATGAAGCGTACGGTTCCATATATACAAGCACCGGATCTTCAATGAATTCTTCTCCCCGGCGGTGATGATCAAGAACAATCGTACGGTTCACGCGGTCAATCAGCCGCGGCTCGATAACCATGGAGGGTTTGTGTGTATCCACGACAACAAGTAGCGTATGCTTCGTCACTTCATCCATCGCTTCTGACGGTGTAATAAATTGAGACCACAGGTATTCATGGTTTTCGATTTCTTCCATCAGCTTTTTCACGTCCGGATTAATTTCATCCGGATCTACGACGACATATGCATCTGTATTATTTACCTCAGCAATTTTAAGCACGCCAATCGCAGCACCAATAGCATCCATATCCGGATTTTTATGGCCCATCACAATGACCTGGTCGCTTTCGAGAACAAAATCACGCAGTGCGTGGGAAATAACTCTGGCGCGCACCCGGGTACGCTTTTCGACCGCATTGGACTTCCCCCCGTAAAAACGCACCTTTCCGTTCGCGTCCTTAATGGCTACCTGATCGCCTCCACGTCCGAGTGCGAGGTCGAGACTGGACTGGGCCAGGGAACCAAGCTCCTGCAGGGACGGCTCGCCCGAACCGATGCCGATGCTAAGGGTGATGGTTACCTTCTCTTTACTCGTAATATCACGTACGTAATCGAGCAGCTCAAACTTTGTCTGCTCAAGATGATCAAGGGCGTCCTGATTCATGATAGCAATAAACCGGTCTACAGCAATGCTGCGCAGTAAAATGTCATGATCCCCCGCCCACTCATTCAAAGCGGTAGTCACATGACTCATCAGCCGGCTTCTTGTCTGATCGTCCATGCCCTGGGTAACTTCAGTGAAATTATCCAAATAAATAAACGCCACAACTGATTTTTCTTTTTGATACATCGCCTGAATATCCGTCGTTTCAGTCATATCAAAAAAATACAGCAGCCGCTCTTCGCGGTGAATATAAACGGTATAATGACGATTTCTCATCGTTAAATGTATTTCGCTTTCCCCCTGCTTAATCGCTGCAGCCAGACGTTCAGATACAGTACTGATCGGTTTTCCCATGAACTCCTTCGGCAGGTAGGAAAGAATGAAGGGGTTCGCCCACTGTATCTGATAATTCTTATCATACAGCAGTATGCCGATAGGCATTTCGGTAACTGCTTCTTCCCCCGCCTTGTTCACACGGTGGGTCAGCGTAGATATATACCGTTCAAGCTCTTTTTCAAATGAACGCTCCGCCTGGATAACATAAATAGCCAAAGCTCCGAGCAGGACAAATCCTACAGCTCCTATTTCCCATTGAAACCAGGTGAGAAAGGCAAGTGCTATTCCGGCTAGTATGAACAATCCGACGATATGATAGCCGTACCACCGCCGTATTAAAAACTTCGGCATGTAACTCAACCCCTACTTCGTGTCGGTTTGAATGCGTTGCTTCAAGTTTAGACCTAAATCTATTATACCTAAAATGCGGGCCAAAAATAATGCTATTGTTGATAATAATATACTCCCGACGATAATGAGAACCCCGTAGTATTTCGGATAGGATTTAGCATGCAGGAAATAAAAGATCACGGTAAAGCCCTGAATCGCCACAGCCAGCTCCAAAAGAGGAAAAAGATTCATAACAACAATATACATAGCTGTGCCTTCTTCAAGCCCAATCAAAATAAATATGGAACCAGTCAAATAATACCATATGAGAGACCTCGGAAAATTCCAGTTTCGAAAAGCCGGAAACTGCTGGTAATCCATCCGGACACGCTTCAAAATAACATGAGCGAACACCTGGGTTATAAATGAAAGAATAATGCCTGTGCCAATAAGGAGCACCGGACCGATGTATTGAATCAGTGTAACCATCTCTGCTAAGGCATCCAGATTTGAGGTATTCTGATCGATACTCTCCATCATGCTTCTCGCCTGGGCAATAGATTCATTCAGTGTTTGCTGGATCAATTGGATCGGATCAATATTAAACAGAAGAACCGAACTTAAATAAAATAAAACCAGGCCGATGATATAAGCCACAGTCCCTGCAGCAAAAACGGCAAAAGCCGGCTTCTTTTGATGAATAAGCGCACCTGCTGCAATGCCCCCAAGACCGAAAATCAAAGCAGTCGGAAAACCAATACCACCCGTAAACAAAGTCGCAAGCAGCGCACAGACGATAAACATAAAAATGCCCGGCTTCCATCCGTTTCTTGCCACAAAAATAATAAACGGAAGCGGCATCGCTATCGTTAATATACTTCCGACGACCGGCACAAAGATCAGCAGCAGTACCAGCACCAGGAAAATAGCGCTAAAGACGGCTGCTTCTGCGACACTTCTAGCATTTTTCACGTCACGTTCACCTCATTTACAAAGGCAGTCAAATAAATGTACAGCAGCCGCCCAATTGCTTTCACTCCCACATTATCCCAGTGCTGCCTTTATCTCTTCGTATTCATGGAAATTCCATTCGTTCATTTTAGCTTATTCCCTTTCAAAAAGAAAGACGAACAGCCGAATAGTCAAAGGCTGTACATATCTAAAAAACGCTGACTTACGTCAGCGTTTCCAGATTGTTGAGAAACAAAATAAAAGCGTCATGTTTGTTCGTGGATCGTTCGATCCACGTTCTTTTTTGGCTGGTGC
>NZ_JBQLIA010000032.1:0-27061 GCF_056034345.1 Marinococcus sp. LNSP9103-4 | reverse complement strand
TTTCTTTGGTCGGAAATTCATCTTGAGTGTATCACGAGTGATTTTTTTCGTTGTCTAGCTTAATTTTACAATCGGCGAAGATAAAAGAATGGATCTTTCCTTTGCTCTTAAAGTATAACTTTGAATTTTATGAATAAATACGGTTCATGAAATTTTCATATCTTTAAAAAGCGATCGTGCTACCGATGGTACCTTAATAAGACGATTCGCCTCGTAGATGTTTCCGATACGCAAGTGGAGTCATATTCATATACGTGCGGAAGGAGCCAATAAAATGACTGGCGCTGGAAAAACCGGTACGAAACGCAATATCCGTGATCGACGCTTCTGACTGCTGAAGAAACTCGATGCTTTGCTGCAGGCGGTACTCCTTCACGTACGTCAGCGGGGTGGTACGTAGCACACGCCGAAAGTACCGGCAGCACTCCGACCGGCTCAACAGACCGGCGTTGGCCACGTCTTCCAGCCGGATCGTTTCCGCGTAGTGGTCTTGGATCCAGGCCACCATCGCTTTGATGGTTCGTTCCTCATTGTTTTCCGTACGCTTCTCCAGCCCTGGCTCTTCGTCTTGAATCATTAGAGTCCACACGTGACTCATGTAGCGGGAAACAGTCAGCTCAAACGCTGGAGACTGCTCCTCCAATGCCTGTTGTACTGCTCTCAAGGAGGCTATCATTTCGTTGTTCCCAGCGACATCCCCCTCCCACTGTCGATAAGCAAATCGAGGGTCTTTCATAAACGGGGCCACGTAAGTGTCCTGAAGGGAAGCGGGAAGCAGAAAAGAAGGATACACATTGATGCACAAATACGTGCACGGGTCATTCCCGGCGTCTTCCGCCGCATGCAAACGACCACTATTAATAAATAAAACCTCCCCCTGCTGCAAAAAGATGCGGTCTTTAGGAACATGAAACACCGCTGCTCCCTCCAGGATCACAACCCACTGCATTTCCTCATGCCAATGCAGAGGCAGTCGCCCGTAGCTCATGTGGCGGAGCGTGGTCACATAACCTCGGGCTGGCAGGATGCCAGTGCGATGTCTCGTAACTTCTTGATCGTCGGGAGTAAGTACCAGTTGTTTATCTGCCATGCCGATTTGCCCCTTTCCTCAATATCATGCTATTTTTAGATACACTTATAGTATTTTTACTGCGCTTATTCGTTTATATTCATCATATCATGATATTAATAAGGAGGAGCGGCATGCAGACAACTCGAGGCAAAGGATTGATATTAGTAATTGTTGGAGCGATCTTGTGGGGGCTCGGCGGTACCGTGTCGCAAAAGCTGTTTGAAGATTTTACGATCGAAGTAAATTGGCTGGTGACGACACGTCTATTGGTGGCAGGTCTCGCCTTATTGGCCATCCAATGGGTTATGGGAGACCGTTCCCAGGTTTTCCGCGTTTGGCGGACACCAGCAACGGCGTTCGCCATCACCTTGTTCGGAATCGGCGGCATGCTCGCCGTTCAGTACACCTACATGGCATCCATCGCCCAGGGCAACGCCGCCGTAGCTACCCTGCTGCAGTACCTGGCGCCGGCCATGATTGTGATCTATCTGCTCCTTCAAAGGCAAGCCACGTTTACCCGCCAGGATGGATGGACCCTGACGCTAGCGATGACCGGCAGCTTTCTGTTACTCACCAACGGCTCGTTGTCGCAGTTGTCTGTGCCTGGTTCCGCTGTCCTGTGGGGCGTACTTTCCGGCGTGGCACTCGCCTTCTATACCCTTTATGCTGGTCCATTGCTGAAACAATTTAACTCCCTCGTCATTGTTGGCTGGGCGATGACAATTGGCGGAGCCGTGTTGAGTACGGTGCATCCGTTCTGGCAATGGTCCCCGGCCGAAATGCCCCTCGAAGGTTACGCTTACCTCGGATTCGTAATTATTTTCGGCACGATGATCGCCTTTTGGTTTTATATTGCCAGCCTGCAATACCTGTCGGCGAAAGAAACCAGCCTACTGGGCTGCCTGGAGCCGCTGGCAGCCGTGCTGGCCACCGTATTCTGGCTGCAGGAACCATTTGGTTTGTTTCAATGGATGGGTACGACCTGTATTCTTGCCATGGTGATCCTGCTGGCGCTGGTTCAGCCCTCCATCGACCAACCCGCTGACCGACAACGCTCTGCATGAAAGATTTAGTGTACCCCAAACAAAAAAAGCCAAAAGGGCCCAGCTGGCTTTTTTTGTTTATATTTTACGCATCAATGGTACCTAGCTTCTTAATTAACGCCTGTGCTCCACGTGTGTAATGGCTTCCACCGCCTGCTCGGCTGACCGCAGGGCTCCTTCCAGATGCCCGCCGTACAACGCATTCGTCTCGGTGCCTGCAAAAACAATTTTTTCTTGCCATACACCCTGGGCCGACGGCATGCCATACACTGGATAATGCTGCAGCGGATAGGCATCCTCTTTCACGGCCGTTGCCTCTTCGTGGGCCCAATCCTTGTACAGCATTGTGCGCACGTTCCCAGCCTCCGGCCCGAAAAGCCGAATCAGTTGCTCAGTGACCAAGGAGAGCAGACGATGTTCTCCCAGCTCTTGCCGTGTCACTGCTGGCATACCAAAGAAGCCAAAGATCGCTCCGGGGCCAGTATTAGGAGACGCATCGTGAATTTCTTGTAACGGCCCGGCCCAGCTCGTAGCAAAACCAGAAAGCCCCGCTTCTCGCCAAAACGGACGATCATAGATCGCCACCGCCTTCGCCTGACCAGCCATCCAGGTTGGTTTGTTGCCAAGGTCGGTCCGGAGATCATATGGGAGCGAAGGAGAAAAGGTGATCGTTTCGGCAATCAGCCGCGGTGGCAGAGCTAAAAGCACCGACCCCGCTGCCGTTTCTTCCCGTTTTCCGTCCGCACGTTTGATATCCAGCCGGACGGTATCATCGCTTGCTAACCGAATTCCGGTGACCTGGGTTTCCAACTCAAGTGTCCCGGGCGGCAGCGTATCTGCTACAGCCTCTACAAGGGATTGCACGCCTCCGGTGAACCGCCTAGATGTTGCTATTGCATCCTCCGGTAACATGCCACGCTCAGGCGGTTCCTGAAGCGAGCGTTCCAGCACCATCGCTCCCCGAGTATACTGCTCAAATGTTTCCACCCCTAACTCCTGGACCAGTGTTGTGATCGCATGCTCCTGCTGCGGCCAAAACCAGGTCGGCCCCAGATCGTACCTCTCTGCCTCATTGCTGGTTGGGAACGGCACACTTAGTACCCGCCCACCGATTCGGTCTCTGGCCTCCAGGACCCGGCACGACACTCCCTGTTTTGTCAGCAGTGAAGCTGCGCGAAGGCCGCTGAGACCTGCTCCGACAATAATGACCGGTTCGTTCATATTATCTTCTCCTCTCTTCCATGCGTAGCGCTTTCTTATTCCTTCCTGCCAGAAATAACATCGATATCTCCGGCTGTCATTATCGTTTGTACTTTCAGTCCCAAAATGGCTGTGAACCTCAACGACTTTTCGGTAGTTGCTCCACGTACTTCTTCCATTCATGGGGACCTTCGGCCATACGGTAGGCCTTCCATCCTTGCCGGCCCATTTGCTGCGCTGCGATGGCTGAAAAATCACAGAATTGCCCCCGGCAATAAGCGATAACCTCCCGGCCTTCCGGCAGGTGCTGGAGATACCCATCCAGCTCTTCAAGGGGAACAGAGACCGCTCCTTCAATATGCCCGGCCTCGAACTCTTCCGAAGGTCGAACATCCAGAAGGACGGCCTTTCCGCGGCGGGCTTTTTCATACACTTCCTCCAGGGAAAGCGTTGTTAGCCCCTCCATCCTGCCAAAAAATTCTTGTTTCATGCGGGAGACATCAGCCAGTTGATGTTCCGCGCTGTGCCATAGGGAAAACAATAGTTCCTCCACGGAATCATCCGCTAACGTATACACCACATAGGTGCCCTTTTTCGTAAAGGTCACCAGGTTGGCCTCGTGCAGGATTTGAAGGTGACGAGAAACATTGGCCACATTCATTCCGGTGTCTTGGGTCAATGTTTCAACTGATTTGGGCCCTTGAACAAGCAGGTTTAATATTTCCAGACGTTTGTCACTCGATAAACATTTCCCTACCCGTGCTAGCTGTTTATATAGTGCCTCTTTATAATTGTTAGCTGAAGCAAAGCGTTCATCCATGGGAATCATTCCTTATTATTCAATTGTTGATATCGCTGATGATGTGCCCCCCCCTATCACCATAGACAAAAGAAGAATATTATCTTTTTACACTCTGCCTTGCATATGTTGGTAGGATAAACAGGAAGAGGCTGATCGTATCCCGGAACAGCCTCCTGACCGCCTATTATCGTACGCGAGTGGTAACTCCGCCGTCTACAGGCATGATTGTTCCTGTTATCCACGACGAAGCGTCGTCGGCTAGAAATAAAATCGCATGGGCGACGTCTTCCGGTGTCCCATTACGTCCCGTCGGATGCAGGTCCTTAAAGGTGGGCAATACTTCGGCGGCCTGTTCTTCCGACATAAACGTATGGTAAATCGGAGTCTCCACTACGGCAGGAGCGACCGCATTCACCCGGATGTTATCCGCAGCAAATTCTACCGCTAGGTTTTGGGTCAGCGCATGCCTTCCCGCCATGGCTGCCGAATAGGCCGAGGATGGCGTGGCTTCTACCGCCTGAAGGGCCCACATGGACCCCGTATTGACGATCGCTCCCCCTCCCCGTCTTTTCATTTCCGGTATAGCAGCCTGAGCGGGGTGGAACGTACCTGTCACAATGGTGTCCAAATACGATTTCAAATCCTCTTCCGTATGATCAAGGAACGGTGTCGGATGAAATTTCCCCGAATTATTCACCAGCACATCGACGCCTCCGAAGACGTCCACCGCTTGTTTCACCAGTTTGTCCGCTGTGGCTTTTTCACTGATATCTCCGGCTGCATAGGATACGTGCTCGCCGGTGGGATCAATCTCGGCAGTTGCTTCTTTCAATACTTCTTCCCGCCGTCCGTTAATCACCACGTTCGCTCCTTCTTCCACAAACCGTTTAGCCGTGGCTTTCCCGATCCCTGTGCCTCCACCGGTAATAATGACTGTTTTGTTGGTAAATCTCATGGTTTCATCTCCTTTTTCATTATAAAACTGAACCGTTGCCTCAGTAGAATACAATGTACACAAACCATTTCACAATATTCAATTGAATAATTGAATATTAACACTTAAATCTATACCTGTCAAATTCCTATTCACCTCAGGATGACGTATGCCGGACTGTAATAACGTTCATTTTTTATTTCTCTATTTTTAATAAGAATAGAATATGAAAGTCCTTTAAGTGTTTGTTCTTGCATTTTTTCACTGTATTGATTAAAATCATTTCATAGCTAATGATTTTGACATTTAAAAAGGAAAGGGGCATTTCATGCACGATTTTGACCAGCACGGGGACCTGCTTTCAGAGGAATATGACACCTTGAAGCGGTTGGAAGATACAGGATTTTCCCTTCTCGATATGGACGCGATCTCGGTGGTGACCAACGTGTACCGGCTGGCGCAGGGGCTGCGGAACAAAATGGAACAGGAAGTGCTCCGAAAATACCGGTTGTCCTGGACGGCGTTTTCCCTCTTATATGATCTCTGGATTTATACGCCGCTAGACACCAAAGTCCTTGCTGTTTCTGCCGGGGTTTCGAACGCCACCATCAGCAACATTGTCCGCACTCTGGAAGAAAAAAATTTGTGCTACCGGAAGTCGGATCTTCGCGACCGCCGACTGACCCACGTGTATATTACGGCGGAAGGCACGGCCGTACTCGAGGAATTATATCCCCTGTTTCACCAAAAAGAAGCAGAAGTCGTTCAAAGCCTTTCAGCTGAAGAACAACAACAAACCGCCAAGTTCCTGCGGCGAGTCATTCGCGAACAGCAATTTTAATATCGAACATCAACGAGGAAGAAAACGGAGTAGCTGCTATCTCCCTGGGTACAGAGAGCCGACGGTGCTGAGAGTCGGCCCTATAGATAGAGCGAAGTACATTTTTGGAGTTTCTCGCCTGCCTCTTAGGCAGCGGGACGGACGGGCCGTTATCCGAGAGTTGGAAGAGCTGACAGGCTTCAACAAGGGTGGTACCGCGCGAGCTATCGCGTCCCTTGATGAGGGCTGTTTTTTTATATTTTATTATCTGGGAGGTCGTATCATGAAAAATCATAACCAGCCATTAACCCCGCAACAGCAAGAGCTTGTCCAGGAACAGATGGATCTTTACATGCACGGCATTGAAGAAATTATTCCCCACGAGGAGCTTGAACGAAAAATCGCTGCTTCCGTGCACGACAACCGCCCGTTAAAAATCAAGCTGGGCCTCGATCCTTCGGCGCCGGATGTGCATTTAGGCCATACGGTCGTATTAAACAAATTAAAGCAGTTTCAGGACTTCGGTCATGTGGTGCAGCTGTTAATTGGCGACTTCACCGGAAAAATTGGCGACCCTACCGGAAAATCCGTCGCCCGAAAGCCACTCACAACCGAACAAGTCGCCGCGAATGCTCAGACGTATTTTGAACAGTTCGGCCAGGTCATTTGCATGGACCAGGTGGAGCTCCATTACAACTCCAAGTGGCTCGCCAAGCTGTCATTTGAAGAGGTGATTCAGCTGGCAGGTAAAATTACGACCGCCCGGTTGATGGAGCGGGATGATTTTGAAGAGCGAACCGCGCTCGGCCATCCAATTGCCCTTCACGAATTTTTCTACCCGGTGATGCAGGGCTATGACTCTGTCGTCCTCGAAAGCGATATTGAATTAGGCGGCACCGATCAATACTTCAACATTTTAATGGGGCGGCATTTCCAGGAGCGGTTAGGCAAAGACAAACAGGTGGCCATCACGATGCCGCTGCTTGAAGGGCTGGATGGGACTAAAAAAATGTCGAAATCCCAAAACAATTACATCGGCATATACGAGGAACCGGCTTCCATGTACGGAAAAACGATGTCGCTTCCGGATGAGCTGATCGTGAAATACTTCCACCTGGTAACGTCTCTGCCAAAAACGGAGATTGACGACATCGAAACCGGGCTCCGGGAGGGAATCCTCCATCCGAAAGCAGCAAAAATGCAGCTGGCTCGTACCATCGTGACGATGTATCACGGCCGGCAGCAGGCCGGAGAAGCCGAAGAGCAATTTGTTTCGGTTTTTCAACAGGGGAACGTGCCGAAGCAAATGCTAACGATGACCCTGCAGGAAGGAGAATCATACAATATTGTTGATTTGCTGGTGACCTTACGTCTGCTTTCTTCGAAAACGGAGGCTCGAAAAATGATTCAAAACCGGGGCGTCAAAGTCAATGGCACACGGATGGATGACATGAATGCCTCCTTTACCATTGATACGGACCTGGTGATTCAGGTCGGAAAACGAAAATTCGTGAAAGTGGTTCCTGCTTAGGATATATTCCTGATCCATGAACGATTGAAAAAATTATCAGGAGGAGAATTTTCTTAATGCTATGTGCCATTACAGTCTAAAACCCGTAACTTCTAAATCGTACAGAAAGCCTTCATATTTTAACGGAATATGGAGGCTTCGAATGTTCAAATGCCATCTAGTTGTCTTTTTCTAAAAGATCATAACTTGAAGACGGATCAAGGACATGAAAACTCTGAAGCTTGAAAAGATGAGCATTTTAATGCTCTATTGATAGCATACACGCTATCATAAGGGCATAGATATTATCAAAGACATGGATGGACCTACGATGGCGTACGAGATACTAGCATTAGGAAACGTTCCAACGTTCGAAGGTTGGCTATTCGATGCGGTGACGCAGGAAAGGCAACGATGAGGACGTCAGGGTATCTGGGGAAAACGGTAGACCAATATATCCGGCAGCGGGCGATTCTCGAATATAACCCGTACCCGCCGGAACAAGAGAAGACAGGTAGAGACGCCGTACCACCGTCGATTAAACAAGTGTATCGACATATCGAGCTAGAAGAACTCTACCGCTGGGGCATTGATGGGACTAAAACAGGGAATCACCGTTTGTTATTTGTCATTCATGACGAGCAGAAGGTATTGCTGTTGCATCATTTTGATAAAACCTATAACGGGGCTATTCGTCGCCCGGATATTGTGCCCGCCGAACAGTGTTACGAGGCGTATAGTGAGGATGGCTCCAAATAGCATTGTGAAATCAAGGAGGGAATAGAAAATGAGCAAGGCATTCGATAACTACCAGAACGTCGTTGGGAAAGCGCATATTGATCGATTAAAGCTGGAAGCAGCTCTGGCGGCGGCCATTAAAACCGAGCGCCAGCGTCAAGGGTTTTCACAACAGGAATTGGCAGATGCGATTGGAAAGCCAAAGTCCACGATCGGACGTATTGAATCAGGGATTACGGTCCCTCAGGTATCTACGCTTTTAGCCATTGCTCAAGTATTGCATACGACCTTTTCAATTGGGGAAGAGCTGCCCGATACGGATGATAAAGTATCGTTGTAAGAAGAAAACCGGGCATGATGCTGAAACATTCATGCTCGATTTTCTTATACAATTGAATTATAGGTACTTTCTGATCCTTTATAGTATTTGTTAACGATGTGGACTCAATTTTTTCATTCAAAAAAGCCAACCTCAGGGATGGCTTCACCAGGAAACAAAGCTTATAAATGAGACTTGTAGAAAGAAACTTCAGGAAAAATGATAAAATTACCGCTGAAAAAAACATAAAGCAACATGAACATAAATCATGCTGCTATGTTTTGCTCCGACTTCAGTTGGTTTCGCACACGTTTTCTTACAAATAAAACAATCAGCACAGCCATTGTTAGTTCGGCAATAGGCATCGAAAGCCAAATACCGTTAACACCTAGTATTTGCGGCAGGACAAATAAGTAACCCAAATATAGGACGTAACTTCGGCCAAGAATAATCATTGTCGCAGACCATGCTTTTCCTACGGATTGAAAATACGTCATATAGACAAAGCTAATCCCTATAAACAGATATCCAACGAAAAATAAGCGAATGCCCTCTACTGCTAATGTAATAATGGTTTCGTCATTTACCCCAAATAAACGTACTAGCATAGGAGCAAAAATATAGCCAATTACAAATAAAATCAGCCCGAGACCGATAGCCGTTTTTTCTGCTAACGCGATTGTATTTTGCATCTGCAGTTTCTTTTTGGCACCGTGATAATAACTGATCATTGGCTGCATTGCGGTTTCAATACCAAAAAACGCTAGAAACATAAAACCGTGTAAATAATTAATAACAGAGAAAGCTGTAACCCCGTCTGTGCCTAAAGCTGCCACAATACTTAAGTTATAACCAATAATCAATACAAAAGCACCTGATTCTGCTAGTAAGCTTGGAAAACCAATCGCTAAAATTTGAGCCGTTGCCCGCCTTGACCAAGCCCATTCCAATTGATTTAATACGACTTGTTTCTTAAAAAAATGTGGAATAAAAATGGCTACTCCAACTACCCCTGCAAGTACTGTTGCTAAACCAGCCCCATAAACCCCTAATCCCAATGGAAAGATGAAAATGTAGTTAAGGATAATATTGATCACAGAGGTGACACCCAGCGAAACCATTCCTAGTACCGGCCGACCATCATTTCGGATGAAAATGCTTAGCAGCTGCTGTAATCCTAAAATCCAGCCAAGGGGAAATAAGACACGCAAATATTCTGTAGTCGGTGCCATCGTTTCCTCATTGGCACCGAGCCAAATGGCAAGCGTGTCTATGTTAATAGAACCGATAACACTAATAGTACCTAGCATTCCGATAAAAATAGTCACAGCTAACGTAAAACTGCTTCGCGCCTTTTTAATTGCACCTTCACCAATAGCGGATGAAAAGTAGGTGGCTCCACCAATACCAATCCATAAACTTGTTGCTAAAATGACCATAAAAATTGGTGAGGCTAGATTCATCCCTGCCAATCCAATCTCCCCAACGCCATGACCAACGAAAATACCGTCGAGAAGCATGTTAACCGACATAAGCAGCATTCCGAGGACTGCCGGAAAAAAGAAATGAAAGAACACCCGTTTTACTGGTTTATTCATAAGGTTTTGTTGCAAAGTTTCCATTTTTTCTCCTCCTTCAAACGGAGTGTCTTTGAAGTGATGTCACGCTTAGAGACCTTTCACTTTAAATATCTACGATTATCTTGGTTTTTATTCGACATAAACCCCAACAGATTTGCATGAACATGATATTTTTATTTTATTTATCCCAGTGAGCGTCTATTCCTTCATTAAAGAATGCATACTCTTCTGCATTATCAATCCCTAAACTGTCTAATAGATTCGCGCTATGGAACACCTTCTCCGCCCGTGGTTTGCGGTCATGCTCGAAATAGTAAAAGGCATCTTCGTGATCGTAATCACGCAGTAGTTTGGCTAAATACATCGCATCTTCAAACGCTAAGGTGGTCCCCATGCCGGCATTCGGGTCCGCTGTATGTAAAGCGTCCCCGATTAACACAACACGACCGTGCGAGTAATACTTCATTAAGTCAATGTAGTAAAGCTGCTTTGCAATAATATGATCTGTGGCTTCAATTAATTGTCGAATTGGCATTTCCCAGCCTTCAAAACGTGCAGCTATATCTGTTCTTAATTCCTCTGTCGCTTTTTCTTCAAAATCTTTTTTCGCAATTTTCCGTGGCTCTACTGAAATAAGTGACCATGAAATTTCTTCATCTGTGGGGTGATGCTTCGATACGAAGAAAATAAAATTATCATGGAAATACATCAGAGACGTATCCCTTGTAAAGTATTCTTTAAGTTCGCCTAGCTTTTCCGTTTCAATCATGCCGTACACACCCGTTTTGCCTAAGTACTTTAACGGATTTGCCGGGAATGGGAATAAAAGCTCCCGCGTTTTTGAACGCACACCATCTGCTCCGATCAAAACAGAACCAAAATCTTCTGTACCATCTTCGAACGTTACGTGGACACCTTCACCTTCCTGTACAAAATTTTTCAACCGTTTTCCGAATTGAATATTAATTCCTTTTTTAATAGCTTCTTTATATAACACATCAATTAGATTAAAACGGGCAATATTAATGAGATCCGGAAGTTCCTCTAATTCGAGTTTGTTTTCTACTTCTTCAAGTAATGGATTGTTATCCTTGTCAAGTACTGCAACATCGACTAAGTGATGGCTATTATTTTTAATTTCTTCGCCCAATCCCAGCATTTCAAGCATTTTCACGCCACTTGGATGGATAACAAAATGTCCGCCGACTTTGCCATACATTGGTGCCTGTTCATACAGGACACTATCAATATTTGCTTTCTTTAAAAATAGTGCCATGGCTAAACCTGCCACGCCCCCACCATTAATAACAACTTTGTTTTTCAAACAAATCACTCCCTTCGAGAAAACAATACCACTATTCGGACAATTGGTAAATTAAATTATGTTAAAACCCAATTAAAAAAGAATTTTTATCGAATTTAAATAAACATTAGTCCGATTAACTAGTATAATAAAAATTAGTAAGATAAAAAAATAAGTTTAAAATAATTGGAGGAAATATGAGCAGACCTACAGGAGTGAATAGCGAGGATACAAAACAATTTATCGTAGATATTGCAACGAAAATATTTGAACACAAGGGTTATAGCGCTACATCTATGGCCGATATAAAAAAGGAAACAAATGTAAGTAAGGGAACGGTTTATTACCATTTTAAGAATAAAGAAGAATTGTATCTTTATTGTATTAAGCAAGTATCTAATGAATTTATTCGAAACTGGGATATTACATCAAAAACGGAGCGATCCGCTGAAAAGAAATTGTATATTTGGGCGAACTTAAACAATATCATGCTGCAAAAGCCGATTATGAATACCCTTCAAGAATATTTTGTGTCAACAAATGAACATAATTATGACGCTGTGCTTAATCTGTATGAACCTGAATTTCAAATCGTGAGTCGTATTTTAGAGGAAGGCATAAGTCGTGGGGAATTTAGGGAAGATTTGTTGATTGAAGATGTGTCGGTGCTTTTATATAACTTCATCACCTCTTTAGCGAATGCAGAGTTGTTTGGCTATCATTCAAATCAGGAACAAAAAAACTTATATAAGCTAGCTATTGATTTAATCGTGCCCGGACTAAAAAAATAAGAAGGGGGGTGATTCGAGCCCATATACCCTCTATCCTTTTTTCTTTTTCCTACCTAAGGTATTCCCGGAACATGCCTCTGTAAATACTTACCCTCCTAGTTATACTAAATCCCCAACGTACGAATAGACGCTGGGGATTTTATATTATATATGTCTGTGTAAGACCGGCCGATACCATAACAGAGAGCATAGGTAGCTATACCCTTTGTTAATAGCCCCGCCAAAGAAAACGAATAGGAGGACACTGACACTATTTCCAAAGACGGCCAGACTAGGAGCCAGCAACAGAAAACATTAAACTCAGTAATGCCGGCCGGAACCACCAGGCACACCTCACATAAAGGGATGGCACTCACCATCCCTTTATTTCCTTTATTAACATAATCGTAATTATCAGTAGCCTTGTGATGAAGTAAAACGCAGTTATTCCTGTATAAAAAAGAAACACTAGCTACGTATGAGGTTACGGCCAGTGTCCTTTATAAACACTCCTGAAACGCAAAAACATCCTCAATAGAAGCAAAAAATCTTTTAGGGAGGACCAATGCATAATTTTTGGACATATAAATTAAGAACATATCCGGCAGCTCTCTTTGCTTATATACGTCTGGCCAAGGAATGGTTTTCGTTTCTGCCTCAGTGTAGAGAAAATAATCAAAGAAATGCACAAAACGCAAAAACGGCTCGAATCCCAAGCCGTTTAAACTTTCCCTATGATTTAAATTTGGATTCATTTCGATAACATACTGGTTCTTATAAATTTTTAATATTAGTGTCTTCTCTGGAAGTAGACAATGCAATCGTTCTGCTATAACCTGAGTCTCAGTTAAAAGAGTTTCTTTTCTGACTTTTCCAGGGTATCACTACGATCATTTTGCTTATCAACACGGGTAACACTCTCCTTCTTGATTTTTGCTTCTTTATTTATTCATTCGAAGAATGACTTAATTCTATTAAGTGTTGAATGGATTTTTCGATAAAGGTCTTACTGCCAAAACTTCCTGATTTTAAGACAATAATCATACCTTTATCCAATGTCAGTCCCGACGGCACTCCGGTTTCTATTTCTTTCAACACATAATTTCCATGAATCCCTAACATTCGGGTAACACTTCCAGAAGTGTCTCCTCCCGCTACAATCAACTTTTTCCCATTTGATATATTAAAAATTTCCTTTGTTAATTGCGCTAAAACCGTAGAAACTTGTTTACTAACCTCCAACTCAGTCAGACCTCTGCGCTTCCCTTCCTGTTTCGTTTCTTTAATAACACTTCTTTCATCGCTTGCTTTAATTAAAACATGTTCACCACGAACGAGTATTGATACAACTTCATCAATGACTTTATTTTTTTCAAGTTTTAATTTATTTTCTCGAAAAACTAATCTTGTATCGAAAACAAAAGTAGCAACGCCTTGGGATTGTATATAGGCAGTCTGCTGTTTTGTCTGAGGAGTAAGACTTCCAGCTATTACGAGCACGCCTTGCTCATCTTTAAAGCCCGTCAATTCATGGACTGGGTGCGTATATTTCGATACTCCTAAAAAAGGAGGCAATTCTTCTGCTATCGCAGAAGCCCCTCCCCATACTTGAAAACCTTTTATCGCTTCTGCTATACAAATCAGATCTTCCTGCTTCTCGGCATCGATAATACAATAATTGGAATCCTTTTTTTTGTGGTTTATTTCTTCCAGCAAAGCAGCCGTCCCTTTTCTCACAATGGATAAATTGATAAACGAAACTTTTTTATTCGTTTGTTTTTGCAGAATGGATACCAAGTTAGATTCTTTCATGGGATGTACTGGGTCCGTGGAAAATGAGGTCTCTTCTAAAAGAGTGTTATTAACGTAATGCCAACCCCCAATTGTTTTGCGCCCGTTTCTCGGAAAAGCTGAAACCGTAATTAAAAAATCTTTTTCCAAAGTGTCTAGCATCGCGTCAAATTCACTACCAACGTTTCCCCTGAACACGGAACAAGTTTTTTTAAAGTATTGAGAACAATCCAAGTTTTTTAGAGTTTCTGTTGCCTCTTTCACTTTATGATAGGCTAATTCTTTAACATCTAAACGACTGTCAGTGTCCATTATTAATACATCTACCTGAGGAGGCGTTGAAACCACAGTATTGTAAGGAAGAATTTTTACTGAGTATCCTTTGTTGCTGAACATTACTCCAATATCATTGGCGCCGGTAGTATCATCTGCTACAACACCTATCATGTTAGCCTCCTTCAATCATATCTTTCTGATAATCTCGTTGATACTTACTTCTAAACTCGTAAGTATCGGGGTTTCTAATGTTCTAGAATAAGTATCTGAAGCTCGGCTCATTGATACTTGAGCCAATACAATAACATCACTTGAATCATTGAGTTTCTCGATACTTTGGTGAATTAACTCGTCATGTCGATCAAAACGATTCTCACGTAATGCTTGAAAAGCTTCAGGAATAACATGAGTATTACAATTAGCCTTTTGATTTTTTGCTTCAGCAAGGTTTTGAATAATCGTTTCTGAAGTGATGGCTGCCTGCTCGACAGTTGCTATAATACCTATATGTTTTCCATAATTAAGAGCATTTTTTAACATCGATAAATCCGCATTCACAAAAGGTAAATGGGTTAATTCTTTTAGTTGTTTTTGGTAAGGAGTGAAAACAGAGCAAACGGCTAAAATACCGTTTACTCCACTTTCTTCTGCTTTATTCATGAGACTAATAAACCTTCTTAATGTATAAGGAGTGACTTTCCCATCGATATTCACTTGGGCAATAAGGCCTTCATCTAAAAAGTTTAAAACTTGATAATCCGGTGCTAGGTTTTGGAAACCTTCATTCACCGGGTTGAAAGAATTGCTTGTAGCATGAATCAAACCAATAGTTTTACGCACGGTGATTCCCCTTCAGTTTCTATTTATCCTTTTTGTTCTGGACTTATAATGTGATTGGTGCAAAAAATCATAGACTTGCGAGGTTGGTATTTCTTTTAACATTGTATTGCTTTTTGATGCGTCTAAGCACATCCGGCAAGCAATTTCTAGTGTTTCTAAACGCATTAATGCTTCTTTTAACGAAGTATCACACACTGTAACCCCATGATTTCTCATAATAACGATAGAAGATGTTTTAGCTTTTTCTGCAACCGCATCGGCCAATTCACTTGTTCCTGGAGGGTAGTAGTCTACATAAGCTATATCTTCTAAATAATACATCGTTTCAATAAACAAGTTGGGCTGGAGAACTAAATCTGAACAACTAAGAAGTGTTGAATAATAGGGTGAAGCATGCAATACAGCATGAACTTCTGGTCGGTTTTGATAGATTCCTGTATGCATGCATGTTTCTTTTGACGGTTTGTTTTCTCCCAACGTCTTTTTCGCGGAAATAATATTACATTGAACAAATGAGTCTCTATGAAGGTCCCCGACTTTAGTACCTGAAGCAGATATTAAAATATCTGCTTCAGCAATACGCACACTAATATTTCCAGCAGTTCCCCAGACTAATTGTAGCTCTTTCATCTCTTTGCCTACGTGGATCAGTCTATCTTTCCAATTCATTATTTGCTTAGTTCCTTACTAAGCTCATTTAATTGGTTGACGACTGCATCTGTGAACGAAGTCGTTGATTCTTTTCCTTTCAAATCTTTCGTTGTCACGCCGTTCTCCATCGTCTTGAATATTCCTTTTTCCATATAAGCAGCCATATCAAACAATTGCTGATCATTGTGTCTGCTGCCTAACCATTGAAGCATCATAATAGTCGACAGTAAGATGCCTACCGGGTTTGCAAGATTTTGGCCAGCAATATCTGGAGCAGAACCATGCGCTGCTTGAGCCATAACTTGGTCATCATTTGTATTTATGGAAGGTGCGAGGCCTAGACTTCCAGCTAATTCCCCCGTTAAATCTGACAAAATATCTCCAAACATGTTTTCAGCAACGATGACGTCGAATTCGTCTATTCTTCGCACTAAATGAGCAGCCATTGCGTCAATATGGAAATCATTCACTTCTACTTCTGGATAGTCTTTAGCTATTTCTAGACAAACATCTTTGAACATCCCTGTGCCTAATTTAATTACGTTTGCCTTGTGTACAATCGTTACTTTCTTTTTACGTTTTTGAGCCATTTCAAACGCAGCTTTAGCAATACGCGTGATTGCCTTTCTTGTAAATACTCCCGTTGATAGAACAAGGTCTGGCGTGACTTGCCATTCCCCGGTTCCAAGTGCCATATTTCTGTCTGTGTAGAAACCTTCTGTATTTTCACGATAAATGACTAAGTCAGCACCGTTCGTAATTCCTTTAACACCAGGAATTGCTTTTGTAGGTCGCACATTTGCGTAAAGATCAAAATGAAATCTAAGTTCGCCACTAGGATTTCTATTTTCTTTATGTTTTTCGGGATAGGAAGCTGAATCATGCGGACCCATGATCCATCCATCTGTATCTTGTAATGCTTGTTTTGTAACCTCCGGAACTGGATTATCAAATTCTTCTATCGCCTTCCAACCCATGGGGTATTCGTGGATATTTAGTTTTACACCTTGAAAAGGTTTTGAGGCTGCGTCCAATATTTTAATTGTCGATTCTACAATCTCAGGACCAATTCCATCTCCATATAAGGCACCAACATTATATTTACTCATTTCAAACTCCTTTTTCAAAAATATAGTGTTTGATACATTCTTAATTTTGCGAACAATGAAAAATATTTAAATGAATTGTCCTTACAGGCGTTGAACTATCGTAAATCTAGCTAGAGTAATAATTGTAATTGTCTTGTGCAGATTGATATTAGCGATAACAATATTTCGATTTTTACAACTGAATTAAACCCTAGAGCTAAATCAACGATAGTAACATTCAACAAAAAGATTAAATTAATAGAAGTAGAGGCTACCGAGAAACCTCTACCTATAATATAATTACAGAACTACCTGCATTAATGGTAATGTTTTTTTAAGAATTGAAAAAATGTCGCTACATTATTGGTTTCAAGCAGACTACTACTGCAATACGCCCAGGCGTTGATCGTTAATGGATGATTTGTTTCAACTTCGTACAGCTGCTGTGTGTAAACATTATCCGTTTCTTTTACTATAGAGGCTGGGAGTATGCCGTACCCGAGCCCTCGAAGAACCATCTCTTTGCTTGCTTCCATGCTGTCAACGGACATTTCAATACGAGGAGGCTCATGAAACCAACCGTTCCACCAATTTTCTAGCATGGTATTCATGACAGTGCCCGTTCTATAACCGATTCTTGGCTTGATGGGTAATTGCGATACATCAACATTTTCTTTAGAAACCACACAGACAGGGTCTTGGAATAATAAAAGCTTTTCTTCGTCCCAATCATAATCTCCTCGAATGATCCCCACATGGATTGCCTTATTTTGAAGCATGGAATAAATTTCCTTTGTCCAACCAGTAAAAATTTCAAATTCTACTTCCGGATAGGCTTGGCGAAACACAGATAATACCGTGGGCAACTCGTATTTAGCATAATAATTAGAAGCTCCAATTTTTATTTTGCCGGAAACTTTGCTATTCATGTTTGTAATGCTTTGTTCAATCTCGGCTAATTGTTGAAGCATATTCTCAGCATAAAGTGTTAAATATTCTCCTTGTTCGGTTAATTGAACGCCCTTACTTTTCCGCCAAAATATTTTAATATCCAATTCACGCTCGATCATTCTCAATTTTTTTGTTAGTGAAGGTTGAGATATGAATAGAGCTTTAGCAGTTTTGGTGATATTTTGATACTTTCGTAAAGTAGAAAGGATCAACCAGTCGTTTTCCCCCATATCTCCATGCCCCGTTTTTTACTTTTCAAATTGAGATTTCTGCAAATAATTTTTCGCCATAGCTGGCAAAATGCCTCCATGTTTATAGTATTCTACTTCCACGGAATTATCCAATCGTATAATCATTTCGAACGTTTGACTTTTATTTCCGTCCTTGGCTTGAACAGATACTTTTCCATTTATAGAAATATCTTCCGAGACAATTGTAAAACTTTCACGTCCATTCAATTCGAGCGATTCGGGAGTAACCCCGTGTTCAAATTGAAGTGGAAGAACGCCCATTCCGACAAGATTACTACGATGAATTCTTTCAAAACTTTCAGCTAATACGGAGCGAACACCTAACAAGTACGGACCTTTTGCTGCCCAATCTCTAGAACTTCCTGTTCCGTATTCTTTGCCGGCTAGAACAATAAGATTTTGGTGGTCTTCTCTGTATTTCATGGCAGCGTCATATACCGGTATAACCTCGCCGGTAGGAAAATATTCCGTATACCCACCTTCGATGTCATGAAGTAGTTGATTACGAAGGCGGACATTAGCAAAAGTCGCTCGAGCTAGTACATGATAATTTCCACGGCGAGAGGGATAGGAATTAAAATCTTTGGGTTTAACACCACGTTCTCTCAGATATTTCCCGGCTGGGCTATCTCTCTTAATTAACCCTGAAGGAGACACATGATCCGTGGTCACGGAGTCCCCCAGCATCACTAGGGTTCGTGCATTTGGTATATGAATGCTTTCGGCGGGATCGTCATGAAGCCGTGATAAGAAAGGTGGTTTTGCAATATAATCTGAAGATGGCTCCCATTCAAATTTTTCCTGCTCAGGAGCTTCTAACTGATTCCAATTTTCATTCAGCGTAAAAATATGGTCATACCTTTTCCGGAACATCTCTGGTGTGATGAACGTAGCTTTAACATCATCAATTTCCTTCGAATCCGGCCAGAGATCTTTTAAATAAACGGGTTTTCCATAGTTATTCGCTCCGATAGGGTCTTTTGTCAAATCAATGTTTACTGTACCTGCTAATGCAAAAGCTACCACCAGAGGAGGCGAAGCTAAATAATTCATTTTCACTTTGGAATGAATACGAGCTTCGAAGTTACGGTTCCCAGAAAGTACCGAAGCGACCACCATATCATTGTCTGTTACAGCCTGATCGACTTCCGGAAACAAATCACCGGAATTTCCAATACACGTTGCACACCCGTAACCCGCTAAGTGAAAACCGTAATGTTCTAAATACTTTGTTAGCCCTGAAGCATTCAAATAGTCTGTAACGACTTTGGATCCCGGCGTTAGAGAACTTTTAACATACGGTGGTTTTTGCAGTCCCTGTTCAATAGCTTTTTTTGCCAACAGAGCAGCACCGATTAGCACGTCTGGATTGGAGGTGTTCGTACAACTTGTAATGGCGGCAAGTACGACGTCTCCTTGCTTTAATGTTTCCTTTTGGTTCTTTAGTGTAATCTCCTTTTGCTGCTCTTTTTCTGTAAGTCCATACCCTTGCTGATCCACCTTCTTTGCTATCGTACTTGTATACTCTTTCTGCATATCTTCAAGTGTAACTTTGTCTTGCGGGCGCTTTGGTCCGGCTAACGTAGAATCAACAGATGCTAAATCCAGTTCAAGGACTTCAGAATATATCGGAGAGTCATTTTTGGGAGAGAAAAACATTTGCTGCTGTTGATAATATTTTCGAACCAGGTCGACTTTTTCTTTCTCATGACCGATAAATGTCATATATTCTAATGTTCTTTCATCCACTGGGAAGTACCCCATCGTGGCTCCGTACTCAGGGGCCATGTTGGCAATAGTAGCACGCTCAAATACACTCAATGTTTCTAATCCTTCCCCATGAAACTCTACAAATTTTCCTACTACGCCCTGTTCTCGGAGCATATTGGTAATAGTGAGAGCTAGGTCTGTAGAAGTAACTCCTTCTTTAAGTTTGCCGTCTAAACGGACTCCCACAACTTCCGGGGCTGAAAAATAAAGCGGTTCATTGAGCATACGCGATTCAGCTTCAATGCCTCCCACCCCGTAGCCAACAACACCGAGGCCATTAATCATGGTCGTATGTGAATCCGTTCCAATCAAAGAGTCTGGATAAACAAGATTGTAACTATTGGTTTCTTCTTGGACGATGACCTTAGACAAGTACTCAAGATTAATTTGGTGCATAATGCCTGAGGAAGGGGGGAAAACTCGGAAATTTTCAAAACTTGCTTGAGCCCATTTTAAGAATCGAAAACGCTCATGATTGCGCTCAAATTCTTTTTGCTCATTTAAAACTCTAGCTTCAGGCATTCCAGAATAATCTACCATTATGGAATGATCCACCACTAAGTCAACAGGCACATGTGGGTTAATCTCACTTGCCTTGGCTGAAACTTCATCTCGAAGCATGGCTAAATCAACAATCACTGGTATACCGGTCGTATCATGTAGAAGAATTCTATAAGGACTGAAAGCTATTTCGTCATTACTCCTCCCGGCTAATCGCGGCCATTTCAATAATGCTTGTAAATGTTTTTCTTTTATTTTTTCGTCGTCGGCATTTCGTAAAGCTGACTCTAAAATAATTCGAAGGCAGTAGGGCAAGGCCGCTATTTTTTCTTCCGTGATATATTCTAATTGATGAATGTCGTAGTAAGAATAATGACTTCCTCCAATATCAAACGTATTTAAGAACTGTTCTTTCTCTTTCATTTCACTCTCCTCCATTCTTTATTATTAGTGTAGGGTTTTTATGAAATGAATAAAAATACTTGTTAATTATTACCTGACATAAGTAAAAGCTATATCTTATTTGTATCGGAGGATATAAATGATGCCTGTTACCGTACAGTATTAGACTTTCTTATTCCATGGCTTTTTTCGCATAATTCACAAAAGCCCGAACGATTTTTAAATTCATATGCTCCTCTTTATATATCATCCAAGAAGGTCTCGTTATATAGTTGTGTTGGCTATCCCTCAAGTTATGAACATATAAACCGTCTGTATTTTCCACTACCATGCGGGGTACAATGCTATATCCAAGTCCTTGTTTTACCATCTCATTGCTTGTATCCGTTTGGTTTACATTCATGGTGATGAAAGGCGGAGTCTCAAAATTCTCAAACCACCATTGATCAATTAAATCGCGAAGTTTTACGTCTGTGTTGTAGTCGATTCTTGGTAAATATGGAAGCTGTGATAATTGTAAAGGCTCTGCACTAATGACACATAAAGGCTCTTCAAACAATAATTCTTTTTGCCCCTGCCAAGCATAATCACCACGGATAAAACTGACATGTACTTCATTTGTGTAGGCTAAATCCAGCATGTCTTTACTCCATCCAGATGTAACTTGAAAATTCACTTTGGGGTAAAGGGATTTAAAACCCTGCAGGATATCTGGTAATCGGTAACGGGTCATGAAATTAGCAACTCCCAATTTCAGAGTTCCTGTGTGTTCAGCATCCATATTCCAAAGGTGACTTTTTAACGTTTCAAACTCTTTTAAAAGCTTGATGCCCTGAGAAGATAAGTATTCTCCTTGAGGAGTAAGCTGCATCCCATGGGTAGTTCGATAGGCTATCGTAACTTGATAACGATTTTCCATCTTTTTTATTCTGGATGTAATCGCTGGTTGTGACATATACATCTTAGAAGCTATTGTCGAAAGGCTATTTTCTGTTTTAAAAGCCTGAAGTATTTCCCAGTCTTTGTGATCCAATTCGTACTCTCTCCTCCATAGGAAACTATCGAACTGATTTTAAGTACTCGCGAATATGGTCTTCTCCTTGAAGTACTTTTTGTTCTCTTTGTTCATCTTTATCTAATTTCACTTTTGCTTTGTCTATAACTGTTGATGCTTCTGAATGAGCAATCACAATAATACCGTCGCGATCCGCTTTAACAAAATCCCCGGGGCGAAACGTTATTCCATCTAATATCACTGTTTCATTGACCTTCCCAAGCTTTTCTTTTTTTCCTGCAGCTGGGCTACTCCCCTGGGAAAAGACTGGATAAGCCATGTTAACTATTTCCTCCTCATCCCTAATAACCCCATCTGTAATAACACCTCTAATTCCTAGCTCCCGGGCCATTTTCAATACAAAGTCTCCAGCAATCGCATGGCTTGTCCATTCTTCTGTAGAAACTACAAGTACATCATCTTTTTTAACGGTAGCCATGGCTTGCAAAACACCACGGTTTTGACCTTCTTCGATCTTTACTGTTTGGATTCTTCCTGCTATGGAAGCATTTTTATACAATGGCTTGATGGCACCGTTCGCATGATTTTCTCCATTCATAGCATCCGATAATGCTACGGTGGGAAGGGCATGTAATTGCTGAATAATTTCGTTATCCTTCATTCTGTACGTCCTTTCTTTATCGCTGATTTGACAATATGCGTAAAAACTGGAACGAGCATAATAGCTAATGCAATAATAAATAGTACAAGTGTAACTGGTCGTTCTAATAAATTGAGTGGGTTATTATCTGAAACAGTCATCGATTGGATAAGCGTTGATTCTGCCATCGCACCTAATACTAGGGCTAGAACCACAGCAGCTGGAGAATATCCATACAATTTCATGGCAAAACCAAGTACACCTGCAATGATAAGTATCCACGTTTCAATAAAACTGGCATTATAGCTAAATCCACCAATAACACAAAGAACGATAATAATTGGCACCACAACTCGATACGGAATATCTAAAAATTTGACGAATAAAGGAATAGCCAAAATACTTACGAGTACCAACATAATATTACCAAGGTACATGCTCGATATTAACCCCCAGGCAAATTCAGGATCCGAGGTCATCAGCTGTGGGCCCGGCGTGAGTCCCCACACGAGAAAAGCTCCCAGAAGTACAGCCGTTGAACCTGAGCCTGGTATACCTAATGTTAATAACGGCACCATGGCTCCGGCAGAAGCGGCATTGTTACCTGCTTCCGGCGCTACTAGCCCTGCCATTTCCCCTTTACCGAAATTACTCGAGCGTCGAGAAACCTTCTTTTCAATAGAATAGGATAATATGGAACCAAGTGTTGCCCCTGAGCCCGGTAAAATACCAGCTGCAAAACCCAGTATCCCACCTCGAAAATTCGTGAATTTTGTTGAAGAAAAATCATCTTGCGAAGGCCAGAACCCTTTTCCTAAAAAAGGAACTTTGATTTTGTCTTCTGGGGGTCGCTTATGCACGCCTTGGTATAACGAATACAATAATTCCCCGATACCAAATAAACCAATGGCCACTGCCACAAATTCAATTCCGTTGATTAGTTCTGGAGAACCAAACGTATACCTTGGCATTCCACTCGTAACATCCACGCCCACCATTGCGATAGCAAAACCAACAAGAGCTGAAATAAAACCTTTTAACTTGTCTTCCCCCATCATCGTTGTGAGAAGCAACAAACCGATAAAGATAATTAAAAAGTATTCAGACGGCCCAAAGGAGCGGGCTAGATTTGCAAGCGTTGGAGCTAAAGCAGAAATCAAAATGACTCCTATTGTTCCACCAATAAATGAAGCAATTGCTTGCATCACCAGGGCAGGACCCACTCGCCCTTTTTGTGCCAGAGGATAACCATCAAGCATGGAAGCAACCGTAGCTGCTTCCCCGGGAGTATTAATAAGAATGGAAGTGATAGTCCCTCCATACATAGACCCATAATAAATGCCTGCCAACATGATAATCGCTGTAGTCGTATCCAAATTAAAGGTTAATGGCAGCAAAATGGCAATACCAGCGGCTGGGCCAAATCCTGGAAAAATACCTACCACCATCCCTACCATTACTCCAATAAACAAAAACAAAATATTTGTAGGAGTAAAAGCTACCGAAAAACCCAAAGCTAAATTTTCCACCAGATTATCCATCAGTTACTGTCCTCCTCCACTAAATCCCGAAAATACCAACCGGTAAGTTTGCCTGCAACCATACATCAAATAATAAATAGAGAGCCACTGGAAGAACAAAACTACATGTGATGTTGACGATGTAACCTTTTCGGTTTAAATAGAATAGTGTGACCAGCATAAAAGAAAGCATAGAAATGATAGCCCCGAAAATTGGAAGTGCCGCGATAAAACCTGTAATAAGAAGCGTTATGACTAAAACGTCTCTAGCGTAAGTCTGATCAGGCATTTCTGTATCCATTGTTGCCGCTATCTCATGCTGCTTGTCTTCCTTTATAGCGTCTATAAGGGAAGAATTTCCGTACGAGTTGTTTTGATTCCTCTCTTTTTCAAAGCCCTGTGGTTTCCTTGTAGACTTAAAGTCTTTTAAAGTATTTACAGATAAAAGTACAATCAATCCTATTCCGATTACAGCAGGAAAAAATCCTGGACCGGGCCTTTCGTTTGCAAACACATCAAATTGGAAGAAGGCGATAACCGTGAATGTAACTGCCCAGCCTAACAAAAATATTGAGAATACTGCTTTCATCCTTTATCACCTTCTTTACAAATTTTTTACGTTCTTTTATTCCTCCATGGCTCCAGTATCTTTTAATGTGCTCTCAAATTCTCCACTTGTTTCTTCCAGATACGAACTGAACTCGTCACCCCATATTAAATTCTCAGTAAGATTGTTTTTTTCAATGTACTCATCAAACTCTTCTGTTTCTGTTACTTGCTTCATGGCATCAATCCAGTATTCTTGTTCTTCTTCTGAAACTCCAGGAGGCATGACAATTCCTCTTGGTAAGGAAAACGTAAAATCGTAACCTGCCTCTTTAAATGTCGGTGTGTTTTGTAAATGTTCATTCTCACTTCGTTTTTCTCCTGTAGAAGCTAGAACTTTTAAATCTCCAGATTCTACTTGACCAATAACTTCGTTGGCTTCCGAAATCATGGCATCCAAGCTGTCAGAAGTAAGAGAGGTTGTTACCTGTCCGGCTTCTTGATAAGAAACATACTCCGTCGTTATATCAGCGTTCTCTTCCAACAAACCTGTTACTACTCGCCCCGGGCCAGCACTGCCAACACTGCCAATTTTCATATTTTCCTCTTTCGCGTCTTCAACAAATTGCTCGATAGTGTCATATTCAGAGTCACCATCTACCACAAACAACGACTCGTCTGAAGCCAGAAGTCCAATCGGGGTAAAATCTTCATAGTTCCAATCTGTGTCTGATACAAGTGGAGTAGATATGAAGTTACCACTTGTAGATGTCATATGATATGGATTTCCTTCATCTTGCTTCACTTGGCTCCAACCTCTTGCCCCACTACCACCGTCAACATTTTCTACTACGATATTCTCTGAATATATATTTTCATCTTGTAAAATGTCTGCCAACGTCCGGGACATTACGTCGTTACCTCCCCCTGGACCAAAAGCAACAGTCCAATCTAAATTCTCTGAGGGATAATCATTCCCCTCACCAGTTGAACTTGAACTGTCGGTAGAACCACATGCTGTCAATCCAATTAATCCGATACACCCTATCATGCCTTTAGTTATGTTTTTTTTCAAAATATTCAAAATGATTCCTCCTTTTTGTAAGCGTTAACAACATACTACATATAAAATTGAAATAATTAAAATACCTTATTTTTATTGTCTTCAATAAAAAAAAAGAATATCACTAATGTCATCAAGCAAATATGGTTTGGGCAATGGTGATAATCATTGGGACTGTGAAACATGCCAAGATAGTCGAAAACAACACTTCCTGAGTGGCCATTTCGGACTCATTATCATACTCTAATGCAAACAAGGCGCTATTTTGTGAATTAGGAAAAGCACTAGAAATCAACAGGGCCTGAGTGAGTGATCGTTCCTTCCAGTTGTAAGAAAAAAATAATCAAGAACGCTATCAAAGGCCCGCCTATTAATTGAAGGAAAATCATTAAGAAAAATACCTTTGAAAAATATTTCAACCTCGGATAGGCGGTATGAGCACCAAGTACAAGCAGTGCTAATGCCGTAAATCCAGAATCGATTTGCTGGAAGACTTGATCCAGTGTTTCTGGTAGGTCCCAATGAAAAACATAAAATAAAAATCCTAGTATAAGGGCATAGATTACTGGGGTTTGTAACAATGGTTTCATGCTTTGTTTCCACTCTACTTTCTCTGTAGTAGCAGCATTGAAAATATTATAGGTAGAAGTAAGCAAGTTTTGAAAAACTAATACAATGATTTGTACTGATACCCTAAGCGGATTCGTTGCAAAGACAAGTTGACTGACGGGCAAGCCAAAATTACCGGTATTTAAAAACAGTACTGTTTTAAATACCGAACTTTTTCGGGCATTCATACGAAAGGAGCGTGCAAGTATAGCTGCTACACTGCTGAAGAGCAGGAATTGAATAAGTAAAAAAAGTACAATATACAAAAAAATGTATTCATCCACACTTAATGTAGAAATGTTTGTAAAGACAACCAATAGAAGAAGAAAGGTTTTTGTCATGATTATACTATGTGTAATTGATTAAATAATAAAAATAATTACATTTACTAATACGTAAACGTTTCAGTAAATAAACATAATAATGTAATGCACTTAGAACTAAAAATTAACATTTTTTCTTTCCCTACTTATTAGAACATCTATTTTCGTGATTTTTTTAGTCTTTAATCTGTAATATTTTTTTAATCAAGGTTAGCCATGGCCAAACTGTTCTCTCCAACTTTTTTTCTGTCATGATGATGTTTCTACCAACAATTTCATCTGAATGGCTAACACTATGCCGGTAACCTTATTACTGTCTAGATTGTTTACTTCAAATGGGCCTCTCTCTTTAACTTTCTTCAATATCCATTTTTTCTTATTGAAAGTTGATTTAATTTTAATAACATTTGTTGTGTTAGCCAATGTAAGCTAGCAAATCTTTAAATTGTTTGTGGCACTCCTAACAACGTATTTGAATAATTTTCTTATCTATAATAAATTTTAATTAAATAAACATAAACGTAACAGTTTCATGAATATATTATTTTTCATGAATAAAAACAGTTTTTGTTTATGTAATATACAAGACTACGATACATTTTTGTATAAAGATTATCATTTGTAGACGTCAAGTCGAATTTTACACTTTTTGCTCCTTTGCCGTTTACACTTCTGCTGAAAATATTCGCTGCCGGTTTTTCATCCGGTGGCTTTCTTCGTTCTCCCCGCCATG
>NZ_JBQLIA010000031.1:0-27099 GCF_056034345.1 Marinococcus sp. LNSP9103-4 | reverse complement strand
AAGGAACCGACAAGCTTCGCTGGCAGGGTTGTGTACAAAAGCCTGCATGATTATGTACTTTTTAGTTGCATAAAACATTTTTTAGCTTCAATAATCTTTTCCTTTATAATTCCTCCCTAATATTGCAGATGTTATGCTGTCTGAAGGAGGGATAATATGAATATTGAAATGAAGGAACCAGAAGAGATGTTTCCAGGGACTTATACTTTGTACTTTAAAGCCAGTACAAATGAAACAACAAAGCAGGATGTGCACGGAGACGTAATTATTCGCACAGACGGAAAAAAGCGTCCTGAAATTAAAGCAGGAGATATTCAAACAAACCAATCTCTAAACCTAGAAAAAGAAGAAGAAAATGTAATCCTTAATTTAGCGCTTGAGAGATATAGAAGATACATTAATTCAACTGTTGAATAAACTATAAGGTTTGAACGTCCTTAGAGCGACTCCATAATATGAGACAGGAAAAAACACCCCCAATGTCGTATGTAGTATTAAACGATGATCTGGAGGTGTTTTTTTGATGGGAACCAATCGATTTTACCCGGAGCATGTGAAGCGCGAAGTCATTCGTTTGAAATTAGAGGGAAAGACTTCCAATCAGGAACTCATGAAGCAATTTGGGATTAAGAATAAATCGCAGATTAAAACATGGGTCCAGTGGTATAAACAGGGTTCCTTCCACCGCCTGTCCCAGCCGCCGGTATCGCTATTGGCTGGGCCACCGTAAGGTGGCGGCTCTTTTGCGAAAAGACCACGGGATCAGAATCAATCGGAAAACCGCCCAGCGCTTGATGCAGAAGTATCAGCTCCAATGCCAGGTCAAGCCCAAGAAACGGGGCCAGCCCACGGGGGAAAGCCATCAGACGGTGCCGAATCTGCTTTAGCAGGAATTTACGGCCGATCGTCCCGACCAAAAATGGGTTACCGACATTACGTATCTGCCATATGGAGAGAAGATGTGGTATTTATCTGCGATCATGGATGTATACAATAATGAATTGGTGGCGTATCAACTACGGGATACTCAGGAAACGAGCCTGGTGCTGGATACACTGGAAGTGGCCTGTCGGGGCCGGGAGACCTACGGTCTTCTTATGCAAAGTGATCAGGGCTCCCAGTATACCTCACATGCGTTTCAGCGAGCAGCCAAAGAAAAAGGCATTATCACAAGTATGTCCCGGAAAGGAAACTGCTTTGATAATACCATGATCGAATCCTTCCATTCCTCGCTAAAGTCGGAAGAATTCAGCATCCGCGAACGGATGCCCCTTACGTCTTCTATTATAGTCGAAAAAGTCGATTCGTACATGTATTATTATAATTACATACGACCATTTACCAAATTAAACGACCACAGCCCGGTGGAATTCCGGACGGTGGCCGCATAGGTGTTTTTTCTTGTCTCATTTCGCTGGGTCAGTTCAGCCACATAGGTGTTTTTTTCTTGTCTCATTTCGCTGGGTCAGTTCAATTCTTATCGAAGCCCGGGTGAGTACATATGAGCAATAAATTTTAGGTGCTTGTTTATAGAGTGTGATAAAATAAAGTTATAATTAGTTGGGAGGGGAAATAGTGCCTGAGGTTACATCTTTTATATATTGTGAGGAAGTTCAAAAAAATAATAAGGGAAAAATGACTATTCATAATCCGATGAATATTCTTACCCCTGTTTATGTGCCCGGTATGTTTTCATTTTCCATTGTTTTAAGTTTTTTAGGAATTGAAAAACAGGGTTTTCAATTCAAAATTAGATTCATTAATAAAGAAACTGGAACAGTACTATTAAACTCAGATAAAATTGAAATTAACGAAAAAAATTTTGAAAGAGATCCAAATTTATCAGATGAAATGCAAGGTTTTTGGTTAGACTTAAACTTTAAAAATGTAGTATTGGATAACGAAGGAAATTACGGAACAGAGGTTATAATTAATGAAGAATCAACTCAATTTTTCCCAATTAAAGTTACAAAAGGTAAAAAATAAGGGGGAGAATGTATGGTTACGGGATGGGCAGAACCAGAAGAAAAAATTTATCAAAATCGATCTACGGAAATTACTAAGAACGAGTTGAAAATAAATCTTAATGAAGAAGATAGTGGTTTCACATTTAATGGTGAGGTTCTTGTAGCTTCAATTCAGGGAATAACTGAAAATATTAGCAGAACGGTTGCTTTGACAAGTACTAACATGATTAAAGCAGTAAATGATGTTTATGAATTAAACAAGACTATGTTGTCTATTAATCTTCCAAATCAAACAGCTGAGAACCTTGTTTTAACAGCTGAATATATTGAAGAATCAGGCAAAAAAGAAAGAGTAGATTTTATTGAAGATGAATCATGGGGAGTTCGGGAGCATCTACCATATCGAGAAGAGAAAAGTATTAAAGGGAATTTAAATTATATTGGGAAATTAGGCAAAAAAGAAAGAATGGAATTTACTGAAGATGAATCATGGGAAGTTCAGGAGCATCTGCCGTATCGGGAAGAGAAAAGTATTAAAGGGAATTTAAATTATATTGGGAAATTACCTAAGAAGCAGAGAAATTAACATGTATAATACTTGGTATATCAAAACTAACGAAGAAGTCAATGTTAGCCAAGGAGATATTCTGTTCAATTTTCCTTTATTTTTCCCAGAGAGTGCAGATGATTTTACGAATATTGATCAGCTAGATCAAGTAGATTTTAAAGTTGCTAAAGCGGACGTTATTGTTATGACGCAAGCTTGTGATTTAGAAAACAAAGAAGATAGAGATCCTAATGTTGAAAATGTAGTTGTTTCTCGTATTGATTCTATTGCTGAAGAAAATTGGAATTTTGTGAGCGCTGTTAATAAAAATAAAAAAATAGCATATCATCTTCTTCACAAGTTTGAAGTTGAAGGTGAGATAGAAATGGATTATATGATTGTGGACTTCACTTCTTTATATACAGTGCCCTACGAATTATTAAATAAATTCAAAAGAGAGCAAGGGAATACTTTAAGGCTACAAAGTCCTTTTTTAGAAAATTTATCCCAACGTTTCGGCCATTTTTTCTCAAGAATTGGATTGCCCGAGGACTCTATAGTTAATCAAGATGATTTAAAAGATAGGCATCGTATATTAAGAGACTACTGATAGATGAACGATTTTATCTTAAAGTTTTATTTATATGCCTAAAGTTATATACCAATCACTAAGAAACGTCACTAGCTTACACTAAACGCACAGGAGCCTCCTATTTCACTCCTGGCGAGCAAATACGGCATTTTCCAATCTTTAAGCTTCTGTATATACTAAAGAAGTTCCTTACCTCGAGGGACTACCATTGTCTTATTGTTTTCCCCACTGTAAGAAGTCTACAGAAAGCAGCCCTCCCCAAGGGCTGTTTTTTGGTGTACATACACGATTCTCAAACGATTTTTGAAATTGAAAATTGCCCCCACATTTGCCCCCAACATACAAACACTCATGAATTGCTATACATAGTTAGGTTGATAAAACAGTCATTTTGGTAAACAATACTACGCAAAACAACGTTTAGTTCTATTCCGCACCCAAGTTCACCCGTGGGAACGCGAACAGTACCTCTCCACGTACTAAGATTGAGAAAACCCTTCAGCCGCAATGGCTGGAGGGTTTTTGTGTTTGATAAAGCATGGCATTTGCTCTGATTGCCCCAAAACTGCTCCAAAAATTTAATGAAGAACATAGCGTTAAAAGCATTGACACAGTCTCAATAGAATATGACGTCGAAACAAGTCTTGCGCGGGATATATGAGGGATTATGTATAAAAATAAAGCAGTTTTAACGAATATACACTTACTTGGTTAAAGGGAGGGGAGGCTGGGGGGCACGCATTATAAACTAGACACACACGGGTATTTAGCAAAACGAGACAGCAGTGGGGGAGCAGTGGGAAGCATCATGTTTCAGAACATGCACAAAGGACCAGGAGGGTATTATACGAAATTCACAGCAATTCGCTCCGGCTGGATGTACTTGAGTGAGATCTGGGGAGCAGGCGAATTGTTTGCGGATGGTTGGGATCGGTACAAGATAGGGCAAATTTAGGTTTTTATTTTTTAAAATTGTATTGTTTTTTATACTCTTTTAATAGAAGTTTTGCTTCTTTTTCTAAGGTATTAAAAGCGAATTTTCCATGTTTCTTTAGCTCTGTATCTACTGCCTCGTAGTTATTCACAGCTATTCACCCCGGCTCTTTTTGAACTCATAATACTTTGAAACATACTCAGGTGCAAAATATTTATAGGCTTAGAATAAAACCCCTGCCGTAAAGCAGGGGAATGGATATATTATTCAAATGTGATGGTTTCTTCGATAGATTCCCCAACTTCATTAAAATCTTCGTCGGTTGGTGCGCCTATGCGAACCGTAATCTCTTCAATTTCCTCCGCTTCTGAGTTTTCAAGCACATACACATTATATCCTTCTTGTGTCACTGCATCCAGGAATTCTCCACTAATGTGTTCGCCAAAAAAGGCATCCGGGTCCAGCTGTTCACCGCTATTTGTCGTAACAGTAGCCTGGGACGGATAAAAATTAACAGGTTCTTCCTGAGTATTTTCGACAGACATATCTAACTGGATGTAAGTAAGATCTTCGCTGTCTGTCTCTAAGATATCCTGGTATTCTTCTGTTAACTCACCATCAATCACTTTTGCGGATTCAAAGGTAGCTTCGAGGGGGCCTGTCTCTATCGTGCCAATATCGTCAGTGCGTTTAACCATATTGAACGACCCAGCTTCACTTTCTACGGTATCGCCTGGCTGTGCTTCTTGATTCTCGTTCTCCTCCTCACTCATGGTTTCGCCTTCGCTGTCATCGCTATCAGAAGATTCATCCCCCGATGATTCTTCCTGGTTATTCTCTTCCTCGCTTCCACTCTCTTCATTCGAAGAATTCTCGTTTCCGCTGTCTGAACCAGAATTTTCATCACCACCACAGGCGCTTAGTGCAATCGTTGTAGTGGCAAGTCCCGCCATTAATAAATACTTCTTCATGGAATTTCCCCCTGTATATGTAATTTATTGAATCTATTTCATTTTAACAGCAAACATACGTACCCTTAAAGTATTTCCTGCATCATAAGTCCCTGATTTTAAATTAAAATTATTTGGTCATAATGGTGGGCAAAACTATAAAAGGTAACTTCTAACGCTTGCCTTTTGCGTGACTTTCATCCTGAAAACGCGTTTAGACGTTTGCTATCCCTATACAAAGAGGTAGAGAAGGATAAATAAAAAATAAGGGATGATAAAAAATGAATAAAGCCCATTTGATTACGGAGAAACTGGCGCTAGAGGAAGAGTATGATAAAGGTGAGATGCCGCACGACGAATACACCGAGCGTGTGGAGGAGCTGCAGCAGCAGCTGGAGCAGCCGAATATTGTAAAATAAATGTAATGATAAAAAGGTAGAATACTATGATATTGTGTAGGCAGAAGGTGATAAAATGAGTAACTTTGCTTACACGAAGCGTGGAAAAACCAATGAAATTCTCATTGGAGCGTACAAGGAAATTATTAATGCGTATTACGGGGAAGAGATTTATTCGTTTGAAACTGAAGAGGAATTATTTCACAGCATTCAAACGTACCGTCAAAAAGAATATATTATTACCCGCCTGAGTGAATTACCCATCATCGATGCGATGTGGAAGAAGGAAGGGGCTGCCCGCTACGATACCGAGTAGCGGTTTTTTTTATGCTTAAATATTTGAATCAGGACGGCCACGTGAAGCCGGCATAGAAAACATTCATCTTATATATTTTTTTATCCCCCGAAATGAATAGTCCAGACAATATACAACGTGGGGAAGACGAAAAATAAACGCGATGTTTCCCTGAAATTTATAAAGAGGTGAAAAGTGTGAGCAAGCATCAGGAACTGCGGGCCATCATGAAGAAAATGAGCGGACAGGATCATATAATCACGGTGCCACGTATCTTTATCGAATTTTTGGACGGTGATCTGAACACGGCGCTCGTTTTAAATCAGCTCGTGTTTTACGCCGACAAAACAAAGCGCACCGACGGCTTCTTTTATAAAAGCTACGGGGAATGGGAGGCAGAGACGGGATTAACCCGGCGCAAAATCAAGGGGTCGATCGATAAGCTGATCAATAAAGAGCTGGTCGCCACCAGGCTGAAAAAGGCGAACGGGGCGCCGACGCTGCACTATGCGCTGGATTACGACAAAATGCTTGCTTCCATTATGGCAAAATGTGCAAATCCATCTGAACAGCCTGTCACTAACCCGGATTCGGACAAAGTGTCGGATTCCATAACAGATGATTTGCAGTTGAATTCAACAGATGAGTTAAACAGTAGTCCCCGCGCCATCGGCAGCGTTGTTCCGTTTTACGAAGAGAACTTTGGCGGGACGATGACAGTCTATCACCGGGAGCGGCTGGTTGATTGGTGCGAGGCTCTTTCCCCGGAGATTGTGCTTCGGGCATTAGAGATTACTATTCTGCAGGGCGGCCGCAGCCTGAAATACGCTGAGCAGATCCTGAATGATTGGCAGCGGTTTAGCTGTCGCACGCTTGATGATGTAGAGAAATACGAAGAAACGAAAAAACAGCAGAAGGAGGCGCGCCGACATGGAAGGAACAGCCAAAGGCATGCAGGAGGTACTCGCCAGTCTCGAAAAGAAATCAGCGGAAATGAAAAGCAGTCCACTCTCGGCCACGGATGGTACCGACCGGGAACCTGACTACCAGTGTCCGGTATGCAAGGACCAGACCGGCTGGCTGGAAAAGGTGGAGGGAGTCGAGAAATGGGTCATCTGCCCATGTATTCGCGAGCGTCGTACGCAGCGCTTACTCCAATTCAGTGAAATTACAGAAAGCTTCCGGAACGTCACCTTTGGGCAGTTTCAGACCGACAACGTAGATCCGCAGGTAGCGAGTATGAAGGAAGCCGCGCTCGCCTACTACAGCAGCTACCAGGAGCTCCGAAAGCAGCGGGAAAACAGCATGTTGATCATGGGGGCCCCGGGATGCGGCAAAACACATATTCTCACGGCGCTCAGCAACAATCTGATGCAGCGCAAAAGGATCGAGGACGAAGGCAAACAGCAGCAGGGTGTAGCCGTCCAGTATTTTCCGTACGTTGAAGGGTTTAACGATCTGCGGGATGACTTTAATCTTTTGGAGCGGAAAATGGAGCGCATGAAAAAGGCGGATGTGCTGTTTATCGATGATTTGTTCAAGCCAGTGAAGCAGTGGACAAAGGATGGGTATGAACGGGTGCCGCGGGCGACCGCCTGGCAGATTGAGCAGATGTACGCCGTGATTAATCACCGGTATCTGAATCACCTGCCGATTCTCGTTTCCACGGAGCTGATCATGGAAGAGCTCGTGGATGTGGATGATGCGCTTGCGTCCCGGATCGTGCAGATGTGCAAATCCTTCCTGGTTACAATCACCGGAGCGAAGAATGATTTAAACTACCGACTGAGGGGGGTGTATTAAATGGTGCCAGTGTGTGGGATAGTCATGCAGGGAAGAAAGCTGAACGAAGCGGAGGAGCTTCTGAGGCAGGAAAGGGTGCGGAAGAACATGGAGCGCTTTAAAGAGGCGGAACGGTATTTTGAGAAGCAAAGATTGGTAATGAAAGGGTGAAATTATATTTCGAAAAATGATAGTTATTAAAATTAAAATTGAGTTAGCCCCTCCAAAAATTAGGGGATAGATGAATACATAGAGGGGTGGTTTAATGAAAAGAAGAATCAAACTCACGGCACTTTACGGCGGTACGTTTCTTGTTATTAGTATTATTATGAGCTACATATTTAATGGAGAGCTGGATAAAACGCTAGTAACCGGCCAGACGATCGGAGGCATTACGATCGGGTTATTTATAGCTCCGCACTTTCGGCAAGAGCCGGAGGAGAAGACACAAAGGCTGATACGCATTAACAGAATTATCACAAACACGGTATATATCTTTCTGTTAATATTTTTAATCATGTTCAGCCTGCGTTTTATATCCAATTCTATCGATTGGAGAGCGCTAACGTTCTTTTCGATACCTCTAATCACGGCTATAATAATCAAACTTATTTATCGATGGCGGGTGAAGAAATTTTTAAGATAGGGAAATTGCAGCATGTATTTGCTCAAATTAACTGGTGCCTCCTGGCATTAACCCCGGAGCACCTCTGGCCATCCACATTTGTTTAATCTGACGCTTCGAGCTCAACATCCTGATCCGGTTCGTTTTCAATCTCAATATCGCTATCCTCTGCAATATCTCCTAAAACCAATGGAGCTTCCGTATTTGGGGCAAATCCATCGAAGCCGCCGTACAAAGCTATCGTTAAACCAACCTTCAAATAACTACCATCCGGGGCAGTGACTAAATAAGTATGTTTATCCTCTGAAGGTGCGTGCATTCTGTAAACACGCTCGTCGTAGGGGTTGAAGTTTTCGTGGGGCGAATATTCATGAGTGATCTCGCCCTCCACAACGATAGGGGCGCCTTCCTGCATATCCTCATGATACGGTTCAGCCGCGTTCTTTAAATTTTCCTCAACATCGATTTCTTCAGACGGCTGGGCCACTGATTCCTCCGGGGAGGTGCTCTCCTCCGTATTGTTATTTTTTTGTTCTTCAGAGGCTTCCTGTTCGCTGTTTTCCTCCTCATCCGGGGAAGCATTCTCTCCCAAACTACAGCCCGCTGAAAAAATACCGAGAGAAGCTCCAAAGACGAGTAACATAGCTGTCTTTTTCATCGACTCCCTCCAGCCTGTAAGAAATATAAAAGCATTCGTTTAATTTATAATACTACTATTTGGATTTTCATGCTTTTGCGCAGCTCCCTTTGTTTGCAGGGCAAAAAACCTTAAGAAATCTATTAGGGCTTTTGCATTCATATATTCGGGAATAGAACGTGCGCTGCCACTACAAAATCCTCCAGCACTCCTGCGCTCCTCCTTTTTTATGAATTAATGTAAGGAAATAGAAGGAAATCCTCCGGAATTGGCGAAAGATATGGAGTGACACTACTATTTTAGGGGGATTGAAATGACAAAGACGATACAGGTAGGGGACACGTACCGCGATAGGAATAGTGGAAAGGAGTATAAGGTCACGAGTTATAATGGCAATTCAGTCCTGCTCACCAAAGAAGAAACGTCATTGGCTGTGATACCAGTTATCGACGAAGAGGTTCTTTTACCAGGATTTATCAAGGTATAAGCTGCTAATATTTTCAACGCTTTGGCGCTCTGCCAGGAGCGCTTTTTTATGTATCCAAAGAAAAGATGCACATTCCTTAATCTGACCCCGGCCGGTGACAATGAGTACGTATTAGCAAATTTAAAAAACAAAAGGTTTCTTCCGGCCGGTTAAAGGCTATAGTGACCACTACTAGTAGTGGGAGGGGTTTATATGAAAGAGGAAGAAATAACTGCAAAGATAGAGGAACTCGAAATGGGGCTGGACCGCTCAAGTGATACGCTGGAACACGATCACGACGTGCCTGTGAATAAAATAAAGGCAGAGGACGGAGCGTCTGTAGTTTATGAATACGGCAGCGGGGACAAAACCAATGCCGCCCAGGAGTTGACCAATCTTCGCGTGGAATTTGATAGGGCACAGGGCGATAAATTTAATGCAAAAGCTGTTATCCAGACAAACAGGAATAACAAGGAAATTGCAGGCGGGGAAAAGCCGTTTGACACGCTGTATTTATCGAATGGAAACGAAGGCACGTGGAGAATTGATGCAGCTGACGGCAAAGAGCTGGAGCAGAATGATCTGGAAAAAATCATTGCCTATACCTTTCAAAGCTATTTACTGGAGTAAGTCACTGGAAGCCGATTTTCTGCTCAGGGTACTGCCCTGCATAAAAACGAAAAAGACCCTGTGCGTACACAGGGCAAACTGAGGGAATATACCTTTGCAAATTCCAGTCGTATCTTTCATCCAGGGAGATGTTAGAGAAGTGGTACAATTTTAATTTTAAAGCGCTTACATTTTAAAATCACGAGGCAATAGTCCTTTTTTACAGATTGAGACTTTTCTGTTAATAAAAAAGCCCCGCGGGGAACACGGGGCTGGTCTCAGGAGCGGGATGAAACATTCATCCCACAAGTACTTTATCGGATGAACTGTATTCATTAATGAGTCCTTGGATAGAAATAATGTCAAAAATATTAAAAGAGCGGACTTCCTGCTGTTAACGGTTGCTCGCTTTTTGAACGGCCCGCTCCACCTCTTTTTCGGAAACGTCAAATTTGTCGGCGGTAGCTTCTACCGGGCTGGTACCCGTGCTTTCATCGTACGCGGGCCCCGCCCAATAAAAGTACATGTCCAGCTGTTTGTCGGTCGGATATTCCTCCCGCTGCTTCGGCAAGCCTTTATTATTCATGGAGCCATAAAACGTGTTGATCTCGTGGTCGCTGTAGTCGCCAGGTTCATAATTTTCTGCCGCCGCGATTTCCCCGTTAGGGAAATAATCCGTTTTTCCGTAAATGTAGCTGCCGTAATCCATCGCTTTTTTGGCATCCACAAAGTTGATCGTCAGCAGGTGAAATTCTTCCTGGTCTTTCACCTCCATGATCACTTCGTCACTGATGGTATCAATGTCCGTTTCATCAATCGACACAGGATCTGCGTCCGGGATTACATAATAATTCAGATAAACCCCATGATCGTACGCCGCGTTTTCCCCTTCGTGCACTGTATACGAAGGTAACTCTGCTTCAGGAGCCCCGCCGGTCTGTTCTTTTTCATAAGCCGTGAATTCCTCATTCATGTCTTCGGACAGCACTGCGCAGGGTACGCCGTCGTTATTGGCATCAAGACTGCCGGGATCATTTTCAGAGCTGAACTCGTGCTCCGTCCAGTAGTCATACAGGTGCTGGTCGTCTTCGAAATCGCTGCAGCTTTTTAACGCTGTCTCCTCATCAGTCGCTTCTGGCTCTTCTTCACGGAGGTTCTCTTCCGTGTTGCTTGCCGGTTCTCCCCCTAAGACAGCGGCGATGACACCGGCAAGAAGAAGCGCGTAAACCAGTGAGGCTGTCACAAGCTTCCACCTCGTGCCTGTCCGGAGCCCGGGCAGCCGCCGCCATTTTCTTTTTTTCTGCATGAAACTCCCCCTGGATATACTGCTTATCCCAATGTCACTACAAGCGGTTCGCCTGTTTAATCATTTTTAAGAAATGTTCTTCTTTCGATTTGAATTCAAGCTCACTGACTTTGCTTAAAATAAAATGGTATTTAGAGATTTCGCCGCTGATTTTTAAGCCCCTTAAAAAGGCATCCGCCGCCTGTCTGATTTCTGCTGTTTCCCGGGAACTCTCAAACACGATGACGTTCCGGGTAACCTGTCTTGCGTTGTCGTGTGCAGATAAATGCGTAATTAAATCAAGCAGATTGTCGTAGTTGCTGGTTTTGGTGTTGTTGATTAAATCGACACTAATCAGAAAAACGCCCACTAAGCATCCCCCCTCGAAAGAATGAGCAGGCACATCTATGCCGTTTTAGTGCCGGCCCGCAGAAAACTCCGTTTCCCCTCCAACGGGGTCAGTCCTGCTTTGCCTGTTTCTTTTTCGCGTAAGCTGTCCAACCGAGGTATATAACAATTAAAGCGGCAATTATGGAAGCCATTGTATCCCGCCTCCCGTCATTTGTTAAGCCTATTGTACCACAGGAAAATAGAGGAGGGGGTTGTCAAATACGCCTGCGGACTGCCTTTTGAACGTACAGCTAAAATGAAAAAGGTAAAGGGGCGGTTACTGTGAATTACGAACCAGGCACGCGCTTGTTCAGCGAGACGAGGAAGCAGTGGGGTGTAATGATGCTTCAAAATCACCATCAGGGACCGGAGTGGTACTATGTTAAATTTACGCCGGTCCGCTCGGGGTGGCATCATGAAAGCGATCTGTGGGAGGCAGGGGAGGTGTTCGCCTGCAGCTGGAAGCGTCAACGGGCCGGACAAATCTGATTGCGGCGGCGCCATTTTTTCTTAATTGGTGGTCGTGTTTCCCGATTAAATGTAAAATGGATGGCGGCGTTAAAAATTTGGGAGGGATCGTTATGTACACATCTATTATCTTTTTCATCGAAGACGGGGACCGGCTGATTGTGCCGAAGTCCAACGAGACCCCGAGCGTGGATGAAATTATTGAAAAGCTGAAAAAAGGCAAAAAGCAGGACCTGAAAATGTCCGAAGCATTCAGCGAATGGTTCAACACCGAAGTGGAATGCAAAAAAGTAACAAGCGTCAGCGTCAACTTCATTTAAGAACGAGCATCTGCCTGCGGGCGGATGCTTTTTTTCAATAGATGAAAAAATTTCGGCGGATGGTTGTAAAAAAGACCGCCCGGGTTCCTTTACCAGGTAGGACGGCAAAAAGCCGGCACCTACTCGCTTCAGGAAAGGATGATGAGCATTGGCACAAACATTGGGGCATCAGCTGATTACGTACGGGGAGGATCATCTCGGCACGCCTTATGAATTCGGCGGCGACGGCACGGACACCTTTGACTGCAGCGGCTTTGTCCGCTACGTGATTGAGTACGTCACTGGCGAGATTATTCCGCGGACCGCAGCCAGCCAGTCGGAGACAGGCACGCCGATTTCAGACGAAGATCTGCGAACGGGAGATCTGCTGTTCTGGAAGGATACCCGCTCGGAGGATCTGAACCATAACGACGTGACCCATGTCGGCTTCTATGTGGACGGACAGACATTTCTGGGCGCGCAGGGCTCCACCGGAGTGGCATTCGCCGATTCCACGCGGGACTACTGGCAGTCGCGCTACGTCGGGGCCCGCCGTGTCGTCGACAGTACAGCGGGGCCGCTCACCAACGTCGGCGGAAAGGGAGACCTGCTCCGGGTGATTGCCAGCCAGGTGAATTACCGCAGCGAACCGTCCTGGGACAGCGAAGCCGTTGCGGGTAAAGTTACCGAAGGAGAGGCGTTTACGATTGAGCGCCGCGTGCCGATGGAGGAACGCTCGGATCTGTTTGAGCTCCTGTCCAGCACGTATATTACGACGCATGAAAACTATGTGGAGGTGCTGCCTCAGAGTTAAGGGAGGCCGCTTCCACAAATAGAAGGCAGGCCCGGCATATGCTGCCGGGACCTGCTTTTATTTTTACTTTATTTACGTTTCACAGCCGACGCCGTCCCCGTCACGGTCCAGGTGGCCGCCGTAGCCCGGGTCGCCTTCGCGCACAGGGGCAGCTCCGGCTTCACGGGCAGCGTCGCAGTTTTCATAATATACGTCTTCAGAGGAGCTCTCGCTGTCGGAGGACCCGGACTCTTCCGCAGAGCCGGAATCCCCGGAGGACTCCTGTGATTCGTCGTCCTGTTCCTCATACCCGTCGTCGGTCACATAATCCTCGAGCGACCAGATGCCGATGCCGGCCGAGCGGGCTTCCTCCTCCGCGGCTTCAAATTCGTCGAGATATTCGGTGTTTGGCGGATAGACGGCTACCCGGGCGAGGCCTTCCTCAATCAGCTGCTGGTTGAAGTTTTCGCCATCGACGAATACGTAGGCAAGCAGCCGGCCGTAGTAGTCCCGTTCTTCGACGCCGAGCTCAAGCCGCACGTCTTCACCGTCCAGCTCGCTTGTCGTAAATTCTGTAGCTTCCGGGCCGAATGGCTGCACGCCCATCTGTGGATGCTTCGTCTCCGGTGTGTCGACGAGAATGAGACGAATGCGCTCCTCGCCTCCTTCGTAGTCCACATCAATGGTGTCGCCGTCGACAACGTTGGTTACTGTTGCGTTAGTATCTTCTTCATCAGAGTCGGACTGGATGTCTGATGCTGCTTCCTCATCGTTGCTTTCACTGTCGTCAGAGGAGTTACCGTTAGATGCTTCTTTGGTGTCGCTGGCGTCCTCTTCATTTGAAGCGTCCTCCGGCTGTTCTTCTTCCGCTGTTACGTCGTTTTCACTGCCGGAAGCGGCATCATCCTCCGCACTCTCGTCATTTTCTTCTGCCTGCTCTCCGGTGTCTGCAGCACCTTCCTCTTCTGATGCTTGTTCGCTCATTTGTTCTTCCGATTCGTTACCGCCGCTCTCCTGGCCGGGCTCTTCGCTGCACGCAGTAAGAAAGAGCGTCAGCGCCAGGGTGGAGGACAAAAGCCTGACTGGTTTTTTCAATAGAATCACCCCGCTGCATAATTGGTTAGCATATAGATAGGAAATAGATGGACGTAATACGTGTAAAAAGTAGCGGTTATTAGAGTTATTAACAGTGTACAAGAAAGCATGTGAAAAGAAAATAACCAATCCGGCAGTGTTTTTCGTTGCCTGTTTGCAACAGAATAGAACTACAATAAAAAATACACGTTTTATTTTATATAGGGAAGGGGCTTTTTCCTCTGAGGCCGGAAGAGAATAAAAAGAACCCTGCGCCTATGCAGCGCAGGGTCCGTCACCGATATTATTTCGGCAGGTAGTCGTTTCGCACAATCAGCACGTCGCAGGTGGCCCGCCGCACAAGGCTCTCCGAGACGCTTCCGAGAAACAGGCGCTCAGCGCGCCCCATCCCGGAGGAGCCGGCAACGATCAGGTCCGCTTCGAATTTTTTGGCTGCCTCGGTTGGAATCACTACCTTCGGAGCTCCGTATTCGACGGAAAAATCAATCGCCGAAATGTCCTCTGCGGCACTTAAATTCCGGTATTCCTCAAGCAGTTCTTTTCCGCGTTCCCTGTACATCTGAACAATATCCTCGGTATGGTATTCGGCCGAGGAAATAAACGGCGTATTCAGCACGTACACAACCTGGACCCGGCTTTTTTCCCGTTTGGCAATGTCGAGCCCGGCATACAAAGCGCTGGTTGAGACCTCGGAGCCGTCAACAGCGATCAGAATAGAGCTGTACGGCTTTGGCGGCTCTTCGTTTTTGACAATCCAGACGTCGCATGAGGCGTGGCGCACGATGCTTGCGGCCACGCTTCCAAAAACCCTTTTTTCAAACGTACCGGCTCCCGAACCCCCGGAAAGAATCAGGTCGGCTCCGAACTCATGAGCTATTTCGCCGGGAATTAACGCTTTGGGAGGCCCTTCCTTCATAAATGTCAGAACGTTTTTCACGCCCTGATCCTCCGCGCTTTTTTTAGCACGGTCCAGAATGTCGGTGCCAATACGTTCCGACGCGCTTAACAGATCCGGGGACTCCCGGCGGAGCTCGCGGATATTGTGGTAATCGATAATATAGCAGAACGCGAGCGCGCTTCCATAGGTGAGGGCGGTTTCAATCCCTTTTTGAAGTGCGTATTCTGCTTCGTCCGAACCGTCGAGAGCGACGAGAATGCGTTCGTAGTGCAGTGCCATTGCAATCAGTCCCTTCTGGCTTTTGGTGGTGTGTCTATAGTTTAGCTCATTTTTTTCTTCCTGCGTGTGAGGAACCTCACATCCAACGGAGACTTTTCAATTTATACTGGCCTCATAAGCAGCTATAAGTGAAAACTATTCCAGCCTGAACGGGCGTTGAAAATAAAGCACAAAGGAGTTTCGGTATGATGGATGGATTAAAGCAGATTGTCTGGAAGGAAATGCTGAATGAATGCGGCGGGGCCATTCCGCAAACCCTGCCGGAATTAAACGGCAGAGCTGAGCGAAACCAGGAAATCGCCTGCCTGCTTCCGTTTTATGTGTACTATTTTCATACGTATGACTGGCAGGAATACTCGTTAATGACAGAGCATGCGCTTCCGGGGACGCTGAACCACGCTGCCTTTATAGCGATTGACACGCCGTCACTGCAGGCTTCGGCACAAATGAAGCGGTACTTTTACGGGCTGTCGTTTATCAGCAGGCTCCCGGCGGACGGGGAGACGGCGTTTACCCTGGAGGAATGGACGCTGCATGTATTCCGGAAATACTATTACTTAACAACAAAAGCAGCCCTTCCGGCCGGGGATGAGGCCGTAAAACAGAGGCGGCCCGGCACGTGGACCTTCCGGGTTATGTAGGTACTGACGGCAAAAATGAGAGCGTTTGCGAAGCGTACAAGTAATAAAGGAGGACTGTTTGAATATGCAGAAGCACTACTACGGATATGCGGGAGAAAGCACGGCAGAAGTGAGGGAGGAGGAGTATATACGGTTTGTGTATATTTTTGATGAACCGGACCGGCGGGAGGAAGTGCTCTACATCGGCACGAGGGAAAATGTTCGAAAATGTGCCCGGGGGATAGACCTTTTAAATATCGAACTGGAGCTTGCGGACGCTGTCACGGTGGGAAGCCGGACGTTTAAAATTATCGGAATTGAACGGGTGCCTCCGTGTGAAACGGTGGAGCACACGTTCCAGGGCGGCATGGTGACGTATTATTTTTCGGAAGCGGATCTGCCGCTGTCCTGAAGGCTGAAAAAACGGGCAGAAAATAAACATACAAAGGAGATGCGATATGTATAAAACAATTCTTGCTGCTGTGGATCCATCCGAGGAAGCGAAACGGGCCGCCCGGACGGCTATGCTGCTTGCCGGCAGGTTTGAGGCCACGCTCGTTTTCGCACATGTGGTTAATGAACGGGATTTCAGTGCGTTTCAGTATTACGTGCCGTCAGCATGGGACGAGACGAAAAAAAAGAACGAAGCAATGCTGCAGCAGTACGCATCCGAAGCCGAACATGCGGGAGTGGCGAAGGTGGAGACGGTGCTGCGCTCCGGGGCACCCAAGTCGACAGTTCCATCGGAGCTCGCCCCTGATTTCGGGGCCGACCTGATCGTTACCGGAGCTTCCGGTATGGGCACGGTGGAAAAATTAGTAATGGGGAGCGTATCGAGCGGTGTTCTCCGCCGGGCCAGGGAGGATGTGCTTATCGTCCGGAAGGAAAGCGAGGGCGGACATAAAAAAATTCTGATAGCCGTGGACGGCTCCGAGGAAGCGGCCCTGGCATTTGAAAAGGGCGTCCAGCTCGCGCTGCAGACGGAGGCGGAATTGTTTATCGTGCACGTGTACAACTCCAACCTGCTGTATTCTACCGTACTAAATACTGATGTGCAGAAGTTCATGGAGGACGATGACCGGAAAATGCTGGAGGATTACAAAACCCAGGCGGAGCGTCTCGGCGTCGCAAACGTAACGACGTCTCTGCTGTACGGCTCGGCAAAGCTGATTATTCCTCAGGAATACGCCGTGCAGCATGAAATTGATCTGATTGTGAGCGGAGCGTCCGGCAGGAACAGGACGGAGCGGCTGCTGCTTGGAAGTGTGGCGGAGGGCATTGCCCACCGGGCGATCTGTGATGTGCTGATTGTGCGGCAGCCGCTCGAGCATAGAGATCAGTAGAATTATTTTCTGGAATGAATCAGCCCGGTTTGATAGGCGTACTCCACCAGCTCCCTCCGGGTTTTCATCGCGAGCTTTTCCATTAAATTAGTGCGGTGGGACTCGACGGTTTTCACGCTGATCACGAGCGTCTCGGCAATTTCTTTATTGGCGTAGCCAAGCGTTATATAATAAAGCACCTCCCATTCCCTCGGGGAGAGCCTCCTCAGATTGCCGAAGGCAGGAGCCGTGTTATGGGCCTGCACCAGGGCCTGGAAGGAAGCAGAGGCGTAGCGGTTATGCCGGGCGGCCGCCCGGATGGCCCCGTATAAATCGTCCAGGGGATCGGTATGCAGCAGACACCCGGTGGAGGCGCGTTCGTACACCTGCTGCAGGAAAGCAGGCGTTTCCTCCCCGGAGACTAGAAAAACGGCCGGAAGCAGAGGGCGTTCGAAGATAGCTGCTTCCGGTGAAAGTGTGCCCGCATCAATGACATAGACGGGTTTGCGGCCTCCGGTTGGTAAAGCCTCTGCAGACGGCCATCCGGCTGTCTCCTTAATGACGGTACAGTCAGGAGCTTCTTCGAGCAGTATTTTTAACGCTTTCTGATAGATCGGACGTCTGCTTACTAAAACGATCGAAATCATATGCTATCACCTTCTTACGCTTGGGTTGGACGTTCATGCACGGAGCCTTTCGGGAATACATGCCTATAATATTAACCATCAAGTGTAAAAAAAACAGGAGAAAATAATTAAGGGTTTTCCCTTATATTTTTTAGAAAACTCCTTTGATAGTATCATGGTAATACTATCGAAGGAGATGGAAATAATGAGCAGGCCCCTTCAAAGTCTCCCCGTGAACGAAAAGCCGAGCGGATCTTTTGCAAGTATGCTGTCTTCTGAAGAGTTTGACCGTTTTCAGGAGCGCACGCAGCTGGCGCACAAACGGGCCGGAACGTACCTGTATTTAGAAGGAGACCCTTCTGATTATTTCTATTTTCTCTACGAAGGAACCGTGAAAATTCAAAAAAGCACAAGTGACGGAAAAGAATTAACAATTACGCTGCTTGGAAGCGGGGACCTGGCCGGTGAATATGGTAATCTGAATGCGGTGCGCCATGATTTTTCGGCGAAGGTGTCAGCCGCCAGTACGATAGGTGTAATTAAAAAAACAGAAATGGAGGCATTAATTAAAGAATCCGGCGCCTTTTCCCTGAAGATGATGCAGTGGATGGGCAGCAACACGTTAAAGGAGCAGTCAAAATTCCGGGATCTGCTGCTGTACGGGAAAAATGGCGCCCTGGCATCAACCCTGATCCGCCTCAGCACAACGCACGGCAGGGAGAGAGAGCGCGGCACCATCCTGCAGTTGAAGCTGACCAACACCGAGCTCGGAGAATACATCGGCTTATCCCGGGAGGGCGTGAACCGCTGCCTGAACGAGTGGAAAAAGGCCGGCGTCATTTCCTATGAGAACGGCCTCATTGTTATTCATAACATGCTCTATCTGCGCAGGCTGTGCAACTGCCCGCTTGACAACCTTTGCTCCAGCGAAATATGCCGTCTTTAGCCACGCCTAACGTCATAAAACCATGGTCCCCCGGTGCCTTTTTCAGGTGCCGGGTTTTTGGTGTTTTCCGGGATTATAACCGTACGACCATCACACTGCAGTCGGCATTTTTTGTAATATGCTCGGAAACGCTGCCGAGAAAAATCTTTTCGACGGCGTTTAAGCCAGTCGCACCTGTAACAATTAAATCGACGTTGTATTTTGGCACAAGATCGCGCGGAATAGCTGTTTTTGGCGATCCGTATTCGATATCAGCCACTACATCCGTGATACCGAATTCCTCCGCCTGCTTTTTATATTTATTAAGCAGCTGTCGTGCATCATCCTCCACATTGCCGATAACGGTGGAGTCGTAATTGCTCATCGGCCGGTAGGCGTTGCGGTTGATCACCTGAGTGATCACAAGCTGCGATCCCTGTGCTTTAGCAAGCGGAAGAGCTGTTTCAAACGCGTAATCTGCCTCTTCAGAGCCGTCCACAGCAACTAAAATAACGTCCATCGTATGCATAATATGCCTCCTAAAGAAATTATTGTGTTTTCACTTTAGTACTTCTAGCTGATAAGCATATTTTCCTTTTAACGAACGCAAAAATTGTCCTGGGACCGATTAAGAGACGGTGCTGCCGGGAATTAAAACAAATAAAAGCTCGCTGGAGGTGCGTTGACGTGCTGACCGTTATTTCGGCAGAAACAGGCCATATGATCGAGATGAAAATCAGCGGAAAGATAACAGAGCACGATTATGAAACGTTCGGGAAATCGTTTGACGCCGTGAAGCAGGACGACACTCCGATCAACCTGCTTGTAGTGGTGACGGACTGGAAAGGAATGACGCCCCAGGCGGTTATGGAGGACCTAAAGTGGCTGAGGCGCATAAAGGAATTTCAAAAAATGGCGATTGTCAGTGATGAAAAAGGGATCAAAGCAGTGGAATCCTTTGGTAAGCTTCTGCCTGGAGTGGAAACAAAGCATTTCGGGCAGACAGAAAAGAAACAGGCACGGAAATGGCTGGGACGCTGACCAATGCCGCTTTTGTTCATATAATATAATTATGTTAACTAAAATTATTGATCGAATTTCAGCCGGTGCAGAAAAAGGATTACCCCGGCACTAAAAGCGGGTAAAAGTGACTAACGGCTATAATATGTACGTCAAAGGAGGTACCACCGTGAATAAAAAGCAGAAAAAACAGCTGGATAATTTAATTATCGAATATTTGAAGGACAGGGGAAAATCCCACGAGCTAAAGGTGGCAGACGAGCTGTCGGAGCGGTTCGAAGGAAAGCTCCATGCTGCGACAGTACTTGTGAGAATCGACAGAATGAAAAAAAGCAACGAACTGCGTCATGAGGCCAAGGCTGTGCATGACACGATCGTCTGGGCAAAAAAACTGTAGTTTCATCACAAAAACTGGCGATCCCGGTTTTTAATCCGGCTACAACAGGGAAAGACGGGAATAGAGAGAATGGCAGATGAAAGCTTTGCTGCCTCACAGCATATGGAGGAGGACAATAGGAATGGAAAAACTGGAATTCCAATTTATAACATGTGATAAACGTGGAGAAATCCCGATAGAAAGCGGCATATTGACGATCGAAGACGACAATACATGGCAGGCGGAACTGATTAATTTTACCGGAGGCATGGATTTGTTTTCGGATCAGGGCAACGAGTTCCGGATTAAGGATAACAGCCTGGTGGAGTATGAAGGAAAAGGCAAGGCCTCAAAAACAGGCGATGAAGAAGCAGAAGGAAATATTGTTATTAAAGGCCAGGGGAAAATTAGCAAATACTAATAAAGCATCCCGCCCGGGGTGCTTTTTCCATGAACATGCCGGCCTTAAAGGAGGAATTTTTATGGACACGTATTATAACCATCCTGAATACCGTCCGTTTTTCCCGAACGCACTGAACGCTTCGCATTCCATAGAAATAATGGATTTTGACGGGCTTGCCCTGCTTATTCAGATGACTGATAGGGCAGTGGAGTCGCCGCACCGGCCGGATAAAGCGAACCTGCTGCACTGGCTGTGGGACACCGGGGTCGATTATTTGGAGAAAAATGATCCCGGCGACCGTCAGCGGATGGTAATTACAGAAAAAGATCTGGATAACGGCAATTTGATTACTCCCTATGAAAATCTTCTAAAAGAATTCGAAGCTTCCGGATACTGACCAACAGCTTAAAAAAATTCCCCCAGGAGGTAAATATGTCATTTCGAAATTCAATAGGAAAAAATGTTAGAATCGCCCTCGCAGATATAGCAAAGGAAGATAAGGTTCTGCAATTGATTCTTGCGCCTAAGACGATGGAAAAGTTTATTATCGTCAAAATCGATTCCATCGATGAAATGGGCATATGGATCGAACACGAAATCGAAGCCGAGCTTGATGAAAATGACGACGGGGAAAAGCTGCTGCAGACGCAGCGCGAGAAAAAGTTTGTCCGCTCAAAATTTTTGATCAAGTGGCACTACATCGAAGGGGCCTACGCGCCGCTTGACGATGACGTGAACAGCAAAATGAAATTTCTGCGCTAAAGGGAGGACTCTTACATGGACGATTGGATTCATCAATTATCAAGCACGGCCCGCCAGAATAAAAAACAGGCGTCCACCGTGGAGGAAGAAAAACAGATGGAAAGCATACGCGCCTGCTCCGAAGAGCTTACGGGCATGTTCGATGAATTAATGGGAACCATTAATGGCCGGTCGGATTTAAAAGTGGAAAAAGTGAAAAGCAACAAGCATGTAAAATATTTTTACGGCGTTTCCGAGCTTATTATTGAGACTGGCGAGGTGTTCACCCGTAAGGGCTTTCTGGAAATGAGCTTTAAAATTCGTATCAACGACTCTGCCTACAATGTAAGCGACGTCCGTCCCCGCAGTGCTTATCTGAAGGACTTGAATACCTGCAGATGGGAAACGGAAACAGGCACTGTTTTCAATGAAGAACAGGCATCGATGTTATTTAAGCAGGCTCTGCTTCCTTATATCGAAGAATAAAAACAACAGTTGCAGTTCGGATATATTCCGGACTATTTTTTTGTGCCTTTATTTCGATAAGTGTAGTTTAAAAACAGTAGATAGTAGTAAAATGTATCTATTTGTATCAACACATAAGACAACGGAATATATACAGCGGTGAAAAATGCTGAATCAGGTTAAAAAGAACCAGAAAATAAATTCTATAATTTTAGAAAAATAATAGTACTTTATTACTTGAAATTGAAGTATTATAAAGGAGAGGGGGATAAACGATGGCTACCGTGTATGTTAACCGTCATGTCCGTTATGTGCAGGTACTATTAAGCGATGAGGGGAGTCTTTTGCACTGTTTAACCTGGGAAACCGACGACGGATTTGTCTTTGACATCCACGCGCTTGATGACAGCTCGTTTTCCCCGAAGTACGACAGGATTTATATGCCATTTGACCAGGAAACAATGACGCTTCATGGAAACACATATATTTTATATTAACCATCCGTCTGCTAATAATAAATGAAGGGTGTTCAGTGTTTCTGAACGTTTTTTTGTATTTTAAAATATACACTACAATATGTTGTGTAAAATAATTATTTGTAGTGATGTAGTTGTCCTGAAATCCATTTTGTTTCTCTTTATATACATGTGTACCGGAGCAGAATCAATGTAATTTCAAAAGGGTGCCGCATGTATACCGCGTTGGTAACGTTTGTTTCCTATGCAATAGGGCGGAGGAATGTTATGCTTTGGGCGGAACAGAAGTTGAAAGGAGCATGCGCTATCTCTCAATTTTCTTATGTGATCGATGAAGAAGGAAATGAAGTGTTCGTAGGGACTAAAGAAGACATTAGGGAAAAATTTCCGGCTAAAGAAAAGCATATTTTTAACACTGAAGAGGAATTGCTCAAAGGCATACGGGATTTTCGGGAAAACGAACGAATCATATCTGTCGTAAGCGACCTGCCGGTGTTAAATGAACAGTGGAAAGAGAAGGACAATATGTAACATGATTCGTTCAGGCCGGGACCGGGCCGGGGGATATTTTTTATTACTTACAGGGGGACCGGACTTTTTCCAGGAAGTCCGGTTTTTTATTAGGTGGGGGAGTATTAAAGGCATTGGCGTAGTATAATGAATAAAGCACCTCCCAGTCTTTGTCAGAGAGGAAGATGATGATGAACAAAAAAAGAAATACCGCCTGGCTGCTGGCTCCGCTGCTTTTGCTTCAGGCCTGGTGGCTTTACCGGGAAGCCGAAAAGCAGGGCAAAGCCAAATGGAAGTGGGGTCTGTGGGGATTAACACAGTTTCCGACCCCGGCAGTGGCTTTTTATGTCATTCATAAATGGAAGAAGTAAGCCCGGCCGCTGCTCTTCCGAGGTTTCAAACCGGCGTCGAGGTGTAATAGCATAAAAAGAAGCCGGGAATTCTGCCGGCACGTGCAGCATCTATTAGAGTGAAGGGGCGACAAAAATGAAACAGGAAACCCAGGAAATTAACGAAATTGTACTCGACGAATCGGAGCTGCGATTTGAGTCTGCGTACTTGTATCTTGAAACGTCCGATCCGGACCGGATCGGGGAAAGCGCCTGGACGATGGCCATTTATAATGCAGAACAGGAGTTTTCCGAAGAGTTTATCAATCGAAACAGCATTAGTATACGGTTCAAAACTGAAGAAGCAGAGTATCAGGGGCTCGTTCAATTTAAAAACATTGAAGGCGGCGGGAAGAAGCATTGCCACCTCGATGGTCTTGATGAACTGGTGCAGATATAAAGCAGGTATGACAACGGGTGACAGCGGAAGCTGGCGCCTGTTTTTTTATATGCAAGAAAACCGGAAATCGGGGGAACGTTTAATACGTGCGAATTCGGGGATTATAGCTGTGAAAAGATGCTCAAAGATTGGAAAGGAGAGAAAGTCATGAGTCCGAGAAAAGAAGCAATGGCCCAGCTGGCCGGAAGAGTCGAGCGGGGGGAAATCGGCGCCGAATGGTCGCCGGTGGATGAAATCGAGCAGGATCGTTTTCAGGAGCTTGCGGAGCATGGATATGTTACGTATGACGATGCCTCCGGAGAAAAAGACCAGGCGGTTTACAGCGGTATTAAAATCACAAAAGAAGGCCGCGAGCTTTATGAAGAATACAAACGGCAGGTAGACGAATAAAAATTAACGCATTCCGCGGGTGGTTTTATACAAGCCGCCCTTTTAAAAGAATGAAATTCAGGAGGACGCGATGCCAACACTAGCACTTGAAGCTGTTAAAACAGTCTCCACAAATGAAGTTATTCAGGTAAATGAAGGTCACCTTCAGGCAGGCGGCGGACCGCTTGAACGCTGGACCGTTTCCATTACAGACTGCGACAACGAGGAATTTTTCCACCTGGCATTCGACAGTGCTTCTCCTGCGCTGGATTTATATTTTTACACCCGGGAAGGGTTTCAGTTTGGCGGGCAGGCCTACATCACCCGGTCGGATCAGAAAAGCATAGAGCTTGAAGGGAGCAGTGCCCTTCAGGAACAGTCGTAATCGAATAAAAGGAGGATGATGATGCCACAGGAAGCGGATTTTTCCCAGGAAGGGCTAAAAGGCTACCACGTACGCCCGCTCCATTTTGCCGGGGAATCAGTCGAAGTGTATCAGGACGAAGAGCTCGTGCTGCTCGTCCAGGTAACCACCTCGGCGATGGCAGCCGAAGCGAGTTTAAAGGAAGAAAACGTACCAGATTGGCTGTGGAGCATCGGCCTGGATTATCTGAAACAGGAAGCGCCGGCGGAAAGGAAGCGTCTTGTCATTACCGTGCAGGACGTGACGGACGGAGAAATAAACAAAACGTACGACAATTTATTGAGAGATTTCGAAGCGCCCTCGAGCTGAGAGGGTGCTTTTTGTTTTTATAGAATATAGTAAATGATAAAAAATTTCTTAAAATCGCTAGTTGATGTCGGAAGTTTAATTATTGTTTGCCTTCTAAAAGCAGAAATATAAAAAGCGGGCTAAAACACCCGCTTAATCGGCTTTTACCAAGTATCTACTTCCAAATCGTCTTGAGTCAAATTGCCGGCACCTTCTTCTAACGGGATAGTATAGCGTTCTTCTTCAGCAAGGTCATCCATGTCATCATAATCATAAGGTGCATCAACAATGTAAGTGACCTCTGAAACCTCTGCTTCAGCATCACTCAATACGTAATACATGGTTCCTCCCATACTGACGTCTCCAAGAAAATCATCCCCAAGCCATGTACTGAACATCATGTCACTTTCCAACTGTTCGCCGGAATCTGTAGTCAAATATGAACCCGGATAAAAGGAGACATCATTTTCTGTGGTGTTTGTCGCCACCACATCCACTGCCAGCAGTTTTACTTGATCGGCTGATTCGTCCAAATAATAATCTTTGGCCTCCTGAGAGGTTTCCAGATCAATAAGAGCCACGTGATTCACCGAAAATTCCATAGGCCCAATAGACATAGTGTTTCCTATCGCTTCGCCGGTGCCATGTTTGATAATTTCGACCTGACCTAACCCGGAAAATTCAAAAGCGGAAGAGGATTCTTCTGCTGATTCATTTTTTGAATCTTCTTCAGACTTCTGCTCATCGGTATTAGAGTTTTCCTCTGATGCATTCTCAGATTTATCGTTTTCGGAGGTAGTTTCTTCGGCAGCTTCGGGAGCTTCACTGTCCACATCTTCAGTTCCGCATCCAGTTAAAACGACTATACCTGCTCCAATAAAACCTAACCAAGGTGTTTTACTCATGATACTATCCCCTTTTATATATAATGTATGATAGAAATGCGGTTAGAATGAAGACGCATTTTTCATATGAGAGTCTTTATACTTATAATAGCGACAAATTGTACCATTTTCTACTAGTATTTTTGTAATATTACTAATTTATATTTCTATCGTGTTTAGTGAAGTGCATGTTTGCGAAGTATTTAAATTAATTGTAGTAATTATATAGAAGAAAATGGCTAAAGGTTTCTTTTCCGGCAGGAAGAGAGAGAAACGGTTTTCACTCATTTGGGAAGGAAATTCTTTCGGAAAAAAAACGGCCGGGTGTCTTCTCGAACCGAAAAAACTGTGGTATAAATAAGTTGAGGGGGTGGATGACAGTGGCTTTAGTGGAATTCAAATGCAGAACGCAGCCGCAGGTGACCTATAGCAGTGACGGTCATGAAATTCATTACAAGGTGATTGAATACGCCGATGGCTATGAAGTGGTGCTTCATTCGATGAGTGATTTTCAGCCGGCCGATGAAAAACTGTTATTTCATCAGGGAAGTCAGGTCATTCACGCCAAAGAGCATACTTACGTATTAGATACCTGCGATTGTGTGTACAGCGGTGAACCCGATGAAACCATCGATCATTCGATCTGTCACAAACCGTATTCTAAATCCATGTAAACAAACGCTAAGCGGAGCTTTCCTTCCCGGGAGGCTCTTTTTTGTGGCGGACGCAGGGACAAAAAACATTCCGGAAAATAGAAAGGGGCATACAAATGCTGCATTTTGAAAAGAAGGATCTTCACAATTTAAACCACGCGGAGGCGCCGTACGTATCCATTTACCAATACGGAAAAACGGACATCAGCAGCCATCCATCCGACAGCAGCCGGGTGGGGCTCTCCAAGCAGGGCATGATGAAGCTGGTGAATTACTGGATTGAAGAAGGCAACCTTGATGATAACGATAAGCAGCAGATTAAAGAGTGGCTCGACCAGTAACCTTTCAAGAGACGGGGGAGAAATTCGGGTTTAGCAGCAAAGGTGCAGGGAAAAGGAATCACAATTCACCAATAGAAAAACGAACTTCAGGCACGTATCGGCGCCGAAGTCGTTAAAGGGGGAATCGTGATGGCACGCCTGCTTGACTTTTACCACGGACCGTATGAAGGCAGCCCGGGAGAGTCTGAACATTTTAATGGACCGGTGCTTCACATCTTTGAGCGCGACCAGCTGCTGCTGTCGATGCAGATTACGGCAGAAGCGCTGGGGAAAAATGAACTGAACGTAGACATGACAACGGTGTATGAATGGCTCTGGCACCGGGGGCTTGAATTTATCGAACAGGAAAATATTACGTCAGCTACAGTGATAGTGATTACCGGTAGAGATGTTGAAGGAAATAAAATTGTTACGTCGTACCGGACGCTTGCGTGCCGGGCATAATATAAATCAGGCCGCCTGCTTCCTCTAGCAGGCGGCCTCAGACTGTCGACAATGACTCTAATTTTAGAGTTTGTCGGCAGTTTTTTTGTGCTATGATAAAAAGAAATAGCCTGG
>NZ_JBQLIA010000030.1:0-28563 GCF_056034345.1 Marinococcus sp. LNSP9103-4 | reverse complement strand
ACACCTCCAGATCATCGTTAATACTACATACGACGTTGGGGGTGTTTTTTCCTGTCTCATATTATGGGGTCACTCTAGTGACCGGTACAGGTGTTTTTTACTATTCTTCGCTCGTCATGAGGAACATGGCGATAAAACGCCCCAGTTCCAGCACGGCTACCAGAGCGGCTGCAACGTACGTTAATGCAGCAGCATCGAGCACTTTTTTCGTTTCCCGCTCTTCATTGTTACTGATAATACCGGTCGCAACGATCTGATTCATGGCGCGGCTGCTCGCATTGAATTCCACCGGAAGGGTGACAACCTGGAACAGAACAGCGGCCGAGAAAAACACGATGCCCGCCAGAAACATGCCGGTCGACTGCAGTAAAATACCGGCAAGAATTAAAAAGAAGGAAAGGTTGGAGCCAGTCGAAGCCACTGGAGCCAGCGAGGAACGGAATCGTAAAAACGCATAGTTTTCCGCATCCTGAATCGCGTGCCCCACCTCGTGGGAAGCGATCGCCTGAGCCGCTACTGTCGAATTGTAATAGTTATCCTCCGACAAGCGGACGACTTTTTTCGAAGGATCATAATGATCCGTTAATTTTCCTTTAGTTGGCTCTACGCGTACGTTATAGATGCCGTTTTCCTCCAGGATTTTCTTTGCCACGGAGGCACCTGTCATCCCGGACGAATTGCTTACATTCGAATATTTTTTGTATGCTTTTTTCACTTTGGACTGTGCCCAAAGCGGAATGAGGATAAGCGCTGCTAAATATAACAGAAGCATTCCCATTTTTTCTCATCCCTCCATTTATATATACTTATATTGTATGCAGACGGGGGTATAATGTCAAAGATTCCGCTCTATTCCTCCATGAGCCGAAGCTCTGTCCGGCCGGGTCTGAGTCTCCACCAGAGCAGAACCCCCGCAGAAATAATACTCAGCCAGAACGTCCCGTAGCCTATCAGGGAAATATACGGCTCAAGCGACGCTGAGACCCAGGGATACATTCCAAAAACGTAGTCAATCACATCATTATGTAATGTCCATACCGCTGCTGCTCCTATATGCCAAAGCTTTACCCGGTAGTAAGGCAGATACAAAAAAGCCTGCAGTGCCATGCCGGCGTGAGAGGCAATAAGCATGTAGTGCTGCCAGCTGAGCGTCTCCCCGGCTACGCCGGAAAACACGTTCATCCCCACCGCCCAAAGCCCGTACTTTACAAGCGTTATAAAAGCGAATGCTTCCACCAGTCCGCTCCTTCTGCCGATAATGTACAGTCCGAGAACGATCGTAAAAACCAGGCTTGCCGTCGGACTGTCCGGGACGAAGGGCAGAAACACAGCCGGCGTCTGCTGCAGCTGCTGACCGTACCAAATGTAGCCGTAGATAGTGCCGAGCGCGTTAATGATAAAAAGAGGGATTAACACGTAAGGTGTTCCAAACCATCCAAGTAGCTGTTTCACGATATCATCCGCCTCGTTCAATATGTAGGAAAAGACACCAGATTCGTGTCTTTATTCACTCATGCGAAGGTCTTCAAGCAAAAGCTGAAGCTCTGTATTGTCCGGCTGCAGGGCTGAAGCCTGCTCCAAGTGCTTCAGCGCATTCTCCCGGTAGCCGAGTTCAAGCAGCAGACGACCGTACTCTTCAAGGAATACTTCGTTTTCCTGATATACGCTGTACACTTCTTCATATTTTTCTTTCGCTTCGGCGGGTTCGTCCTGGAGGTTTTTAGCGCGGGCATAATACCACTGAAAACGCACATCCGGCTCTCCCATTTCGTATAAATGATCAATCAGGTCAATCATCGCCTCCGGCTCTTCCTGCTCCATCCACATGCTGAGAAGCGCATTCGCTGCTTCAAGATGTGCCGGATTTAAAGCAAGTGCCTCCTTGAGATGTTTTTCTCCTTCTTCTTCATTGCCAAGCGCCATATACAGCTTTCCGGCCTCAGTATATAAATTTTCATTGTATTCATCTTCTTTAATGCCAGCCTTTGCTGCTTCCAGAGCTTTTTCATGGTCTTCGAGCCCTTCGTAGCTTCGCACGAGATATGGATAGAGTGCCACAAAATCTTTATCCATGTTGCGGAGCTCTTCGAATTTCTCTGCAGCCAGCTGATAATCGCTGACCTGAAGAGCCGTATAGCCGTATCCAAACAGAGCGTGAAGCTCAGTATGTTCTTTCAGTCCAGCCTCGTAGTAACTCAGCGCATCCTCAAACGAACCGGTCACGCTGTATGCTTCAGCGAGACGAAGGCTCAGGCTGCCATCCGGAAACTTAAACCCGGCGCCTTCAGCCTGCTTCAAATAAGGAATGCTTTTAGCGTAGTCCCCCCGGGATAAATAGTAATCTCCAACGGCGGCAAGCAGCACCGGCTCTTCAGGACTCAGCTTCAGGGCATCGAGCAGCTTTTGCTCCGCTACTTCATCGAGCCCCTGCATCTGGTACAAATCAGCTAGCAGCAGCTGCGCCCGCAGATATTCTTCGTCTGACTCCTTCACCTCGAGCAGCCATTCAATCGCTTCATCTTCATCGTCCATATCAATCGCATTCTCGGCTGCTGTCGTCAGCAGTGCCCCCTCATCGGGATAGCGTCCGAGCAGGTCTTCAATCAGCGGCTGGGCCTTATCTGAGCGGCCCAGCTCCTGATACATTTCCACTATATCGTATTTTTCCTGATCGTTCGCAGAGTGGCTGTATTTCTCCATCTCTTCGAGCCCTTTTTCCGTATCGCCGTTTCTTATCGTTTCGAGGATCGTTTCTAAATTCACGCCGTCAACAACCTTTCTTCCAGGTAAATCTCGTTTAGCACTGTGTAATTATAGCAAACATTGCCCGCTGTGACGAACAGAAAACCTCCCCCCGCCCATTATGATAACGTTTACAAAAACAAAAAAAACACCTGATGTCTACTCATCAGGTGTGCCGCCACATCGGCTAGTTTTAAGATAAAGAGTATGGATAGGAGTGGAGAGAAACCATACGCTAATATTAGTATAACGTAATTGTAAGCGTTGTCAATGCTTCTCTCCTATTTTTCATTCTTTTTTTCCGTTAACCGATGTAGGATTCATAATCGTGCTTTTCGAGCTGCTGCATACCGGCCCGCCGGTCTTCTTCCGTACGGAAGGTCAGCTGCAGCACGCCCATGATGTCCTCTCTCGTTTCAAGGATCCGTATATTAATAATACTGATGCCGGTACGTCCAAGAATTCCGGTTACGTCCGAGATAACGCCGGGGTGGTCCGGCACATCGACAAACAGATCATAAATGGATGGTATGGCTCCCTGCTTTTTTGCAGGCAGACCGTCACGATAAGATTTTGCATGCTCAAAAAACTGATATATCTGCTCTTTATCCCCCGCAGCAAGCATTTGTTCAATGGTACTCATCTGCTGCTTCCAGTCTTCCATCAGCTGCCGCATCACGTCATTGTTTTTCAGAAGAATATCGGTCCACATTTCCGGACTCGCTGAAGCGATTCTTGTAATATCCCGGAACCCGCCGGCTGCAAGCTTTGTCACCCAGGCCTGTTCGTCCTCCATTCCCTTCACCTGATGCACGAGTGCCGATGCTACGATATGCGGAAAATGGCTGATGACGCCCGTCAGCAGATCATGCTGCTCATAGGACAGCTCTATAAACTTTGCCTGCGTGCCCTGAAGCCAATCTTTGATTTCACCAATTTTTTCAGAGGACCCAGGACCATTTGGCACCAGCACGTAGTAGGCGTTTTCAAACAGACGGACCCGGGCGGCATGGACACCGCTTTTATGTGATCCGGCCATTGGGTGGCCCCCGATAAAATGAACGTTCTTTTCTGAAAGAACGTCTGCCTGCTCGCAGATCGATGTTTTTGTGCTTCCGACATCAGTAATGATGGCCCCGGGCTTTAGAGACATTCCGGCGAGCTGCACGAGCAATTTCTCCGTGGTGGCAACCGGAGTGGCAAGCACCACCAGGTCTGCTTCCTTTACAGCCTTTTCCAGGTCCGGGACTGCCTCGTCAATAACACTCAAGGATACCGCGAGCTTTGTCTGGGCTTCATCTACATCTGTTCCTGTAATATAAACATCGGGATGTTCCTGTTTGATGGCGAGGGCAATTGACCCTCCGATCAGTCCCAGCCCGATAACTGCTGCTTTTTTCTGCATCTGTTTCCCTCCAGGCCTCTCTTTGTTTCCATACATAAAAACACCCGGCTCCGAGCGGAGCCGGATTCCAGGTGTTGTCCGCTAAAGCCTGGCCTGCTGATGTTCAAGCACTTCATTCAGCGTCTGGCGGAAAGCTTCGTTCTGCTCTTCGGTCCCTATCGTTACACGGATCGATTCCGGATAGCCGAGGGCTTCTCCTGAACGGATTATAATTCCCTTTTTCAGCATTTCGTCAAAAACTACGCTTCCCGCAACTCCTGTATGAATCAGCAGAAAATTGGTCTGGGAAGGCACATAGTCCAGTCCGTGCTCTTCGCAGAAAAACGTCATTTTATCGAGTTCGGTTTTATTTTTCTCCCGGCACTTTTCAATAAAGGCGCGGTCCTTCAAGGCGGCCGTTGCCGTCCGCTGGGCCACAGCTGTCACATTGAACGGGGGCCGGACCGGCTCCAGGGACTGAATCAGTTCTTCGTGGCTCACGCCGTAGCCAACCCGGAGTGATGCCAGGCCGTAAGCTTTTGAAAAGGTACGTAAAAGAAGAAGGTTCGGGTATTCCTGCAGCAGCTTCAGCGTATCCGGATAATCGTTTGCGGTCACATATTCAATGTAAGCTTCATCCGAAACAACCAGTACGTTTTCCGGCACCCGGTCAAGGAATGCCACAAACGCTTCATCATTAATATAGGCTCCGGACGGATTGTTCGGATTACATACCCAGACAATACGTGTCTGTTCATCAATCGCTTCAAGCATAGCTTCCAGCTGATGTTCCCCGTCCACTGCCGGAATTTCACGGATTTCTGCTCCTTCAATGGCTGCATTATGCTTGTACTGCGAAAAGGAAGGTACTGCCATAACGGTATTTGTGTCCGGGCCTAGCATGGCCCGGCAGAGCATTAAAATAACTTCATCGGAGCCGGCTCCAAACAGCAGCTGTTTTTCTCCGACATTCAGCTCTTCGGCCACTGCCTGACGCAGCTCAGCTGCATAACTATCCGGATAAATTTCCGGATCGGCGGCCGCTTCCTCGATTGCCCGTTTAGCCTGCGGCGGAGCACCGTATGGATTTTCATTGGAAGCCATTTTATGGACGGTAGTCAGTCCGAGCTCCCGTTTCACTTCTTCAATTGGTTTCCCCGGCTGGTAAGGCGTCATGCCTTTGATTTGTTTTTTAATATACAACTTTGTCACCTCGTCTTTGTATGCTGATTACTATCTTACGACGAAATTAGCTCGGAGACAAAGGTTTTAATTTCGTTCAGCGCCTGTTCGCGCTCTGTTTTTTCGGCCGAAACGAGTGCCTCCTGCTGTTCTTCGACGATTTTCATAATCGCACTGCCGACGACAACGCCGTCGCTCACACCGTCAAGCAGCTCCACCTGCCGGCGGTTGGATATGCCAAAGCCGACAGCAACCGGCACCGTGCTTGCTTCTTTCACTTTGCGGATAAACGCATAGGCTTCGTCCGGGAAGGCATCCCTCGTACCAGTTACGCCAAGACTTGAAACGCAGTACAGAAAACCCTGGGCCTGGGAGGCAATTTTTTCAATGCGGTGGGCAGATGTCGGTGCCACAAGTGAAATGACCGACAGTCCCTTTTCCCTGGCAAGCTCACTGATAAAACTGCTCTCTTCCATGGGAAGATCCGGAATCAGCACCCCGTTTGCCCCGGCAGATGCCGCTTCTTTGACAAACGTCTCTTCTCCCATGCGCAGCACAGGATTCACATAGGAAAACACGACCACCGGAATTGTCAGTCCACGTTCTCTCATCGTCTGAATCATGCGCAGAGCCCCTTTCAGGCTCATACCACCTTTAAGGGCGCGCTGGGCTGAGCGCTGCAGCAGAGGACCGTCAGCCAGTGGATCAGAATACGGGATGCCGAGCTCTAAAATGTGGGCGCCTGCCTCCTGAAGCGAAAGAGCAATCGAAATCGTCGCTTCTTCATGCGGGTCCCCTGCCATAATAAATGGCACGAAGAGAGGGTACGGAGCCTGCGCTGCCGCTTCTTCCACTGTTAGCACATTTGTTGCTTTATTCATCACTGCTCTCCCCTTCCATACGACGGCGGATCGTTTCAACGTCTTTATCTCCACGACCCGAGAGGCAGATAACGATTCGTTCACTTCTGTCCATCTGTTTGGCTTTTTCAAACGCCAGGTATAGGGCATGGGAGGTTTCAATCGCCGGAAGAATGCCTTCTTTCTTTGTTAAGAGCGAAAGTGCTTCCAGGGATTCTTCGTCTGTCACACCCGTGTATTCCACGCGGCCGCTTTCAGCCAGATGGGCGTGCTCCGGTCCAATGCCCGGATAATCCAGTCCGGCGGAAATGGAATACGGCTCAATAATCTGTCCGTTCTCATCCTGGATTAAATACGTCAGCGACCCGTGGATCACCCCGCGGGTGCCTTTCGTAATGGTTGCTGCGTGCATAGCTGTATGCACGCCCATGCCGGCAGCCTCCGCGCCATAAAGCTTTACGTCGTCTTCAAGAAACGGATAAAACATGCCGATCGCATTGCTTCCGCCTCCCACGCATGCTGCAATCGCATCCGGAAGAGCCCCGCACCGCGTCTGCATCTGCCGTTTGGTTTCATCTCCAATAATCCGCTGATAGTTCCGGACAATCATTGGATAAGGATGCGGGCCAACGACCGAACCGATCAGATAAAACGTATCTTCCACGTTTGTTACCCAGTAGCGGATGGCTTCATTGGTGGCGTCCTTTAAAGTTTTGTTTCCGGACGAGGCCGGCAGCACTTCCGCTCCCAGCAGCTCCATACGGAAGACATTCAGTTCCTGCCGTTCCATATCCTCTTCGCCCATAAACACCTTGCACTCCAGCCCAAACTTAGCACAGACGGTCGCTGTCGCCACACCGTGCTGGCCGGCGCCTGTTTCTGCAACAATTTTTGATTTCCCCATCCGTCTGGCCAGAAGTACCTGGCCGATGGCATTATTTAATTTATGGGCACCGGTATGAAGCAGGTCCTCCCGTTTTAAATAAATTTCCGCTCCACCCAGATGCTCCGTCAGGTGGCCCGCGAACGTCAGCGGGGTTTCCCTGCCAGCATATTCACGCAGAATGTCCTGGTACTCCTCGTGAAAGGATTCATCCTCCCAGGCCGCGTTAAATGCTTCTTCAAGTTCCTCCAGTGCATACATGAGCGTTTCCGGCACATACTTTCCGCCGTAATCCCCGTACCGTCCGTGTTCATCGGGATATATCTGCTGCATAGCTATTCAACCTCTTCTCTAATTGTTCTAATAAGCCGGCATCCTTTACTCCGTCTTTTTCGAGTCCGCTGGAAATATCAATGCCCGCCGGATGATAAGCAAGCAGGTCTTCAACATTTTCCGGGCGGACTCCTCCTGCAATAAATAACGGAAGTCGGTGGGCTTTTCCGGCTTTAATATAGCCAGGCACGTGCTCCCAGGCGAAGGATTCGCCTGAGCCTCCAAACCGGCCATCGACTTTGGCGTCGATGATAAAACCATCAACGTAATCCGCATAGGCATCGATCTGCTGATGAGTGTATTCTCCATGCGGCAGGGCTTTCCAAACATCCTTCCCTGTACGGTGGCGGATCACCGCCGCTTCTTCCGGCGGTTCCTCGCCGTGCAGCTGAATCACGTCCGCCTGTATTTCTTCAACGGTCGCAATCACTTTTCGCACCGGTGCATTCACAAACAGGGCTGTTATCTTTTTACCGTGCAGCGGATGAGTCTGCAGCCATTCGCGAACGGCTCCCGGCTCTACCTCCCGTTTCCCCGGGGCAAATACAAACCCTGCAAAAGCGGCAGAGGAAGAAGCTGCAAGCCGCACATCATTTTCGGAATGCAGGCCGCACATTTTAAACATCGGCGTCTGTGGAGGCATGGTCGCTCACTCCCCGCAGTTTTAATAACGCTTCACGTACATCCGGCTGTCTCATAAGTGATTCTCCGACGAGCGCCGCTTCTGCCCCGAGCAGCTGTACATAATCGAGGTCTTCGTTTGTACGGATACCGCTTTCGCTCACAAGCACACTGCCTTCCGGTATGAACGAAGCTGCTTTTCCTGTCTGCCCAAGTTCTGTATGGAACGTATAGAGATCACGGTTATTAATACCGATAATTTCCGGCGTAAACTGATGGAGAAGTTCGTGCAGCTTTTCAGGCGAATGTGCTTCTACAAGCACCTCCATCCCGAGCTCGTAGGCCTGCTGGTATAATTCGTGCAGCTTTTCCGGAGCAATGGCCTCTGCGATCAGTAAAATAGCATCTGCCCCCATCGCCGCACTTTCCTCCACCTGTCTGGCATCGATAATAAAGTCCTTTCGCAGTACAGGCAGAGCGGAGATTTTTTTGACCGCTGTCAGATAGCTGCCGCTCCCCTGGAAATACGTTTCATCCGTCAGCACCGATAGAGCAGCGGCGCCTCCCCGTTCATAGCCAAGAGCGATGGCTTCCGGATCAAAATCACTCCGTATCAGCCCTTTGGAGGGCGAAGCTTTTTTGACTTCCGCAATAATCTGTACGTTCGGCGGATCCTGCTGCAGTGCTTTTTTCAGCGAATAAAAAGGCACGTCCGGACGCTCGCCCACCGTAATCCGAGAAAGTTCTTCCTGTTTAGTTTGCAGTATTTTTTCAAGCATACGTTGAATTAACCTCATTTCCCCGCAGGCGCTGCAGCTGCTGTTCGGCTTTGCCTCCGCGGATGACTTCTTCCGCAAGCTGCACGCCGTCTGCGATTGTTTCTGCACGGCCGGCAGCGTAAAATGCAGCACCCATGTTTAATAGTAAAATGTCTTTTGCAGCACCGGTTTCTGAGCCGTTAAAAATATTTTCGATCAGCACTGCGCTTTCTTCTGCTGTTTCCACCTGCACCTCTTCGACGGGAGATCTCTTCAGCCCTGCCTCTTCGGGTGTAATTTCATATTTCATAATTTCACCATTCCGAAGCTCCGTAATGTACGTACTGTCTGAAATCGTCATTTCATCAAGTCCGTCTCTGCCGGTAACAAACAAAGCCCTGCTTGCGCCCAGGTTTTTCAGTACGTAGGCCATCTTCTCCCCGTATTCCCGGTCAAACACACCGACCACCTGAATATCAGCGTTTGCCGGATTTGTTAACGGACCGAGCACGTTAAAGATTGTACGAAAACCCAGTTCTTTTCTCGGGGTGACTGCATGCTTCATCGCTACGTGGTACAGCGGGGCAAACAGAAAGGCCAGCCCTTTTTCCTGCAGGGCTTTTACCGCCTCATCAGGTCCTGACTGTACAGGCACCTGCAGTGTTTCAAGCACATCGGCGCTGCCGCTTTTGGATGATACCGAGCGGTTGCCGTGCTTAGCTACTTTAATACCCGCTCCGCTTAACGCAATCGCAGAGGCGGTGGAAATATTGTACGTTGAACTTACGTCGCCGCCAGTGCCGCAAGTATCGAGAAGAGAAGGCTCCTCATGCTCTAAAGACAGCGCATGGCGGCGCATACTGCGGACAAAGCCGGTCAGCTCTTCCACCGTTTCGCCCCGAAACCGCATAATGGTAATAAGGCCGGCAATCTGGCTCGGCGTAGCCTCTCCCTGCATAATAAAGTCCATTGCCTGTTCTGCTTCCTGTTCTTTCAGTGTATGCCCCTCAATACATTTATTCAACAGTGCCTTAAGCATGAATATTCTCTCCCTTCTCATCGGTGAACATTGCTTCGGCAGCGGCTACTGTACGAAGAAGAGCTGCTGCTTTATTCTGCGTTTCTTCGTATTCCGATGCCGGGTCCGAATCGGCAACGATACCGGCACCGGCCTGGACCTTTGCCGTCTGATTTTCCACAAGCATAGTCCGGATGGCAATACAGGAGTCAATGTTGCCGTCAAAGCCCATATAGCAGACAGCCCCGGCATACATACCGCGCCTTGTCGGCTCGAGCTCCTTTAAAATTTCCATCGCACGGATTTTCGGCGCTCCGGAAACGGTTCCGGCCGGGAAAGCGGACTGAAGAGCCGCAACCGGGGAAACAAACGGGGAAAGTCTTCCTGTCACTTTGGAAATAATATGCATGACGTGTGAGAAGCGGACTGTTTCAAGCAGCACCGGCGTTTCCACCGTGCCGTAGGAAGCAATCCGGCCAACATCATTTCTGGCCAGGTCAACGAGCATAAAGTGTTCCGCCCGCTCTTTTTCATCGGCAAGCAGCTCTTCTTCGAGTGCTTTATCTTCTGTGTCAGTCTTTCCCCGCTTGCGGGTCCCGGCAATCGGATGAATTTCCACGTGGCCGTCGAGCACCTGCACGAGTCGTTCCGGAGAACTTCCTACCACTTCTGTTTCCCCGAGACGCAGATAAAACAAATACGGCGACGGGTTGATCATGCGGAGCACCCGGTAAAGGTCAAAGCCGCTTACCGTTGTCGGAAGCTCAAAGCGCTGGGATAGCACTGTTTGAAATACATCTCCGGCTACAATATATTCTTTAATTTTCTCCACTGCCTCCATGAAGTCTTCCTTCGAATAATTGGATTGAACCCGGCTGAAGTCCACTGCTGTGTTTTTTTCCAGCGGCGGATACATGGCGGAGCCGGAATTCCCGTTCTGCAAGCTCTTTTGAAGCTTTCCCACTGTTGCCTTTGCTTCGTCAAAACGTTTCTCAGGCTCTTTATCTGTATGTTCATCGTAATAAATGATTGTCAGCTCTTTATTCGCCTGATCGAGCGCCATAATCGTGCGGCAGTACACAAAGTGTATACGTGATTCCGGGGCGCTCTCCGGGGCAAGCTTTGGCTCGAACAATTCCACGGCATCGTACGAGAGAGCCCCAACAGCTCCGCCTTTAAATGGGAGATCCACCTCCGGGAGCGAAGGATCAATATAGTCTGTCGCCTGCTGCATGCAGGCCTCCAGATCAGAAGCTGTAAGTATGAGGGTGCCGTCCGTTTTCTCGAGACGAAACTCCCCTCCCTGCTCTACAATCCGGTAGGAAGGATGAAGCCCGACAAACGAGTAACGGGACCACGGAGAGGCTTCGTCTTTACTTTCAAGCAGATATACCGCATCTTCCTGAAAGTGGCGAAACACATCAATGGGGGTGAGGGTGTCGGAAAAGTAGTGCTCCATATAGGGAATTGTGCGGTGGAACGCACATTCGTCAGTGAATGCTTGCTTCGTTGTTTTGGTCACGGTTTTTCCTCCTTTGATCGGAAAAGCATGCCAGAACACGAGAAAAACCTCTCTGCGGACAGAGAGGCATGATAGAAGAGAACCCTGCCTATAACTTCGCAGGATTTTTTGGTTAAATGTATTGTCAGGTATCTTCTATTCTCTGCTATTCTGCCTCTGCTCTTCTAACTCTCTATGCTGCCTCCGATGGCAGCGCTCATCTATACCTTAACTGTCGATGCTCTAAACTTATACTTATCCTACTAGGAATCCTTTTGCTTTGTCAAACCCAGGTCCGGGCGAAGCGCCACCGCTTCGTTCAAAAAGATATGCTTCACATCTTTTGCAGGTACATTCACGTCCGCAGTCATCATTACGCGGATGCACCGCTCCAGGCTCCCGGGCACCGGGATTTCCTGTGCACACATTACCGGTACAAACTCCCAACCAGGAATCTCCCTCGCTGCTTTTGCCGGAAAAGCAGCATTAAGATCAGAAGTGACCGTAAACCAAATATGCGAGACCTGGTCCGCGGTAATGTGATTTTCCGCAATCATCTCCTCAAGTACCCGGCCGGTTTCCTCCCAGATCTCTTCTGCGCGGTTTTGTTTTACCGTTGTTGCTCCCCGTACACCTCGTATCACTGTTGTCACCTGCCTATTTGTAATAGCGATCGAGCAGCTGCCTGATCGTGTTTTCTTCCACTTTTGCTGTCAGCGGTTTCCCCGGCTTCTCAAGCAGCACGTAATGGATATCCCCGTGGGAAGCTTTTTTATCTCTTTTCATCGATTCCACTAATGTGTCCGCCGAAAGCCCGCCCGGGGCGTCCACCGGATAACCCAGCGACTCGAGCCATGCTTTTTCTTTCTCCAGCTCCCAGTCGCCTGCGCTCTCGTTATTACTTACCGCAAGAGCAAACCACAGGCCGGCGGCCACTCCTTCTCCATGAGTAATGCGTCCGTAGCCTATTTCTTTCTCCAGGGCATGGCCAAGGGTGTGCCCAAGATTTAAAAACGCCCGCACTCCCTGCTCGCGTTCGTCTTCTTCGACAATACGCGCTTTAACTTCAATCGACCGTTTAATCCACGAAGCAACCTCCGGTGACTTCATGTCCTCCACGCTCTGTACACGGGCTTTCAAATCCTGTAAAAAGGCCTCCCCGTCAAGGTAGGCGTGCTTGATCATTTCGGCAAAGCCGGAGCGCCACTCCGCGTCGGGCAGGGTATGCAGCGTCGCAGTATCATATATGACAGCCAGAGGCGGATGGAAAGCGCCGGCCAGATTTTTGCCTGCTTTCAGGTTAATACCCGTCTTTCCACCTACGCTGCTGTCCTGGGCAAGAAGAGTAGTCGGCAGTTGAATATAGTCTACACCCCGCATGTATCCGGCTGCCGCAAAGCCGGTCAAATCACCGGCCACTCCGCCGCCGAGCGCCACAAAGACCGCCTTCCTGTCCATTTCATTTTCTGCCGCGAATTCCCACAGCCGGGAAAGCTCCTCCACCGATTTAGACTGCTCACCTGAAGGCATCACATAGGTGCTTACGGGCAGCAGCCTGGCGAGCTGGCCTTCTGTCTCTTCCCGGTAGAGAGTGTCCACGGCCTTGTCTACGACGAGGAGAAAGCGGCTCTTGCCTGCCGTAGTTTCCTGTAAAAGATCTGCAAGCTGGTAGCGCAGTCCTTCCCCGATTATGACCGGGTAGCTTCTCTTCTCCGCCTGTATCTGAACAGTTTCCATTAGTTAAAAATCCTTGGCTTCCTGTACATACTCTTCAAAGTTCCGGCGGATACGGTCCACATTATCTGTACCGAACATATCCAAAAAGGAAACGGCGACTTCAAACGCCACAACGTTTTCCATTACAACCGAAGCAGCAGGCACTGCACAGCTGTCCGAGCGCTCAATGCTCGCTTTAAACGGTTCTTTGGAATCAATATCTACGCTTTGCAATGGCTTATAGAGGGTCGGAATCGGCTTCATCACGCCCTGGATAACTACCGGCATACCGTTGGTCATCCCGCCTTCAAATCCGCCAAGGTTGTTGGTGCTCCGGTAATAGCCGTTCTTTTCGTCCCAGACAATTTCATCATGCACCTGGCTTCCCGGCCGGTTTGCCGCTTCAAAGCCGATACCTACTTCAGCCCCTTTAAAAGCGTTAATGCTTGCAACCGCACCGACGATTTTGCCGTCAAGCTTGTGATCGTACTGCACGTGACTGCCGAGACCCACCGGCAGGCCTTCCACTACGGTCTGTACGACACCGCCAATGGAATCGCCATCTGCCTTCGCCTTGTCGATCGCTTCCATCATTTGTTTTTCCGCCTCTGGATCAAGACAGCGGACCGGAGAGGCTTCTGATTTTTCCTGAAGCTCCTGCATGGAGGAATAAGACGTCTCTGCTGAATGGATACCGCCTATCGTAAGAACCTGGCCGCCTACTTCTATTCCGAAGGTTTTGAGAACTTTTTTCGCCAGCGCCCCTGCCATTACCCGCGCAGTTGTTTCTCTTGCCGAGGAACGCTCGAGCACGTTTCTCATGTCACGGTGCCCGTATTTAATAGCCCCGTTCAGATCTGCATGCCCGGGACGGGGACGTGTAATTTTCCGCTTCACTTTTTCCGCTTCCTCTTCGGAGAGCGGTTCGGTGCCCATAATCTTTTCCCAGTGCACGAAATCGTCATTTTCGACGACCATCGTAATCGGCGCTCCGGTCGTTTTTCCATGCCGGACCCCGCTTAAAAACTTAACTTTATCTTTTTCAATCTGCATTCTGCGGCCCCGGCCATATCCGCCCTGGCGTCTGGCAAGCTCCTGGTTGATATCTTCTTCAAGAAGCTCCATCTGCGCCGGAACTCCCTCAACTATCGTTGTCTGCTGTGGTCCATGTGATTCTCCTGCGGTTAAAAATCTCATATGCGTCTTCTCTCCCCTTTGCTCCATACGTATCTCTTTAGTGCTTTTATGCAGTAAATGATAACATAATCCTCTATTTAGTGAAACTGCCAGCTTTCATCTTCCTGAAAAGCTTAGCTTTTTCGGTAAAAAAAAGTTCCGGCCGGCTCGAACTTATACTTTTCCGGATGAAACATCTGCTCCGTGCTTCCGACAAACAGTACGCCCCCCGGGCGCAGCGCACTGTAAAACTGCTGGTAAATATAATCCTTAGCTTCTTCTGTAAAATAGATCATCACATTTCTGCAAATGATAACATCTACATCCCCCACCGGTTTGTCCGCAAGCAGATTCTGCTTTTTAAAGCGAATATCCCGGGCAGCCGCTTTTGTATCAAACTGGTAGGCCGGCGGACTCGCTTCAAAATATTTCTGCAGATACGCCGGTGGCACGTTTTCTACGGCCCGGCTCGAATAGATACCCATTTGCGCCTTTTCAAGAATACTGGTGTCAATATCTGTCGCCGTAACGGAAAAGGAAACCCCCGGAAATGCTTCTTTCATCATCATCCAGAGCGAGTATGGTTCTTCACCTGTAGAACACGCTGCAGACCATATGTGCAGATTGCTGCGTTTGTTAAGTATTTCGGGAAGAACCGATGTCTGCAGCACCTCCCACCGGGAAGGATTACGAAAAAACTCGGAAACATTGATAGTCATCCGCTCAAGTATTTCCTTCAAAAGTGCTTCGTCTTTTTGAAGCCCCCGGTCAAATAAATCTGTAAACGAATGAAAACCTTTTTTCTGTAAAAAGGATAGCAGCCGCCGCTTCATCTGCGCCTCTTTGTATAAGTGCAGATCCAGGCCGGTCAGACCCTTCATCTTTTGCACGAATAGACCGTAATCATCATTCATTGGATTTTCCACTGCTGTATGTTGTCTGCTTGTCATAGTATCCCCACTTTGCTGAGTATTATTATATCACGGCGGCCCTGTTTCTTCAGGTTCCGCCCAAAGATCTTTTTCATTATATCGACCAGCAGAAAGGGAATTTTCACTTGATCAACAGGTGGAAGGCGTATCCTGACTAATTATAAAAAAAGCGGCCCCTGAAGGGACACGCTTTAGATTAATATCTTTTCGCCCGTTTTTCCGCTTTGGCATCCGCCACAACGAAGCAGGCGTGAATGGATGCCGGCACCCAGAAAAGCAGGAGCAGCAGAAAATTGATAAATGCCTGAAACGGCCGGCCGACGAGCAGAACCGCTACCGGCGGCAAAAGTATTGCAAGTAAATACATCATTAGTTATCACCCTTATCTTGAATTGTCTATAAGAGTGTATTCCCAAAAGCGTACCAGCTTAATCTTATTTTACAGCCAGGCATCAATGGAACGTTCATAGTCGAGCACTTCTTCCGGTTCAAAAAACAAACCAATCTCCCGATCTGCGCTCTCGAGGGAATCTGAGCCGTGGATAACGTTTTTCTCCTTCACATGGCCATAATCGCCACGGATCGTTCCTGCCGGTGCTTCTTTTGGATCAGTTTTCCCAATCAGCAGCCGGGAAATATGTATGGCGTCCTGGCCTTCGAGCACTAAGGCAAACACTGGGCCCGACGTAATAAAACCGACCAGATCATTGAAAAAAGGTTTTTCTTTATGTTCTTCGTAATGCGTTTGGGCCAATTCAGGTGAAATGTGCATAAATTTACCGGCGGCGATTTTCAGTCCTTTTTCTTCAAAACGCTGAACAATTCTGCCAACCAGCCCGCGCTGGACTCCGTCCGGCTTTACCATTACAAACGTGCGTTCACTTGTCATATTTCTTCCCCCATCCATTACTATTTACCAAAATTAGTATAGCAAAAGTTGAAAGCGTTAGCAATTACCGCCTGGACGGGGAGAATCAATATTTTCTGCCGCCAATATATGCAGCAATGTCCTTTAAAGAATCCTTTGCCTCTATGTCCGGCAAAGTGGCAATAGCTTCGTAGGCTTTCTCGAGATACCGCTCACTCATTTTTTTTGCATATTCGATGCCTCCGGAACTGTTGATTTCCGAAAGAATGCGGGTGACCTGCTCTTCGTCGACGGTTTCTTCCTGAATGGCTGTACTAATGTTTTCCTGCAGCTGCGGGTTCTGATGCATAGCATACAACGCAGGCAGCGTTACATTTCCCTGTCTCAGGTCGCCACCGGCAGGCTTTCCCAGCTCTTTTTCGCTTCCGGTGAAGTCGAGAATATCATCGATAATCTGATAGGACATACCAAGGTGATAGCCGTACCGGTAAAGCTGGCGCTGCGTCTTTTTTGATGCTCCGGCGCTTGCAGCACCGAGTTCACAGCCGGCCGCAATCAAAACTGCGGTCTTTCTCCGGATTCTGCGCAGGTACGTCCGCAGCGGCTGCTCCCAGTTGTACTGGTCCCGGATCTGCTCGATCTCGCCGACGCATATTTCGATCAGCGTCTTTGAGATAATCCGGTTGATAACAGGATCCCGGTAATAGGCTGCACGCTCAACAGCACTTCCAAAGATATAATCACCGGTATACATCGCTACTTTGTTATCCCATGCCGCCTTGACTGTAGACTCACCCCGGCGCAGCTCGGCATCATCTATCACATCGTCATGGACGAGGGAAGCCATGTGTATCAGTTCAAGCGAAGCAGCAGCATGTTTGATATGTTCAATATCATAATTTCCAAATTTCGCACTGAGCAGCACTAAAACCGGCCGGATTCGTTTGCCTCCAGCTTTTAATAAGTGATTTGACGCTTCAGTCAGGACGGCGTGTTTCGAATCCACCGCTTCTTCCAGCGTTTTTTCGATCACTTTAATATCCGGTTTTAAATCTCTGTACAGATCCATCAGCTTCATCTTATTCACCTTCAAAATAAATAATGCACCTCGTCTCCCGGCTGCAAAATATCTAAACTTTCAACTGCTTCATTTAAATATCCATACTTATAAGCGAGATGGTAATAATAAAGCAGGCCTTCCTGCTCCCTGGCCCCAAGCGTGAAATGAAGTCCCCGGAAGTATTCCTGCCAATACGTCCTGCTGCCTCCGAGCCGATGGCTGTAATCACTGGCCATTCCGGCAAAATCGTCCTGCTGAGCTGTGCGGCGGCTTTGTAAAAAATCCTGATAGAGCGTGGACCATATGCTTCCGGCCTGATGGAACGACTCATTTTGAACGGCAAATACAGCGTAAACCATCGGCAGACCGGTATGAGCATACCACAACTCACCGAGATCGTAACGGAACCAGTCACTTTCCTCCCAGGAAGCCTTGATGGCATCATCGCCAATTAACAGGTAAGCGTCATTCTCCTCTTTCATTTTCACCGGGTTCGGTGCCTGCGTTTGATAATCCGCCTCTGTCACCTGATAGAATTCCTGCAGAATGATCTTCAGCAGATGCACGCTTGTCGCACTCGTCGATGTCAAAGCAATCCGCTTGCCCGTAAGCTCATCAAGAGGATAACGGGAGTAGAACAAAATAGACCGTACTTTGCCGGCAGAAGCTACACAAAGAGAAGGCAGAAGCGAAAGAGCACGCGTACTGGACCCAAAAGCAAACGAAGATACAGCGCTTCCGCTCAGCTTTTGTTCTTCGAGCTTTCGGTTCAGTGAAGCGGGTACGTCCTGTTCGAACCGCACCCCTTCCTGCTCGAGCTTTTGCCGGTCAAGATAATAAAAAAACGGTTTTGCATTCGTATAAGCGATTTCTCCCATTGTTATGGACATAACCATCTCTCCAAATCGTATGCATCTTCCTTACGCAGGTGTACATATTTTTACATTAAAATATCTCCAAGGGTAAATACTAATATCACAATACTGATAATCCCATTCATAGGAAAAAAGGCGACCCCAACCTTTGACAAATCGTAAGGCTTCACCAGCGAATGTTCGTAGATCATGATTGCAGCGGCCGCGGCAACTCCCACAAGGTAAAACCAGCTGAGCGGCGAAAGCAAATACAGTGCCAGAAGGGAAATCAGACTGACGAGATGAAAACCCCGGGAGATGTAAAGAGCTTTTGCAATTCCGAACCGGGCCGGAATGGAATTCAGCCCGACACGCTTATCATACTCCGCATCCTGAGTCGCATAAATAATATCAAATCCGCCAATCCACATCGCCACCGCCGTAAACAGCAAAAATGCCTCCGGCTGAAGCGTGCCGGTCACCCCTACCCATCCGCCGAGCGGAGCGATCCCAATGGTTACTCCTAAAAACACATGGCAGAGCCAGGTGAAGCGCTTCGTGTAGGAATACAGTGTCATAAAAAATACGGGAATTGGCAAAAGATAGACTGCCAGCATATTTAACTGAAGCGCAGCGACAAATAAAATAAAAAAAGATCCAAGCACAAACAAAATGGCTTGACCTCGTGAAACCTCTCCTGCAGGAATGGCTCGTGTTTCCGTTCGCGGATTGCGGGCATCTATTTCTGCATCGATCAGGCGGTTCAATGTCATTGCAGCGCTGCGGGCACCAAACATTGCCAGTGTAATCCAGATCCAGTCAGCAATGGAGGGCCAGGAGCCGTTGATCATCAGGCCGCCGAGCGCCGCTCCCAAAAACGCAAATGGGAGGGCGAATACGGTATGCTCGAATTTTATCATTTCTAAAATAGTTTTAATTTTACTCATTGGTTCAACTTCCTTATCACTGTCATCTTATCATTTTTTGCGGGCGATATGGGCGCAGACTGTGCCGGCAGAAAATGGAGACATCTGCACCTGGCTGAACCCTGCTTCCATGAACATAACCCCAAGCGTTTCTTTCGACGGAAAGGCCATCGTCGATTCCTGGAGCCAGCGGTATTCGTCGTACCGGTTAATCAATACTTTTCCTATCACCGGCATAACTGATTGAAAATAAAAGGAATAAAATTTTTCCACGACGCTGTTTTCCGGCCAGGACGTTTCCAGACACACAGCGGTACCGCCAGGCTTCAGCACCCGCTGCATTTCCTTAAGCACCCGCAGATAATCGGATACGTTCCGGAGGCCGAAGCCTATCGTTACGTAATCAAACGAGTTATCGGGAAACGGCAGGCTGTTTACATTGCCATGTATTAAATCAATGTTTCCGAGCTGTTCCCGGTGCACTTTCTCCCTGCCGACTTCAAGCATTTTTTCACTGAAGTCGATGCCGGTGGCGCTGCCGCCTTTTCCTACTGCTTTACCAAGCTGAATCGTCCAGTCTGCCGTGCCGCAGCATAAATCGAGCGCTTTTGAGCCCCGGCGGACGCTCATCTGCTTCATGGTTTTTTTCCGCCAGCGCTTATGCAGCCGGAAGCTGATCACGCTGTTCATATGGTCGTAGTTGCCTGAAATAGACTGGAATACCTGATACACTTTATTTTCTTTTTGGGTAGCCATCATTGAAACCCCTTTTTACTCAATACCTACAGCTATCCATTCATCCATTAACGATTGCAGCGTATCAGAGAGCTGTTCGTCTTTTTCAACCTGCTGATGAAAAAAGCTGTGTTCTTGATCGATTAATTGTTTTAATATTTGCTGTGCGCTCTGCGATTGGCCTTCCCAGTACTGCACCTGGGCGGCACAGGCTGAAAATTCTTCGGTACGGCCAAACCCTTCCCATTCATGAAGCAGCCTTTTCAAGGCAAAAATAGACGAGGAAGCCACTGCAAGATGCGGGCGTCCGTAAAAATGGATAACCGCTTCCACAATGCCCGCTTCACACGTTCTAAGTGTTTGAAGCATATCAGTATGGTTCCGGCACTCACCAAAATGCAGCTTCATTTTCGCTTCATTCATGCTTCGGATTGCCGATGTAAAAACAAGAAGGATTTCCTGATGAAAGGCAGTACTGAGCAAACGGTAGTAAAGACTGCTCATCAAATCCCCGTTCAGAATCATCAGTTGTCTTATTTTTTTGTCATCGCCGTCGTTATGCAGCTGAATCTGTTCATGAGCTTTAAACGCCGATTGAACGAGCAGTACAGCTGCAATTTGTTCCACCATCCGTTCCCGGGGCACTTTTGCTTCGCTTAACGCCTCAAGCAGAAGGTGGATCGTTTCTTCGTGCGCTTCCGGCAGCCCGATTTTCTCCTCAATATACGAGTGCTGGGTCAGGCGCTGAAACTCTTTTTTTATTTCCTCTGCACATGGTGTCCAGTAGTTGTTCATGCCGCTTCCCCCAACCCCTTAAATGCTGGTGATTTCATTTCTTGCGTTCTATGCTACCCAATTATAGCACAGCCTCTTTGCTTCCAAGAAAGATTAAGTTAATCTTCCCCGCTGCCTGCCTTCATTTCGCCGTAGCTCGTTTGTATAACCGCGTTGCCGCGCACCTTGATCGCAGAAGTATGTTCGGTAAACTGGGCGATGAGCACTTCTCCGCCGTCTAATTTCTCCAAGTGATGAAAACGGGTGTCCTTGCCGCGGGTCAAGCCCATGACGTTGACACCGTCTTCTTCTGCACGGATGACGATAAAATCATCTCCATTCTGCATTTAAGACCCTCCCTGTTTTCGTTTTGTTCTCATGGTAAAGCGCCCGCTCTCTGCAGGCGCCTCGTTTTTATCTGCTCGGGATCAGTGCTTAATAAGCGACAGAACCTCGCTCCTTGCCGCCTGATCTCCTTCGAATGTTCCTCTCACTGCGGAAGTTACCGTCATAGATCCCGGTTTCTTCACGCCGCGCATGGTCATACACATATGTTCTGCTTCAAGCACGACCATCACCCCGTGAGGTTCAAGCGTCGAAACAATTTCGTTTGCGATAGTATAGGTGATACGTTCCTGAAGCTGCGGACGTTTCGCAATCGTTTCTACGGTCCGGGCCAGCTTACTGAGGCCTGTCACCATGCCGCCTTTCGGGATGTAGGCTACGTGAGCCTTACCGAAAAAAGGAACTAAATGATGCTCGCACATCGAAAAAAACGGTATGTCTTTTACCAGCACCAGTTCCTCGTGATCTTCCCCAAATACGGTTTTTAAATGCTCGTCTGCTGATTCATGCAGCCCGGCAAAAACCTCCTGGTATAAACGGGCTACTCTGTCCGGTGTGTCAAGCAGGCCTTCACGGCCGGCATCTTCACCAACGCCTTCAAGAATCAGCCTGACACCTTCTTTTATTTTTTCGTGATCGAAATTAGCCACCGTAAGTCCTCCAATCAACTTCTGCTGCCTTCTGCCGCTGCTGTTTGTCTTGAAAAATTTTAGCACAAGCCCTTTTAGAAAGCAAAAGGGGCGCCTTTAAACGTAACCGGCGCATTAATTATTATCATCAAGCAGCATGATGGAGTGCTCCTTCTCGTTTTTCTTCCCACGCTCCATCAGGGATTTCGCCATTTTTTCCGGCGGCACGTGTTCAAACAGTACTTTGTACAATCCTTCTGTAATCGGCATCTCCACTCCAAGCGAACGGGACCAGTGGTATACGGCTTCAGTAGTGCGCACGCCTTCAACAACCATCCCCATCTGCTCCAGAACGTCTTCGAGGCTTTTACCTGAGCCGATTTGATTTCCAGCCCGCCAGTTCCGGCTGTGTTCACTTGTACATGTAACGATCAAATCCCCAAGACCCGAAAGCCCGGTAAAAGTGAGCGGAGATGCGCCCAGATGGGTGCCGAGCCGGGTAATTTCCGCCAGCCCTCTTGTCATTAAGGCAGCTTTTGCGTTATCACCGTATCCAAGTCCTGACGTAAGACCGATGCCGAGGGCAATAATGTTTTTCAGTGCCCCGCCAAGCTCGACACCGAGAAAATCATCGTTGGTGTATACACGGAAAGCCTGATTCATAAACAGCTCCTGGACACGGGTCTGTACGTACTCAGACGTGCCGGACACTGCGACAGTGGTCGGCTGCTGCTCTGCCACTTCTTCTGCGTGGCTTGGCCCTGAAAGCACTGCCATTCCCTGAAAAGAAAGACCAGCCCACTCTTCTTCGAGAATTTGCGATACCCTTAAAAACGATTCAGGCTCAATACCTTTAGCCGCGTGTACAACTATAGTGTCCTTCTGAAGATACGGCATTAAATCCCGGGCGATTTTTCTGACGGCTCCGCTCGGAACCGCAAGAACAATAAAGGAAGCCTCTGCTGCTGCTTCCTTTATGTCCGTTGTAGCCACTATATTTTCCGGCAGTACGATCCCTTTTAAATAGCCTTCGTTTTTGTGTGTGGTGTTAATTTCTTCAGCCAGCGCTTCTCTGCGGCACCAAAGACGCACCCCATGCTGATTTTTTCCTAACACAGAAGCCAGGGCCGTTCCCCAGCTCCCTGCTCCGATAACAGCTGCCTGTTTTTTCATGCTTTTAACTCCTTTTATCCTTCACTGCTCTTTTTATACAATGAGCTTTCATTGCCACGCAGCAGGCGGACGATATTTGTACGGTGCTTCCATATCGAAAGAAGGCCGAGGAAAACGGTTAAATACAAATAGGTCTCTGGATGTCCGTTGGTGGACTGGGTATAGAAAACCGCAACCGGGGTCAAAACAGCAAACAATAGAGAACCAAGAGACACGTAACCGGTAACTGCAATAGCTGCAATCGCTATGATTCCGACATAGATTGCCGGAAAAAAGACGAGTACGCTGATAACTCCGATGGCCGTGGCCACCCCTTTGCCGCCGCGGAAGCCGAAATAGGCCGGCCAGTTATGCCCAAGCACAGCGGCAAGACCGCCAAGAGCGGGAGCCAGGCCCTCCACCTGGCTTAACGACAAAAATCCTGGCAGCAGGCCCGAGGCTGCCCATTGAAAAAAGAAGCCGAGCCAGACGGCCACCATTCCCTTCAGCACGTCCAAAAGCAGCACCACCACCGCCCATTTCGTGCCCAGGACCCGGCGGGTGTTGGTGGCACCGGCATTGCCGCTTCCAACAGAACGGACATCCACCTTTTTTATACGCTGTACAAATAGATAACTAAAACTAACTGAGCCGATTAGATAGCCAATCACAACTGCAAGAATTACTCCCATTGCACTCTCCCCTTACCAAACCAATTCCGTCTGCTATTCGTTTTTCTTTCTGGCCACGATTCGAAGCGGTGTGCCTTCAAACGAGAAAGCTTCGCGGCATTTGTTTTCCAAATACCTGCGATATGAAAAATGCAGCAGCTCCGGGTCATTTACAAACAACACAATAACCGGAGGGCCTGAGGCGACCTGTGTTGCAAAATTAATACGCAGGCGTTTGTTACTGTGAGTTGGGGTCGGGTTCATAATTACCGCATCCATAATAACTTCATTTAGCACGTTGGTAGGCACCCGTACGTGATGATTTTCAGCCACCTGACGCACTACCGGAAGCAGGTTCTGCATTCTCCGCTTCGTTTTGGCAGACAGGAAAACGATCGGTGCATAGTCCAGGAACTGGAACTCCTCCCGGATTTCTTCGGTGAACCGGTGCATCGTTTTGTCGTCTTTTTCCACTACATCCCATTTGTTAACTACAATAACGATAGCCCGGCCGGAGTCGTGCGCGTAGCCTGCTACTTTTTTGTCCTGCTCCCGGATGCCTGCTTCGCCGTCGAGAACGACAACAGCTACATCAGCCCGTTCCATGGCACGCATCGCCCGGAGAACACTGTATTTTTCTGCTTTTTCATACACTTTTCCGCGCCGGCGCATTCCTGCCGTGTCAATGATGCTGTATTTCTGGTCGTCTTTTTCGAACTCCGTGTCCACCGCATCTCTAGTTGTACCGGGAATTTCGCTCACAATGACCCGTTCTTCTCCGAGCACTGCGTTCACGAGAGAGGATTTCCCCACGTTCGGCTGGCCGATGACTGCCATATGAATCGTGTCATCGTCCTTTTCTTCTTCATCCTCCACGGGAAACCGTTCGAGTACTTCATCAAGCAGATCACCAAGGCCAAGCCCGTGCGAGCCGGAAATCGGAAATACTTCTCCGAGTCCAAGGGAGTAAAACTCATACATCTGCTCACGCATTTCATAGTTGTCTATTTTATTCACGGCCGTGATGACCGGTTTTTTGGATCGAAGCAGAATATCTGCGACTTCTTCATCTGAAGCCGTAATGCCGTCCCGCCCGTTCACGATAAAAATAATGACGTCTGCCTCATCGATAGCAAGCTTAGCCTGCTCCCGAATTTGAGTGAGCAGAGGTTCATCGTTCAGTTCGATGCCTCCGGTGTCAATCACGTGAAAGAAGCGATGCAGCCATTCACCTTCCCCGTAAAGCCTGTCTCTTGTAATACCCGGCTCGTCTTCGACGATAGCCATTCGTTCTCCGATAATACGGTTAAATATTGTTGATTTGCCGACATTTGGCCTGCCGACAATGGCGACTGTAGGTTTTACCATCATTTTGATTCCTTTCTGTCTCTAAATCTATCTTCATTATCATAACATGAAACAGATCCGTTCCTCTCCCCCAAATTTGTATCCAGCGGGTAAAACAAGGAAAAAACCAGGCACGAAAAATGCGCCTGGTTGCTTTCACTTAATTTATATCGAACGCCGGCTGTATACAGAAGTGTCAATGCCGCGCTCTTTCAGCCAGTGGGCCGTTTCTCCGCGCAGAACAATGGGAGCCTTTTGCAGTTCATGAATGTTTTGAGCCCCGACCGCTGTCATTACTGTTTTCAGTTCCTCCTGTATCTGCCGGAGAAAAGAAGCGGCGCCCTCTGCTCCGCTTTCTTTCGCTTCCCGCAGGACGGCTCCTGCCATTCCGCTGGCACTGCCTCCAAGTGCAATAATCCTTGCGACGTCCAGGCCGTGCCTTACGCCTCCTGAGCCAATCACGCTGCCAGGATGCCAGGCGTGTACGGTTTCGGCGATGGCCGCCGCTGTAGGGATACCCCATTGATCGAAAAAAGCAAATGGACGATCCCGTCTTTTGTTTTCAATCATGGAAAAATTCGTCCCTCCGCTGCCCCCCGCGTCAATAATGGCTACTCCGGAGCTGCGCAGCTTGGCTGCCGTTTCAAAAGAAATGCCAAACCCTACTTCTTTTACAATTACCGGAACAGAAAGCTCATTCGCAATACGTTCAATCCGGTCCAGGGCTCCCTGGAAATCCCTGTCCCCTTCAGGCATAACAAGCTCCTGAATGACGTTCAAATGAATCTGAAGAGCATCAGCCTGAATCATTTCAACCGCCTGGACAGCCTGTTCCACGCTTACTTCACTTCCCGTATTGGCAAAAATAACACCGTCAGGATTTTTTTCCCGTACGATTTTGTATGTATAGGATTCCTGCTCATTTTTGATGGCCGATGTTTGGGATCCGACTGCCATAGCAACGCCAGTTGCTGCTGCAGCTTCTGCCAGTGACGCGTTAACAGCGGCTGTTTCACTGCCGCCTCCACCCGTCATTGCATTAATAAGAATCGGCGAACTTAACGAAAGTCCGCCGATTTCTACTGATGCATCTGTATAAAGAGAAGCTGAGTCAGGCAGACTTTGATGGACAAATTGAATGTCATCTAAACTGCTTTCGGCTGAAAAACCTGTGGATAAAGCATATTCAATGTGATCCTGTTTCCGCCTAGCCCGCGACACAAGCAAATCTCCTTACTTTTTATATTTTTTCAACTGATCGCCGACCATATCTCCAAGGGAGAAGCCAGCGTGATCTTCTTCCGGTGCTTCGTATTCGCTTTGAACTTTCGAATCACTGGTTTCAGGATTTTCAAGTTCTCTGATGCTTAAGGAAATACGATGCTCGGCAGGATTAATATCAAGTACTTTTGCTGTAACTGCCTGCCCTTCTTCAAGCACCTCTCCCGGCGTTCCGATGTGACGGTTCGCGATTTGGGAAATGTGGACAAGACCTTCCACTCCAGGAGCCACTTCAACGAATGCGCCGAAGCTGACCAGTCGTTTTACCTGACCATCAATAACATCTCCGGCTTCGATTTGTCCTTCAATAGTTGTCCATGGTCCAGGAAGGGTATCTTTAATCGACAGAGAAACTCTTTCGCTGTCCGGATCAACAGCTAAGATTTTTACTTCGATCTCGTCGCCTTCGTTGACGATTTCTCCTGGTGATTCTACACGGTGATGAGCCATCTGCGAAATGTGGACAAGACCGTCGACACCGCCGACATCCACAAATGCGCCAAAGTTAGTCAGGCGCTGCACTGTTCCTTTCACCGTATCTCCTACATTCAAGTTTTCAAGCACTTCTTTCTTCTTCACTTCGGCCTCCTCGTCCAGAACGGCACGCTGAGATAAAATCAGCTTGTTTTCTTCCGGATCTATTTCTGCAATTTTTAGTCTTAATGTTTTCCCCTGATAATCTGAAAAATCTTCCACATAATATCTTTCCACGAGCGAAGCCGGGATAAAGCCACGCACGCCTAGATCGACCACAAGCCCGCCTTTGACAATTTCAGCCACCTGGGCTTCAATAACATCGCCGGATTCATACTTTTCCTGAAGCTCGCCCCAGGATTTATCAGCAAGTGCTGCCCGGCGGGAGAGAACCAGCTCATCATCTTCCATTTTTGTTACTTTGAATTCGAGCTGATCTCCTTCCTTGAGCACATCGTCTACTTTTTCTACGTGCAGGCTTGAAAGTTCGCTGATCGGAATAACCGCATCCACTTTATAACCGGCATCCGCGTACGCCTGTTTTTCCTCTACCTTTGTTACTGTGGCAGTAATGATATCTCCCACGTTAAACTCTTTCATACCTTCAAGTTCGTTGTTCATTTCATCTGCCATTGACCATTGCCTCCTTCAGTGTCCTTAAATCCTGTCTATGGGGTTTTTGGGGATTTTGAAGTGTTAACCGGACTGCAGCTGGCTGGTGCCTGTCTTTGCCTGGTGATGAACGGCTTTAATTTCTTCCATGATTACTTCGGTCGCTTCTTCAGCTTTCGCTTTATTCGTCCGAAGGTCCTGCATGGGCACCGGCCGGCCTATCACTACATTCACACGCCTGAACAGACCGTAACGGCCGCTGATAGCAACCGGAACTACTGCTGCGTCTGAACGGAGAGCAAAAAAACCGGCGCCGGTTAATCCTTTTCCTATTTCCCCGCTTTTACTCCTAGTACCCTCAGGAAAAAGACATAAAACCTGTCCCTCGTTTAAAAATTGAATTCCCTGTTTTAATGACTTTCGGTCTACCACGCCTCTGCGGACGGGAAAAGCTCCGACAAAATACATAATAAAACCCAGAATTTTTTTATTAAACAATTCGCTTTTAGCCATAAAGTGCACTTTTCTGCGAATATGAGTGGCAAGCAGAGGCGGATCAAAGTTGCTGATATGATTCGAACAGATCAGAACCGGCCCTTCCTTCGGCACGTTCTCTCTTCCGGTCACCCGGACACGCATAAAAATAACCGCAAGAAAATAGGCAGAATACTTTACGATATTATACATCATGAGACTGATTCACCTTCTCTTCTGCGAGCGCTGTGATCCTGGTGATAACTTCCGGGATGGTAAGAGCAGTCGTATCAATCTCCACAGCATCCTCTGCTTTTTTTAGCGGAGAATGCTCCCTGGCTTTATCGAACTCGTCCCGGTGAATGATCGCTTCATAAATTTCATCGTAATTCGCCGGGGTGCCACGCTCCTGCACCTCCTTGTACCTTCGAAGTGCACGCTCTTCTGCTGAAGCAACCAGGAATATTTTTAATTCCGCATCCGGAAGAATGGTAGTGCCGATATCCCGGCCATCGAGCACCGCCCCTTTTTCTGCCGCAAGCCGGCGCTGCTTCAGAGCCATTTCCTCACGTACACCAAGGTGGGCCGCGGTCAGAGATACAACGCTGTCCACCTCGCTCGTACGGATAGCTTCAGACACGTCTTCCCCGTCGAGGTATACTTCGCTCACCTTCGGGTTACCGACAAGACGGATGCTGGCGGCTTTTAACAGCTCCGTCATTTTTCCACCGTCGTCCAGGGGCGTGCCTGTGCGCAGCGCCTTTAACGACAGCGCCCGGTACATTGCTCCTGTATCGATGTATGTATAATCAAGCTGTACGGCACATCCTTTCGATACAGTGCTTTTCCCAGCACCGGCCGGCCCGTCAATAGCAATATTGATTTTCCTCATCCTCCTGCACCCCGCCCATTAGATTGTTGAACATGTAGCATCTGCTCATCATTTTCAAAACTAACATATTTCGTCCCGTTTGCATATATGGCACCGGCCGAACTTTTCATTTCCCGGTACTTTACAAACAGAAAAAGACCGCTTCGGCGGTCTCAGATTGTAGACAAAGGCCTCCGAAAATGAATTTCGGAGGCCTTTGTTTGTGCCATTGAGGGAGGAAGAAGCCTCCAACGGCCGGCGCACGTCTGTCGCCACCGCCAGGTGGCGAGTTTTTTGAGGTTCATCGCCGCATAAACAAGCATCGCCTGCGCGGTGTTTCGTGCCCCTCCGGCGAGGAGCGTCCAGCGCAAGCCATGCTTTTGT